>CAJUQZ010000044.1:0-12262 GCA_910588755.1 uncultured Lachnospiraceae bacterium | reverse complement strand
TTCCATGATGGCCTGTTATGCCGTTTATTTTCACAGAAAGGATAGCCTGGCATTTCAACATGTCTCCGTGGTTGGATATATGGTTGTCTACGGGCTTGCAGTGTTTGGCGCGCAAAACGATCTGGTGTTCATGATGGTATTTCCGCTGACGGTAATTTACATACTATACTATGATTTTAAACTGATTTTGAGGATTGCAGTGGTATTTGGTGCGATCAATGTGATTGACGTGTTCTACATCGCGGCAGTGCTTGGACATATGCATTCGGGTGCACCATTAAACGTTACGTCGCTTTTGCTCCAGGGCGCGTCCGCAGTGGTGTACATGATTGTGCTCTGCGGTACCACGTTGATCTCAAATGACAATAATGCCAGGAAAATTGAGCGCATCAACCAGGAAAAAGAGAGGAGTACCGCACTTTTGGATGAGGTGCTTAGGGTTGCGGCTTCCGTCCGGCAGAATGCTGCAGAGGCGGCAGAGCATATCCGGCAGCTCAACCAGTATGTGGATTCCACGGTATCAGAGCTTAGTGATATCGCGGAGGGGAATACCACCAACGCGGAAAGCATCGGGAGGCAGACCGTGATGACCGGGAATATCCAGAGTATGATTCGCGAGACAAAGCAGATGTCTGATGAGATGCTTGCGATGGCAGAGCGCTCAAAAGGGGCTGTGCAGGAGGGGCAGCAGACGGTAGAGCACCTTTTAGCGCAGGCGTTAAGGACAAGGGAGGCCAATGAGCAGGTAGTGGCTTCTGTGGCAGGACTGATAGCGAATGCAAAAGCAGTGGAGAATATTACGGAGCAGATTTTTTCGATTTCCAGCCAGACGAATCTTCTGGCGCTGAACGCTTCGATTGAGAGTGCAAGGGCGGGTGAGGCCGGAAAGGGGTTTGCCGTAGTTTCGGAGGAGATCCGGGCGCTTGCGGATGAGACACGAACGCTCACGGAAAAAATTCGCAAAATTGTCGATGACTTAAAGAACAATGCGGACGGGGCAAAAAGCACAGTTGACAATGTCATGATGGCGGCAGGAACAGAACATGAGCTGATCTCAAATGCGAGTGCGCAGTTTGGCGAGATTGGCAGCCGGATGGGGAGGCTACACACAAATGTTCGGGAAATTTATAAAAAGATAGAGGAAATTCTCGAATCCAACAATGTCATTGTGGACAGCATAAATCATATCTCGGCGGTCAGTGAGGAGGTGACAGCCAGCACACAGCAGGCGGCGGAGCTTGGTGCGGATACTCGCCATAAGGCGGAGCAGGCAGGCGGATTGATGGTGAGCCTGCTAGAGACTGTGAAGGCGATTGATAAGTATTTGTAGGGGAGGCGGGAGACTATGTTAGGAGGTTCGGTATATGTAGCATTTATCCGGATGGTGGTAAATCTGGCGGGGACAATACTGCTGTTCTCACTGATGAGCGAGTCGCGATATGACAGAAAAAGGACAATCATATGTTACGGGATGTTCAGCGCAGCCGCAATTGTGCTGGCATGTGTCTGGTATATTATTGACTGGTCGAGTTATACGCGGATGGTGACATTTGTGCTGTATATGTGTTTTTCCGTCTTTGCATATTTTATGGGTAGGGATCCGGTTTATCTGGCAGCGTATAAGCTTGCGCTGAATTTTTACCTGCTTGCGGTGTTTATGATCAGCGGGATAGAGGTCTCCATTATTTTTTTCGACGGAAATGTGTGGATTGACCTGATTACACGGGGGATATTGATTGCGGGCATGGCCTATCTGATTGACAGGAAGATAAAGGATTCCATCAGGGGATTTGTGTACTATGTGGAAAATGAGCTGGACAGGTTCAGTGTGGGGGTAATGATCATCAGTATTCTCTCTGGCATCGGGTTTATCTTGAATCCAAGTACGAATGGGCAGACACCCTACCGGCTTTTTCAGATTGTGATGAACTTTTTCCTGACAGGCGCCCTGCAGTTATTGGTATTCCGGCTCTACCAGCATATTGGAAAAGAGCGGGAATACCAGAAGGAAAACCAGCTGATGCAGATGAATCACCGACTGCTAGAGCGCAACATGGAGCTTTTGGAGGAGTCTGCGGAATCTAGCAGGCGCATTTGCCACGATGCCAGGCATCACAATATGGTGATTGCAGAGTATGCCCGCAGGGGGCAGAATGAGGAGCTTCTCGAATATCTGGAGGAATATGACAGAAAGCTGGTTGTGAATACAGCGGAGAGTATCTGTGCCAACACGACGGTCAACAACCTCCTGTCAGCCTATACCAGAAAGGCGAGAAAAGAGCAGATCCAGGTTTTGCCCGACGTGAAGCTTGGCGGAAATCTGACAATATCCAACATCGATCTGGTGACAATTCTTGCAAATGCATATGAAAATGCGATTTATGGCTGTATGGAAGTAAAGAAGCAGTTTCCGGACCGCGAATGTTTTATTCATCTGGTGCTCAAGCAAAAGAAAAATAAGTTGGTAATCAGCTGCAAGAATACCTGTCAGATAGAGGCGGAGCTGAAAAATGGACAGCCTAAGTCAGAATTTACAGGCGGTATTGGCGTGTTAAGTATCATCAAGACAGCAGAACGCTTTAATGGGGAATACGAGTTTAAGAATGACAACGGGGTGTTTGTATTTCGGCTGATTATGAATATTCCGATGACGGACCAAATTGAAAATGATAAGAAGAGAGGGATAAAGGATGTATCAGATAGCACTCTGCGATGACGAGACAGCAGAACTGGACAAGACAGTACAGATGCTGAAGTGTTATGGGACAATACATTCTGCGACAGAATTTGCGATAGAATGCTTCGCGTGTGCAGATGAGCTGATTGACAGGATCAAGGCGGGAAAATACGATCCGGATCTAATAATGATGGATATATACATGCCAGAAAAGCTGGGTATTGAGGCGGCCAGGGAGCTGCGGGAAATGGGAAATAGTAGCAGAATCCTTTTTCTCACCATGTCTAGGGAGCATGCGCTTGATGCCTTTGGCGTGGAGGCCATACAGTATCTGGTGAAGCCAGTGTCAGAACAGAGACTGTTTCCCGTGCTGGATAAGATTCTGGGGGAAATGAAGGATACGCGCAAAAAATACCTGCTGTTGCGCATCGATGGAAGGATTCAGCGCGTGCCTGTCAGCAATATTGTGTACTGTGAGGCGCAGGGAAAGACACAGTATCTGTACATGTCCGATGGCACGCAGTATGGACTGCGCCGGACGATGGCGGAGGTGTACGGGATGTTTTCTGGGTATCGCGAGTTCTCAAGGGTAGGTGTTGCCTACATTGTGAATCTGGAGCATGTGGACAGTCTCAATGCACAGGAGCTGCAGATGGACAATGGGAAGCGAATCTATCTGCCAAGGGGTTCCTACCAGCCCCTGCGCGAGAAATATTTTGGGTATTATTGTGAGGAATAGTGATTTGGGATTGTTTATGAAATTGTTGTGTTGAAATTATTGTATTTCATTGTTGCTTTAACTGTTTCGTTTTAACTGTTGAGATGTTGAGATGCAAAAGGCTTGTCTTTTGGAAAAAACTGTGCTATACTGTCACCAATTTACAGATTTAAAGGCAGGAGAGATGAGGTATGTTGAAGCGGGACATGAATTATAGGCTATCTATTTTGATTATGCAGCAGTATCAGATTTTTCAGCTTGCGGTCACATTTCATTCCCGGTAGGAACAGGAGGGAGTCATGGCCGTAGGACGAAAGGTCTTATTTGGCTATGCGGTAATCGGAAGTGATTGCAGAAAGTCTTCATGATAAATCGAAGCCGCATGGTATGTACATTGAAATGTATATAACATGTGGCTTTTTATGTAAAGCGGTGTTTTACCACGGTCTGCGGCGCTATACCTTTGGTAGTCTGATGGTAGTCCAGCTATGGGGAGGTGTGTGTATGTATTTTTCTGACAGGGAAAAGCGGGTAATGGAGGGGTTATTTCGGGCAATTAGTGAGAATGGCAATCAAACATATGTTCTTGAATATGCAAATGGGGATATCATTGAAGTCCAGGCGGATACATGTTATGAGACGGACAATAGTCTGGATGCGATAGACCCAGATTATGAAGAATATCATGCCTGTGCCATGAGAATCATAAAGGTCAGAAAGGATCAAAACAGGCATTTTCAGGAGGGTAGTTTGATTGAAATAAATTACAGGAATTATCCCGGGCAGATCAGGGATGAAAAGGGCAATCGCTTATAACAATTCGGTTGTCTTTGCAATATTAGAGCATTTTTCATACAAGCTCCAGGCTAAGTACCCAAATATATTACAGAACAGGAGAAGTGATCAATGGCATATGATGAGATGTTTGAGAAGTTAAAAGATGATTCTATCAAAAATGAAGAACTAGCGTGCGCACTGCGCAGCAAGAAATGGAATGTTGCTGGACTGGCTGTATATACGGCCATACAGAGAAGATATTGCGATGAATCTATCATCAGGGAGCTGGTCTTGCTTGCTTCTATATTAGATGGCTATAAGGTAATAGGACCATATCAGATGGGACATCTGGCGACAGCTGCGCTATATCTGGTCCAAGCACCGGCAGCATTAGACTGCTTTAACCAGCGCTATGATCGTCTGGATGAGATTGACAAATTTCTCGTAGATAACTTTATTGAACAGTATGAGCGTGCGCAGTGTGAAGGATAAATTGACAACAAATGTTTTTTGTGGGATAATCAGATAAGGATTTGCGAGAGGTGTTGCGTTGAAGAACCGAAAAAAATTAAGGTATATTGTTGTGGATGGCAGAGAATATCTGTGGAACTATTATTTTGATGAGATGGATTTTTCCAATTATCCATATTCCTATTATCTGTTTGTTCCGCGAGAAAATCAGCGGCTGAAGGTGCGGGTGTACTTTACAAAATATGCACCGAATATGAAGATAGACGCCTATCTGGCGGGGGGTACAATTTGTTTATACAAAGGTGAGCAGTGCGTACTCAATCTGTGCAGACCTTATTTTGCCAGACAAATAATCGCGTATGTATTTGCCTGCTGCTGTGATGCCACAGACGACGGTGAGTTTGAAATCAGAGATGGGGACGCCGTTTTGGAGGCACTGGGATATTCGGATTTTTAGGCGCACGGGCACCTGGGGGAAATGATAATTGAGAAAGAGGCAGGATGAAAATGGAGCTTATGATAACAGTCAGCTATTCACTGAAAATACCGCGTGAGGATTATTTCGAGGCAGAGAGCGGAACGATAAAAGAAGAAATAGAAGAGCGGTTGGAAGCGTTGTTTCCCCTAGAGCTTGCATTGACAGACAAGGACACTGCCCATAGGGAGCATCTGATCAGTTATCCGCTGATTGAAAATCACAACTGCCTGCGCTGTGCCTCCTGTGGCAGATGGCTGTATATGCCGGGAAAAGAATATTTACCAGTTTGTCTTGACATCTGTAAAATGGTAAAACAGATTCCGCTATGCGCAAGCTGTGCATGGGAGCTGGAGAAGGATATGGAGCATGAGGCGTTTGTCCAGAAGCTGCGGGAGAAAAGCAATATGAACGGCGGCTTGGAAAGAGAGTAATGTGTGAATTTTGAGCTCTGTCGGCTTTGGAAAAGAAAAATGCGTGCGTTTTGAGCGCTGTCGGTCTGGGAACGAGCAGTGCATTCCTTTTGAGGTTGGCGGCTTGTAAAAAAGAGTTGTTTAGAGAAGAATGAGAACAGGAGAGAACAGATATGATTCAGCTAATCAAGGGTGATATCACAAAAATTGATAACGTGGATGCGATCGTCAATGCAGCGAACAGCAGTTTGCCGGGCGGTGGGGGCGTTGATGGTGCAATCCACAGAGCAGCAGGACCGGAGCTTTTGTCAGAGTGCAGGCTGCTGGGCGGCTGCAAGACAGGACAGGCAAAGATCACAAAGGCATACCGCCTTCCTTGCAAACATATCATTCACACGGTTGGACCAGTCTGGAACGGAGGGAGCCACAACGAGGATGGGCTGCTTGCTGACTGCTACCAGAATGCACTTATGCTTGCGGCAGAACATGATATCCGGACGATTGCGTTTCCTTCCATATCGACAGGAATCTATGCGTTTCCCGTTGAGCGGGCAGCAAAGCTTGCGGTCACGACTGTGGACAGATTTTTACAGGAGCATTCAGGAGTGTTTGATACGGTTATGTGGGTGCTGTTTGACGACAGGACACTGGCGGCGTATCAGGATGCTGTGCAGATGATAAAAAATGAGGAATTTATATGAATATCATAGGGGTTATTTTTTCTATAATTGGCGGTATATGTATGGTGTTACTGATTGGCTTGCCAATTGTCATGATCGGGATGAATATACATGGCAGCGTCGAGGAGGACCGATACATGAAGGAGCAGTGGCAGACCGGTCGGGATAAACAGCGTATGCTGGATTTTATGCAGATTGTGATGAAGGAATACTTTCCTGATTATACATATGCTGTCGGAAATTACAAGACGATGGTTGGACGCTACAATTGGTATTTTTATCCGTATATTGTCTGCTTCAATGAGCGTGATATCGTGGTTGTCTCGTATGTGATGCATGCGGATGGAACACTGGTCTGCAGGGATGTTCTTCCGATTGACTTTGGCTGTACGCGCCTGAAGTACCGCATAAAAGACGGCGGCGTCAGGCTGGTATTTCAGCTGGGAAAGACCAGGATGCACATTCATGTGAATAAGACAGTGCGGGCGATGGGAGCAAAACCGTGGCATGATCAGACGGGGGACACGCCGCTTGGCGTCTATCAAAGGCAGGAGGTTGACCAGCTGATCCGGTATCTGCCAAACTATGTGAAATATTGATTCGCAACAGTTTGGCAATTCAGGATTGCAATAATTGACTCGGTGGGGTATTATGAAAGGAAGATGAAAAGGATAGGATGAGAACCAGGGTAAGCGTTTTGTTTGCAATCATAGCATTCTGCATGGGATGTAGTTTTTTGCTGCTTGAGGGGGTTGTTATAGGCGCTAGTGGATGGCGCTTGCGGTTTGCTGCGATGCGTGAGCCCATAGACCTGTTTTCCGGTCTGTGTGACGTGTCGCGGCTTGAGGATATGGATGTGGTCAGCGGCACGGTTCATGAGCTGTGCGGAAGATATGACTATACATATGATAATTATGTCACAGACATTGCGTATTATTATGTGCTGCCGGTTGACGCAGCCGGTGGCACATATTATATTGGAATCAGGGAGACCAAAGGCAGAAAGGGACTGTTTCGGGATTTATGCGGAAGGACAGTGTATGATGTCACGGAGCGGGGGATCAATATAAAAGATGAACCACTAAAGCCGCCAGGGGGAGAACCCATTTTTGTGGAGGGCTTTCTCTTTGAAATGAGTGAGCGGCAGTATCACACGTTTTCGTCATGGCTTCAAAAGGCAGGGTTGGATGGCCAGGCACTGCCTTTTTATATAGAAGAACGGGATATTGCGAAATCGAAGCAGGCATGTATTAGCGGGCTGGTCTGCAGCATAGCGGGCCTTGTCATGGTTATAGGCAGCATTGCTGTCTGGATTTACTGGAGGAGGAAAAGAAGGCTCCAGACGCATATTACGATCGGGAATGTTGTCTACGAGAAATCGCAGCTTGTGCGGGTGAACCAGCTGGTGGAGCATATCGAAAAGATGCAGGCGGTATATGAATTGAGCCGGATTACTGGGCTTTCGTTGCCACAGGCGGAGGAGATTGTCAGGAAGTGGTATCATTATTGGTGTTGAGGAGATTATTAACATTGTATTTATCCGGGCGTCAGAGCGTGTTTGATATCAAATACGCTGTAGTACTAGGGCGGTGGGGAGATTGAAATGAAAATAGACAAACACAAGGCACTGGCGGCATTCAGGGAGTTTACAAACAATTACGAGATTTCCGATGAGAAAGTAAAATTAAAGATTGACCATACCTACAGGGTATGTGCACTTTGTGAGCAGATTGCCACGCAGTCCGGGTTTGATGAAAATGAGATCAGATTGGCGTGGCTTTCTGGGCTGCTGCATGACGTGGGGCGTTTTGAGCAGCTTAGGCGGTATGGTACATTTATCGACGCACAGTCCATAGACCATGCGGAGTTTGGTGCTGATATCCTGTTTAAAGAGGGAAGAATCAGGGACTATGTGGAGGATGCGTCTGAGGATAAATTGCTTGAGAAAGCAGTGCGCTGTCACAGCGCATACCGCGTACCCAAAGACTACACTCCGCGCGAGAAGAAGTTTGCGGACCTGCTCCGTGACGCCGATAAGATCGACATTCTAAAGGTCAATGTCATCGTGCCGATCGAGGAGATCTACAATGTGACAACCTATGATCTGAAGCACTGCAAAGTGACAGAGGAGGTCATGCAGGCATTTTATGAGGAGCACTGTATCCTGCGGAGCCTGAAAAGGACACCTGTTGACAACGTGGTCGGACATATCTCATTGGTGTATGAGTTGGTGTATCCTGTCAGCTGTAAACTTGTGTATGAGCAAGGATATCTGGACCAGCTTATGGATTTTCATTCCGAACTGCCAGAGACGAATGAGCAGTTTGCGATGATTCGGGAGAAGATGAACCAGTACTTGAAAGATAAAATGACACGAGTGTCATTAAATAAGGAATAAGGGGCAGCAACCCTTATGACAGAGACAAATTTTGATTGATCAATTGCGTCTAAGCGTGTATAATATAACTGCATTTTGCGTTGTTAAAAATTCTAGACGATGCCACTGCATCTTCGTCGAAATTATGTCTAGCACTGGCACAAATCATGTGGCTCACTCGTCCAATTTCTGAGTGGATGGTGCACTAGATTTGGACGAGCGTGAGTTATTCCAAAAGATACAGAGGAGCTGTTTGAGCGAAAGATTAAGTCGGGAAAGTATTTGAAGTCCAATAAATGGATAGAAAATTATTTATACTTTGATTATGGGAGGGGAGCTACATATGAGTGCCAAATTTAATGAAGCTACTCGAGTACAGATGCCGGGAATAGTTCATTTAACTAGGTTGGGATATACATACTTTGGAAAAATATCAGAAGATTCAGCAGGAACAATTTATGATCCTGACACAAATATTCTTAAGCAAGTATTCTTAGAGCAGTTCGCCAAATTAAATCCTGGACATGAGGGCGAAGGGGAGCAGGTTTTGCGTTCAATTCGTCAGGAGCTGGATAATGATGATTTGGGTAGGGAATTTTATAACCGACTTATTAGTGTTTCACCAATAAAGTTGATTGATTTTAATAATCCTGAGAAAAATACATTTCATTGTACGGCTGAATTTACGTGTAGAAGGGATCAGGATGAATTTAGACCTGATATTACGTTGTTTATTAATGGATTACCGTTAGTATTCATTGAAGTGAAAAAACCGAATAATCATGGTGGTATGGTTGCAGAAAGTACAAGAATGAATAAGCAGCGTTTTCCGAATAAAAAGTTTAGGAGATTCATTAATATAACTCAATTGATGCTGTTTTCAAACAATATGGAATATGACACTATGGGAGGTATTGTTCCAGTTCAGGGAGCTTTTTATTGCACGGGTGCTAGAAATTATTCCCCATTCAATTGCTTTAGAGAAGAGAATCCAGGGAATAGTGAGATTGCACCGTTTATAAGGGATTATCCATATAAGGATATTGATTATGAGGTGGAGAAAAAAATCCTGTCTGATTTTAACTGTCAGGTTATTCATCATGCACCGGAGTACCAGACTAACTTAAATGTAAATAGGCCAACAAATCGTATTTTAACTTCGATGTGTAGTCCGCAGAGACTTCTTTTTATGATTCAATATGGAATTGCTTATGTGAAATCAGAGCGTGAGGTGGACGGGAAGATTGAGTCTACTGATCAGAAGCATATTATGCGATATCAGCAGCTTTTTGCCGCTCTTGCAATTAGAAAAAAACTTGATGAAGGAAAAAAATCAGGTGTTATTTGGCATACCCAAGGAAGCGGGAAAACTGCCTTATCATACTATCTTACATATGTTCTTTCAGACTATTATTCCTCTCAGAATAAAGTTGCAAAGTTCTACTTTATCGTGGACAGATTGGACTTGCTAGAGCAAGCAACTCAAGAATTTGAAGCCAGAGGCTTAGAGGTTAAAACTGCAAACACTCGTGCTGAGCTTATGGAGCAATTTCGTAATAATCAAGCCCAAGAAGGAAATAGCGGTAAGCCAGAAATTACGGTTGTAAATATTCAAAGATTTGCTGAAGACAAAGAGAAAGTAAAGCTATCGACATATGCAACTTATCTTCAAAGAATATTTATTATTGATGAGGCGCATAGAGGATATAACCCTACAGGAAGTTTTTTGGCAAACTTATTTGAAGCAGATGAAAACGCAATAAAGATTGCATTGACGGGAACTCCGCTTCTTAAGGAAGAAAGAACTTCATGGAAGATTTTTGGGGAGTATTTTCACACGTATTATTACGATAAATCAATTCAAGACGGATATACATTAAAGATTATCAGAGAAGATATTGAAACTTCGTATAGGGATAAGTTGTCACAGATATATGAAAAATTAGAGACTCTTGTTCAGAAAAAGGATATTAAAAAGAACCAAATAATTGAACATGCTAGCTATGTAAAGGAATTGCTGCACTTTATCATTTCAGACTTGAAGCAGTTTAGAATGATTCAAGGGGATGATACCCTCGGAGGAATGGTGATTTGTGAAACGAGCGAACAAGCTAGGAAGCTTTTTGCGTATTTTGATGAGGTGCAAAATGAGATAAACAAATCCGCGTCTAAACAGAGCCATTTTAAAGTTGGATTAATCCTTCATGATAGTGATGATAAAGAAACTAGGAAACAGATTGTGAAGGATTTTAAGAAAAATATGTCGATAGATATATTAATCGTTTTCAATATGCTGCTTACAGGATTTGATGCGCCAAGATTAAAAAGATTATATTTTGGACGAAAATTGAAAGACCATAATCTCTTGCAGGCAATTACGAGGGTAAATCGTCCATATAAGGATAATAGATATGGATATATTATTGATTTTGCAGATATTAAGTCCAATTTTGATCGAACCAATGAAGCATATCTGCAGGAATTAGCAAGATTTAATGATCCTGAAGAGACTGGTGCAGGGAATGAAACAGATACTTTTCAGCAAATTATAGAAGATAAAGATGCACTAATCCAGCAGATGCAGGAAGTGAGACAGATGCTCTTTCACTTTACGACGGATAATGTTGAGGAATTTAGTTCTGAAATTTCAATTATAGAAGATAAAAATGAACTTATAAAACTTCGAAAAAATTTAGTCTCTGCAAGAGACTGCAGTAATGTGGTTAGAACATTTGGTGATGATGAATTAAAAAAGTTTTTTGCCAAACTTATGATAGAGAAATTGCCAGAGATGATTTCTGAAGTTCAGCATGCAATCGATAATATTAATCTGAAAGAGGCCTTCGAGGGAGACGATGCCACAAAACAACTCGTGAATGAGGTTATGGAGGACATCACTTTCAATTTTTGCAAAATCGGCGAAGAAGAGATGAAATTGATAGCAGGAGGTATTGAGCTACAAGAAAAGTGGCAAAAAACGATTCAAGCGTTTACACAAAACATGGATCAAGATGATCCGGAATTTATTACTTTGCGGGAAGCCTTTATGCAGAGATTTAAGGAACATGGTTTTGTTGTAAGTAGTGTTGATCAATTTACACAGCATTCCAAAGCTTTAGATGAGGTATTAAAGAAGTTGAATGCGCTTCAAAAGAGAAATACAGTTTTATTGAAAAAGTATAAAGGGGATGCAAAATACGCGAGAGTACACAAACGAATTAAGGAAGAGAATGAACATCGAACATCTGAAGGGAAAGATCCGCTTGTATCCGCATATGATGAATCAATCATGTCTGTATTGTTAGCGATAAAAGAGGATTTAGACCAGAAGGTATATGATCGAAATGATATTCTAAAAAAAGACGCATATTTTGAGCAAACTGTGATGACTCAAATCAGGTTAGGTATGGATAAACTTGGAATAAGTAGTGCGCGGGAGGATAGGGTTTTTATTCAGTCACGAATTGCGCGTCAGTATCTGAATCAATATAACGACACTTATCCTGCAGCATAATGGAAAGAGAACAAAATGGATATAAAAGAAAAAACACTAGCGCTAATTGATTCATTGAAATCGACATGTCAAACCTATGGTATGGGGAATGATGGAAATGAATATAAGATTATAACCTAAATTCCGCAAAAAATTATAACGAGGCTAATGATTTTAGGCT
>CAJUQZ010000043.1:12452-27813 GCA_910588755.1 uncultured Lachnospiraceae bacterium | reverse complement strand
AATGGTGCAAAGCAGGTGGTTCACAAGTTTAATTTCTGGCCGGATAGAGCACTAGTCAGCACGGATCAAAATACCCCTGCTCATTCATAGGAAGCCTTAAACTCATCCTGCGTGATTGAGACAACAATCATATCGTTTCTCTCACCCGTCAGCAGATTCATTCGTCTGTCGCGGAGCCTACCATCAACATGAAACCCCACTTTTTCCAGCAGATTTAATGAGGCAAGGTTTTCTTCACTGCATTTTGCCTCGACCAGATATAACCCCTGATTGTCAAAATATTCTGTCAGTATACAGCAAACCGCCTCAAATGCATACCCCTGTCCCTGATTGCGCGCACCTATGACATACCCCACCTCACCTACACCCAGTGGCCTGTACGGTATATCAACTGTGATGTAACCGATCGGCTTTCCAGACACCTTATCCACAATGACCCACGCGTCCTTGTTCGTGAGGAATCCCTGCACCAGCTTCTCCATCTGCCAAATCCCTGCCATTGGATATGATAGAATGTATTTTCCAAGTGCTTCGTCCTGTCCCCAGCTCTCCCAGCATGGACCCACATCACTTTCGCGGAAATTACGTATCCATAGACGCGCTGTTTCTAACACTTTTTCTACGCCCATCCTGCATTCCTTACCGCTGCTTCCTTATTGGTACAACTTGCAATGTATAGCCCAGCGAAGCAAGAAGCTTACTCAGACTGTCAAGCTGTGGAGAATGAACACAGGCTTCCATTCTTGCAATCACTGGCCGCAATTCCCTAATAAACTTAATATTCTTCGAATTCATGTTCTTATTCTCATAAAACCCAACCTCAAACATGATCTCTCCTCTTTTATGATATTACAGCAAACCTGCTTTAGCATTTCGGCAATGATTTATCCGACTGTTTTGATCATTATTTACTGTCCTCTCTGAGTTTTTCTAGTGCATCAAAAACACCTGCGGCTGCTTTGTCCCTGTCAGGATATAAGGATTTTCCAGACACATTATCAATTGAATACTTCCACTTGTTTCCTGCCTTTTCAATCTGATAGAGCACAATAACATGCCCTTCTGTTTTCAGGTATTCATTTCCTTTTTTAGACCGCTTCCATATCTTCTGAAAAAAGTGTTCCCGTCTGGAGGCTTTGTTTTTATACTCTGTCTCGCGCCGCCTTGCCGCCTCAATGTCTCCCTCCATCCTGCCTGCACAGACACAGCCCGCTGTCAGACTGCGGTATCGGGGATGCTCCATGTGATGCGCATATCGGATAATCTGATAACCGCACATTTCGCAAATTCCAACTGGCGCACCTAGATCCTCTATCCCAACACATGTCCAACCTTCATGTGGCGCATCGTCGCGCTTCCATAGATTTGGACTGTTTTCCTTTAACCTGCGCACATTTTGCCGCATACACTGCAAAGCATCACCTTCTACAATGGTATGCTCCCCAAACACGTCATCTTCGCCTGCTTCTCCACCTATTATATGCCAATCGTCTCCAGTGTCTTCCACACCTTCTGTATCAGACACTTTATCATATGACTCACCACACTCTATAACCTTAACAGCAGACAGTTCATTTGTGTTTGCACCTGCCTTTGTATCTTTGTCCACGTATATATTATAAAACCCCGAATCTACATTCTCAGCCGTTCCTACATCATAAGCTCTATCAACATCCTCTAACATTGGTGACATTGCGTCTGCATCTACAGTCACTGCAGAACTTTGACATTCTGTAAATTCCTGTCGCTCTTTCTGCATATCATTGCCATTGTCGAATATTCGTTCTATATGTGTCACAATCATCTGCTGTCCATCCACATCAGAGGGATTCATATATTCTTTCCCTTCGCTATCTTTCCCCACACCAGCCGGACTATCCTGTGCCATATATTTCTGCCTGATATCCTCATGCTCCTGTGCAAAATAACGGATCGAGATGCTTCTTGTCTGTGCCAGCTTGTCAAACCGGATTACGTAGCTTCCTCTTTTCGCGTCGATTTGCTCAATCGTCCCCCTGCCAAAAATATGATGCTCCACCACATCACCGGGCCGGCGCTGCGTATCCTGCTCCACCCCGGTCTCGCGGTCCAGCTTTGCCGCATAACACCTGCTTTCCTGCAACAGATCTTCCGAGAGCTGCCCAATCCGCACATAATTTTTCTCCCCGATCTCGTCGATAAAACGGGAGACCAGCTTCTGCATCCCATTCTGTGAAGTCCCCTCCGACTCCATCAAAAACAGGTATCTCTCCGCCCTGGTGATCGCCACATAACACAGCCGGCGCTCCTCCTCCAGCCCCAGCTTCTTCCGTTCCCCGATCGTCTTTGCTGACGGAAAGATCCCCTCTGTAAATCCAAGAATAAATACAACGGGAAATTCCAGCCCCTTTGAGGCATGTATTGTCATAAGCTTCACAGTATCCTTCTGATCACTCCTGTCCTCCCCTGACTGAAGTGCAATCTGCTGCAAAAACCCCTCAAGACTCAAATCCTCCCCAAACTCCCGCTCAAACTCATTGGCAATGCGCTTAAACTCCGCAAGGTTGTCCAGACGCTCCTCATCGCCCAGTTCCCGTATATACTGTTCATATCCGGACTCCCTTGTCACTTCATTCACAATATCTGAAATCCGTTCCTCCTGATACCGATTCCGTATTCCACTCACAAACCTGACAAAAGACGCCACATCACTGTTCTGAAATTCCTTCGCCTCCAGATGCATTGAGAGCGTTGCAAAAAGCGAATCGTCATGCTCCTTCAGTGTATCAAGGGCATTCATCTTTGCCCGCCCAAATCGCCTGCGCGGCGTGTTCACAATGCGCCGGAAACTCGTGTCATCATCATATGCAATCAACTTTAAATACGCCAGAATATCCAAGATTTCCATTCTCTGGTAAAAACGTACCCCACCAAAGATTTCATATGGAATATTCTTCTCCACCAGCTTTTTCTCCACGACACGGGACAAGAATCCTGAACGGTATATGATCGCAAAATCCGAATACCGCAGCCCCTGACTTACACGGAGCTTTTTGATATTCTCAATCACATGCTCCATCTCCTCAAAGTCAGTCTTGGAATGATAGTGTATTACGGGTGCTCCCGCCGCGTTTCTTGTAAAAAGATCCTTTTTAAGGCGCAGCTGGTTCTTCTCGATCAAAGCATTCGCACAGCTAAGGATCTGCGGCGTAGAACGGTAATTTTGGTTTAAGATAACTGTCTGGGTCGGCACATGGCTCTTGTCAAAATCCACAAGCAGCTTTACATCAGAACCGCGCCATTCATATATATTCTGGTCTGGATCGCCCACGATCATCAGATTGCGGTATTGCCCTGACAGGATATCCACTAGCCGCATCTCCACCGCCGAACTGTCCTGAAACTCATCCACCATAATATAGTTGAGACGGTTCTGCCACTTCTCCCGCACCTCGGAATCGTTCACCAGCAAATAGATAGCAAACGCGATCAAATCGTGAAAATCCAGCGAATACGTCGCCTTCTGTCTTTGCAGAAACTCTTCTATAATATTATCATCCTGCTCTTTCATCTCACTCAGAATCTGGCATGGCTGCGGATCGCACATCCTTGCCACGTAGGCGCCATCCTTCTTGGCATAACCGATTTTCCTTAAAATCGATTCAAAACTTGCATGGTCGAGTTTCAGCTCAAGCTTCTGGTAAATCTCAGCGAGAATCGCTTTCTGCTGCTGGCTGTCAATGATTTGAAACTGTTTGTTCAGAAAGAGCTTTTCTGGATTCTCCCGCAACAGTCGGTTACAAAATCCATGATACGTACAAATCAGACTGACATCATATCCGTCCCCAATTAGCGCGCGGATCCGTCGCTTCATCTCGCCAGCCGCCTTGTTGGTAAACGTCACACACAGGATATTGGAGGAGTCAATGCCATACTCCTGTACAAGATAGGCGTAGCGACTCACGAGAAGCTTTGTCTTTCCACTCCCGGCCCCTGCAATTACCCTGACATAACCTTCCGTCCCGAGCACTGCTTCTCTCTGCTTCTCATTCAGGTTCTCCAATAAATCCGCCATGATGACGCTCCTTTCCGCCACAGAGTACATCTGCCCTTCCCCAGTATCTCACACTTTTTTCCATTATAGCACCAGAACAGACAAGTGTAAATAGCCAATACAAAAATTTGTTCCGAATATATTTTCGAATTTTTATCTTGACATTTGCAGCAAGGTGATGTAAATTAGAATCTATCCAAACATGCCTGTCCGGAAACTGCTCTATCTTGTCGGAACTTACGAAACATATATCAGGGAACATAAGTGAAATATATACGAACAGTCGGTGTAAATTTTGTTAATTTTAATCTGGTTTTAATGACCCGTATGCAAATTTGTGATATCCTGTATTCAGTATATGGAGGAAAAACAATGAAATTAATTATCACAGATATTGAACATTTTAAGGCTCCTGCCGATGGCGATTATAAAGTAATCAGTCCGCATGGAACCATACATCACTGTACTGGCTGTTTTGGCTGCTGGGTGAAAACACCTGGAATGTGCGTCATTCACGACGGCTATGAGAGAACTGGAATCGACATGGGCAAATGCACAGAACTTATTCTGATCAGCCAGTGCTGTTATGGCAGTGTAGGCCCTTTTGTGAAAACAGTACTAGACCGGGCCATCTCTTATGTTCATCCTGATTTTGTTCTCCGCAAGGGTGAGATGCACCATAAGCGCAGATACCAGAATGTCATCACAATATCCGCATATTTTTATGGCCCAGACATCACAGAGGCTGAAAAGACAACTGCCCGGAATATCATAGCTGCAAACGCGGACAACTATGATGGCTTAGTTAAAAATATCTGCTTTTATCCATCAGCAGAGGATCTGGAGGAGATAATCCTATGAAAATCGCACTAATTGACGCAAGTCCAAAATCAAACAACAGTACGAGTGGATTGCTGCTAAAAGACTTCCAAAAATATCTTGTCCCGAAAACCGTAGAAATTATAGAAACAAGCTTGCATAAACCCATTGTTCCACAGGATGTGCTGGCGAAGCTGGAACACGCCGAGACTTGGGTATTTGCGTGCCCTTTGTATGTAGATGGTCTTCCAGCGCATTTATTGTCCTGCCTCCTCCAACTAGAAAAAATCGACTGGAAAAAAAGCCCTGTACAGGTTTACGGCATTGTAAACTGTGGTTTTTATGAGGGCATTCAGGCTGAAACAGCACTTCATATCTTACAGAACTGGTGTATAAAGACTGGTTTTACCTGGTGCGGAGGTATCGGTATAGGCGGTGGAGGCGCCCTTGGACAGATGCCTTCCATAGAGAACGGGCATGGGCCAAAAGCGCCAGTGGAAAAAGCGCTTGGCACAATGGCCAGCAGACTTGTACAGCGCGAAGCACAGGAAAACAATTATGTATCCGTAGCCTTTCCAAGATTCTTATATAAAATGGCCGCCCAAATGGGCTGGCGGCAAACGATAAAGAAAAATGGCGGCAAACGAAAGGACCTGGATGCTAGGCCGAACTAATATTTGTCATCAAGAAACCTGTCCGTAACTATGAAACTGTTCAGAAATCACTTTTGACAAGTACGCCGTATAAATGTTCATATGCAAAGAAGAAAATTGCAGGCATAGAAGGCAAAGTCATAAAGGGCAATGCCTTCTGTCAAGATTTTCTGATGCCGCAGGTGGACATTTAGACGAGTAATTGGCATGAGTAATTTCTAAACTATTCCATAGTTCAGATGTATTCTGAAAAAACTTTATTTTGGGTATTTTCAAATTTTGCATTTTGGTATATTATAAGAGTAGCACTTTTGATTGCAACACTTCTTTCCTTGCAGCGCATGAACAAAGCGTGTCATCTGATCATGGAGACGTACCGAAGAGGCCATAACGGGACTGACTCGAAATCAGTTTACCGGTATTATACCGGTACGAGGGTTCGAATCCCTCCGTCTCCGTCAATCTCGCCCCAAGCACTTCGCCAATATATAAGATTTTGTCCAGATTATTGGTGATTATTTGGCGTTTTTCAATGTATTTTATGTAGCTTAATCAGAAAGGAAATAACAAGATGACAAAGCAACACAAAAAAACCCTCCCCCGCGCTATCGCTTTCATAATGCTTTTCTCCCTGCTATCCATGTCTCCTGTCATGAGAATCCATGCAGAAGTGAACTCCGCGCCTGATACCAAAAAAGCCTGTTGGATTTCTTTTCTGGATATCGAGGCGCTCCTGAAAGACAAAAGCGAACAGGATTTCAGGAACAAGGTTGCCGCCATGTATGACAATGTCACCAAATACGGCATGAACACCGTGATCGTCCATGTCCGTGCCCTTGGTGACGCCATGTATCCTTCTGACTACTATCCCTGGGCGGAGTATTTCACCACGGACAGAAGCGATCCAGGCTATGATCCACTGCAGATCATGCTCGATCTCGCCCACCAGAAAAACCTGCAATTTGAGGCATGGATCAACCCTTACCGCCTCTCCCGCGACAGCAAGTCAACACGCAGTTTCAAGGCTACGCCTTATTATGAACAGTTTCGCTCCTTCTTAATAGAATACAAAGCCTCCAGCGGCCAGACCTGTCTTGTGCTCGATCCTGCAAATCCAGAGACAAGAACGCTAATCACAAACGGCGTGAAAGAGATTGTTCGCAGATACGATGTGGACGGCATCCATTTTGACGACTACTTCTATGTGCCTGGCATGGCAGACAATGTGGATACCGCAACGCGGAAAACAAACGTCAATGCACTGATATCACAGGTATACCAGACAATCAAATCCTTACGGCCAGACTGCACCTTTGGAATCAGCCCTGCCGGTAATCCAGACAGTGCCCGCAGCCAGGGTGCAGATATCGACACATGGCTGTCCACGCCCGGATATGTTGATTACATTATGCCACAAATCTATTGGACGGACGTTTATGTCACCAGCAGAGGTGCGGAACATATGTTTACAAACCGCTGCACTGCATGGGCTCAGATCAACAAACAGGATCTTCCGCTCTATGTCGGCCTTGCCCTGTATCAGGCTGGTGCAAAATCTAAAAGTGACTTAGGCTGGTCAACCAGCGACACCAACCTCGCCTATCAGTACCTGACCGCACTACAGCTAGGTTATGACGGCTACTCCTTGTTCCGCTACCAGTGGCTTGAAAAAGATATTGCCACCACAGAACTTGAACACCTGAAAATATATTAAAATATTACAGGGCTGCTATAAGACAGCCCTGTAATATTTCATAAGTAATGACGCCTCGTCTGGCGCTGCATGTTCTTAGCATGTTCCTCCCGACTTTTTCGCTGCTCCTCCTCTGACGGCCAATCGATCCGTCCGCCTCCTCCCGAAAACCGGTAATTGGAAATATTTCCATTATCGTCAAATGCAATATTAAATGACTCAATCGTACCAGACGGATCCTGCTGTGCCATCAGTGTGAATATCTTATCCATAAGTTCCTGCGCCATCGAAGGATTCTCCTGCAGCCTTTCCTCTAGCTGCGGCGGAACAAGCACAGCGTACTTCCCTCTCGCAGCATTAAGCTTTGCCTGCACAGTTCGGTCCAGCATGGACGGCTCTTTAGATGTTGCACGCCAGTCTAAAACAGACATGTCTACCTCATCCTCAAAAAACCGTTCAAACGGGTAATCATTGCGCTCCCATGCGGTGGCATCAATTTTTGACGTGTCCATCACATGATATTTGATGCCGGGAAATCGTGTTTCCAACGCTCCCTGAAAATCCTGCCCGCTGATACTTGCGGCAAACACACTCTGGAAGCTGGGATAGGACAGCGCATTGTCCAGCACACGGTTCTGGCAATAAAGGCCACCCAGATAGAGCGCATTGCTGTTTCGACCATACAGGCCACTTAAATAATTGACATTGCTGTTCTGACCATACAGACCACTTAAATAATTGACATTGCTGTTCTGACGACAGAGACTGCCCAGGTAATAATCACTTATAAAACTTGAAATATCTAAACTCATTTTCACTGCTCCTTTTCTTTTTTCCACATTATAGCACAGTGTTTTTATCTGTTGGGTGAAAAAGGAACGAAACACCCCAGATCATGGAACGAACGGCCTGCCCAAAATTTATTTTGTCCTCGCTGCCACGTAGTCGCGGAGTACTTTATTGTCCTCATACATACGACAGCCAACCAGATACTCCCCATCGTGGTCTGAAACCCTGATAATGATACCCTCAAGCGCCTTATCATTAAGAACCGGGAAATTGTTTACCGCTACCGCCACCTGCCTTCCTTTCGCCTCCCGGAGCTTCTTTTCTGTCGTTGTAAACGCAAAGCCGTTGGCACTGACATCAATCATTCTGCCATCACAGCCCAGATCCATATCTCCGATTGTCACCTGGCAGCTATTGGAAAGCGGAAGTCGCGGATACTTTCGCCTGTTAACCACCTTGGGATTGCCCTTGACATGAATGATATTGACACTGCGCTCCCCGCTCTTAACTGGCTCTATACTGGCATTTTGCCATATGTAAAGCGCATTGTGCACAATGATATGGAGATTGTATTTCTTCGCCTTGTCCTGTACGTCAAGCACATCGTTGTCCTGTGTGATATGTCCCACACGAATAGTATCCTCTGTCGTACTTACAACCTCTGCCTTATACTCTCGCTGGCTGCTGTCCCCGGCAACAAATACAGAAACTTTCATTCCCGGCGTGATATCTTTGACGCCCATGAAACCTCCCTCACCGAGCTCCTCGATCAGTTTGCCGACAACATCCTCGATTTGAATGACGTTGTTGGCGGTCTCACCGTACTTGCTAAGCATGACCTTGGTCGTCTGCTCTGAGTCAAGCACACTCTGTGTCATCACTTCCATGACTTCATTGATCTGCTTCATATTCTCGACAAGGTTGCGGTTTGCCGTCTCAACGTCCTGCATCGCCCGCTTGACTACCTGTATGCCATCATCAAGCTCCACGGATTCATTGCTGATACTCGCCACACTCTCATCAACATGGCTGACCTTCCCCTGCGCATCTGTGATGAGCTGTAGAATCTTTGTGATAGAATCCGTCATTTTCTCTGCGGTCTCCTCTAGATGGTTGAGTGCATTGAGAATACTGTTGGACGAATTTTTTGTCCCCATACTAAGATCCCTAATCTCGTCAGCCACAACAGCAAAGCCCTTCCCAGCCTCACCTGCCCGCGCCGCCTCAATGGACGCATTCAGCGCAAGCAGATTCGTTTGCGCCGTAATCTTCTCAATGGTTCCCGTCTCCTGCTTAACCATCCCAAACTCTGTCCTAAACTCATTTAATACTTTCTCTACCTCACCCGACAAGTCGGCCATCTCGTTCGTGGCATCGACGACTGCCGACAGCTCGTTGGAGCTCGTCTTCGCATGGGCTGCGGACCCATTGATGAGATCTGCCATCTTTGTGACCAACGAAGCAACATTTTCCACCTGCGTGTTGATATCCTCTGTCATATCGAGGGAGGACATTACCTTCTCACTCATCGTTGTATTGTTGGCAGAAAGCTGGTTCATACTCTCCACAACATCATTCGCACCCTGCTTGTTCTCGTCAGCTAGCTCGCGCACCACAGTCACACCATCAACAATGGCGCTGCTTGCCCCCTTGACCTTATCCACGGTCTGGATCACCTCTTCTAGATTGTTGTTCATCGCCTTGACCATCGCGCCGTCGGACTTTGTCAAATGGTCTATCGCAAGAACATACCCCATATAACACATGACTGTGCACACCATCTCCATCTCCATCTGGAGCATATGACCATCCGCAGATTGTCCCCTCATATAGACAAGTATATTTTGTACAAAAATCAGAATGATATTGTAAATACCCACTCCGACAAGCAGCCCTCTGTTTTTAAATAAAATCAACATACCGGCCATCGGAAGCATCAGACTGAACGCAACTGTACTATTAATTGTAATTATTACAAATGCATAGAAAATGCCATATCCCACCGCCACAAAAATCTTGTACTGGTTGTTTGCTGCGCCCTTGATCCGCAGCTGCAAAAAAGCTAGAAGATAAGGCACCCAGCAAAAAACCAGCATCATCAGAAATGTCTCGTGTGACATTCTTCCCTTCGCAATCTCCCCAGCATAAACCCCTGGTATCAGCACGCATATAACAGCCCACACAATCGATGCCTTCTTGTTTGCACTTTTTTTAAAAAGCTCCTCATTGTATTCCATCTCATCTCCACCCTTCCCTTTGCCAGCGCTTTCAACAGCTTGCATGCGCGATATTGCACATGATGCATAATTTTTTTAAAAAATACTGTATTTTTACACAATTTGGCCATATTTCGTATTTATTTTACCATAATTATGCAGTAATTTCTACATATTTATACCACCATATCCGACCTCATCGGTGATTATTTTTTCTGTTTGTTTTCAGCTCCTTAAAAATTATTTTTGAAAATAGTATTGACATTTCTCCCAAAATGTATTATTGTACTAGTGTATTAATTAATTAACACATAAGGAGGGAAGTACATGGCATGGCAAATGAATTCTGAACGCCCAATCTACGCACAATTGTATGACAAGATACTGGTTCGCATTGTATGCGGCATCTATAAAGCCGGAAACCGCTTGCCAAGCGTCAGGGATCTGGCCGCCGAGGCAAGCGTCAACCCCAACACAATGCAGCGCGCCTTCGCTGAGCTCGAGCACAGTGGGCTGATCGTGACGCAGCGCAACAGCGGCCGCGTCGTCACAGAAGATATGACAAAAATAGAAGCCGCCAGACACCAGCTGGCGCTGACACAGGTAAACAGCTTTATTGCAAACATGCGAGAGCTTGGATATAACGATCAGGAAATCATGGAGCTGATCAAAAGCATCGTCCACAAAAATCATTGAACATATACCGAAATTTTTGAAAAGATTGAATATGAAAATAACCGAGGGAGGGAACAAATGTGAACGAAAACAACAGTATGGCTTATACGCAAAATGAAGATGCGCAGCAGGATAGCATACAAAATAACTCTGTGTATGCAAAGGAGCATACTGCGCTGGACAATCCAGCTTCACATAATGACAATGTGACAGACATGAACAACTCTGCCGCTTTAGAGGGCAGTCAAGTAACTGTACCAGTGCATCCAGCTTCACATAATGACAATGTGACAGACCTGGACAGTTCTGCCACTTTAGAAAGCAGTCAAATGACTGCACCAGTGCATCCTACTTCACCTGATGACAATGTGACAGCGGCCCCGAACAGCACCGCATCAGACAGCGCGATTGTTGAATCAAGCAATTGGGCACAGCATGATACAGTTACAGCACAAAGCGCCACTGTACAGAATCGTGTGACTTTAATAAAGGATACTATTGCACCGCAATCCAGGATAGACAATATGAATCCAGCCTACAATCCGAATGCGACTTCGCAAAGCAATTTGACTTATAATTCGAACACAAACCCGCATAACAATTCGGCTTATAATCCGAACGCAAACTCACATAACGATTTGAATTACAGCCAGAATACCAATGCCAAAGGCAGTAATACGTTTGCGCCAAGCGCAGCCCCGCAAAGCAATTCAGCTTTTAACCAGAACGTGCCCCCGCAAAACGTTACCGCTTTCAGTCCAAACGCTGACAATCAAAGCAATTCGAATTACAACCAGTACACGGCTCCGCAAAGCGTTACCGCTTTTAATCCAAACGCTGACAATCAAAGCAATTCGAATTACAACCAGTACGCGACCACGCAAAGCAATACTGCTTACATGCCAGACGATTACACGCAGAGCGGTACTGTAGCAATGCAATACAACAACACACCGCTTCTGCAACTCAATGATCTGTGCAAGCGCTATCCAGGCATGGGCACATACATGTCCGTCTTCCATATGAACCTGATCATTCCGCGTGGAAGAATCATCGGTTTGCTGGGACCAAACGGCTGTGGCAAGACGACACTGATCAAGATGATCAACGGACTGCTGGCGCCGACATGCGGTAGCGTGCTGATCAATGGCATGGCACCCTGTCCAGCAACCAAGAAGGCTGTCTCCTATCTGCCAGAGCGCACCTATCTGGACAACAATATGAAGGTCTCACAGATGGTGACCTACTTTGCAGATTTTTATGAGGATTTTTCAACAGAGAAGGCCTATGGTATGCTAAATGCACTTGGCATCAGCAGTGATGCGCGCTTAAAGACACTCTCTAAAGGCACAAAGGAGAAGGTGCAGCTGATCCTAGTCATGAGCAGACAGGCTGATTTGTATATCCTAGACGAACCGATTGCCGGTGTTGACCCACCCGCAAGGGATTATATCCTGCGCACGATTATCACCAACTACAATCCAGGCTCCACCATTATATTGTCAACCCATTTGATATCCGACATAGAGAATATACTCGACGATGTGATTTTCATGAAAAATGGCTCCCTTATGCTGTATACATCCGTCGATTCCATCAGAAGCCAGATGGGCAAATCCGTCGATACTTACTTCAGGGAGGTGTACGCATGTTAGGAAAGCTATTTGAATACGAATGGAAAGGACTTCGTTCCCCGCTGCTGATTATGCTTGTCGTGTTGGGCGGAACGACCGCACTGACTTGTGGTGTTATTCTCACCATCAACCCCAAATATGATGAGACAGTTGCATGGTATTCCATCATGGCCCTCGTCCTGTCAATCTTTCTGTACTACTTTGGACTCATCGGCTGTGTATTGGGAACCATGCTGATCATTGCAATCCGTTTTTACAAGACCTGTTACACAGATCAGGGCTATTTGACGCACACGCTCCCTGTATCCACAAAACAGATTTTAAACGCCAAGATTCTGGCATCGATTGTCGTTTATTTGCTGATGTTCCTTGCGATCGTCGGAACGATACTGGTCATTTTTGAGGTTGCGATGCACCATATATTCTCATTTATACCAGGTGAATATGAGGAACTGCGCAGATCATTTTTTATGGTATTCCGCGAGTTTGAGGATGAGCTGGGCATCAGCTTCAGCGCCTATATTGCATACATGATCGTTTACTTTATCATCGCAATGTGCGCAAATATCATAACCATATTCGGATGTGTGTCACTAGGCCAGCTCTACGCGAAACATCGTGTCGCAGGTGCTATCCTTGCATACTTTATCGTAATGTTTATCAACCAGTTCCTTGGCTATATCTGTACCATACCGATGTATACCAGAATGCTTATCACGAGTACCTATGACATGGACGTATCCCCCTTTGGAATCATGTCGCCATCCATGAATCTGTCACTGGGTTTGACAGTCATTGTGGCTATCATCATGTACTTTGTCAACCTGCATATGATGACCAAAAAGTTAAACCTAGAATAAACAATATAAAACAAAAATATAGACATTGTGTAAAGTACAATGTCTATATTTTTCTCATCTTTTCTAGTCTTTCGTGCAGCTGCCTGATCATTTCTAGCCTTTCTGCGTCCACGACCTCACGCCCGGACGCAAAATATCTGACACATATGTCATTTTTTATCATTTCCCAGTCCGCGGATGTTTCTGATACAGGCGCAAGAAGCAGCTGCCGCGAATGGAGGACACGCATCAGCTGGCGCACTGTTCCCAGACTGCCATCTATCATGTGGATCTGCGCAGGCAAAAGCGCCCGGAAGGTATCCTTAAAATAATTAAAATGTGTACAGCCAAGCACCAGCTCCCTATACTGGTCAAGCTCATATCCTGACAGCTGTTCCTTCAGATAGGCCGTCACGCGGTCTGACACAAACTCGCGATGCTCGGCAAACTCCACTAATCCAGGCAGCTCTAGCAGATCGACCAGGTGCTCATCGTCCACGCGCTCCACAAGCTTTCTAAGCTTCCGCTCATGTACTGTGAGCGGCGTCGCGACCACCAGTACGCGCTTCCCCTCACTCTCCGCCACTGCCGGTTTCACCGCTGGTTCTATCCCTATAATCGGAAGTGACCCATACCTGCTGCGCACAAACTCCGCCGCAACCGCAGTCGCAGTATTGCACGCGATCACAACCGCCTTGCAGTCATGCGCCACCATGAAGTGAATGACCGCATCCACATAAGACATAACCTGTTCCCTTGTCTTGGTCCCATACGGAACATGGTCCGTGTCCGCATAAAATATAAATTTCTCGTGTGGCATCAACACCATCGCCTGATGCAGAAGCGTCAGGCCGCCAATGCCTGAATCAAAAACACCGATATTCCCTTCCATTTCCTAATCTCCATGCCCCGCGTCAACGGCATATCTCATCTGCATGGGGCTGTGCATAAAAAACCCGCAAATCCATGTAGACCTGCGGGCGTTATTGAGAGAGCGAATAGCGAGTCAAACTCGCATACGATGTAAGCTAAATTACTTTGTATAGATAATTTCTTATCATACTTTAACTTGATTATACAACATTTTTATTTTATTGAAAAGTACTTTTTAAGTAATTATTACTTTTCATCATTTTTACTATATTTCTAAAATAAACACTTACAAATTTATGCAATACGTTTCACTCTTCTTTTCGATATACAATTTTTCCATCAATAATCGTCATCCATGTACTGGTGAATACCTCCATAGGATTTCCGTCAAAGATGGCAATGTCCGCATCTTTTCCCGGCTCGATGCTGCCAAGCCGGTCGGATACGCCACAGATTCTGGCAGCATTGATGGTCATTGCCCTAAACCCCTCCTCCATCGAGAGTCCCTGCTTAACACTAAGTCCCACGCACAGTGGTAGCGACTGAATCAATGACACCGGATGATCTGTTGTGATGGATACCAACACACCTGCATCTGCGAGAACACCCGCCGTCTTGAATGCCATATTCTGCACCTCGATCTTGTTGCGTGTCGCAAGGTCAGGTCCTACTATGGCCGGGAAACCAGAAGCCGCAATTTCCGCGGCAATCAGGTGTCCTTCGCTGCAGTGGTCCAGTGTCATATCTAAGTCAAACTCCTTGGCGATGCGGATTGCTGTAAAAATGTCATCCACGCGGTGCACATGCGCCTTTAACGGAATTTCCTTTGCAAATACGGGACGCCATGCCTCGTAGTGAAGGTTGTAATCTGCGCTGTCCTGATCCCGTTTTTCCAGGTATGACCGCGCATTTACCAGCTCCTCACGAAGCATTCCTGCAATCGCCATGCGTGTCACGGGCGATGTATTCATCCCTGCATAATTCACCTTAGGATTTTCTCCAAATGCGACTTTCATGGCAGACGGAAATCTTACGATCAAATCATCGATCCGTCTCCCGCTTGTCTTCACAACGGCAAACTGGCCGCCGACAACGTTTGCGCTGCCGGGACCAATATTTGCTGCGGTAATGCCAGCC
>CAJUQZ010000043.1:0-12424 GCA_910588755.1 uncultured Lachnospiraceae bacterium | reverse complement strand
GGGTGACAGGATGAACTGTCTCATTGCAGTCATCGCCCTCCTGCCCCTTCTTCTCCTCGGTGATACCCATATGACAGTGCGCCTCTATAATACCGGGCATTACCAGATGATGGTTCACATCTATTTTCATACAGTCCGCAGATTCGGGAAGCGCGATCTTCGGGGATACCTCAAGGATCTTTCCATCCTTAATCAGTATACTGCCCTCGATGATTTCTGTCTGGTACTGTTCCCGAAGCGAGTCACTCATACTGCGGATTGCCGCATTTTCCAATAATAGCATTTTGTAAAATCACGGTAAAGCTTACCATGCCCTCCCTGTTTATTGATTTTCCACAGCGGATCTGTGCAGCGGATCAACTGGTGTCCCATCTTTCGTAAGCTTATAGTAAATATTTGTCCCCTCTTCTGTATAATAGATCGTCGGCTTTGCAACCTTTGCGACGATATCACCCGCAGAAACCCTGTCCCCTGTATTGACACAGATGCTATCAAGCTGTCCATAGGTAAGCATATAGCCGTTTCCAAGGTCAAACCGGATCGTGTTTCCTGTCTGTGAATCATAGTATATATCTGATACGATACCGTCTGCCGCCGCCGCGATATCCTGTCCCTCACTCGCTGCCACAACAAGTGCCGGATTATAACGGTACTGCTGCATCGTAGCATGATATACCGCCTTATCCATACTATAATCCATTAATACATTTCCGATAACCGGAAGCGCGAGCGAATCCTGCTCTGTAAAATTTAACGGTGTCTCTGCAACGATCTCCTGCTCCTGTCCCTGCTGCTGGCCCTCCATAAACACAGCGGCTTTGTCTGTTCCCGCCTTTGCCCCATCTGGCCTGGTATTCTCAACCTGACCGGAATTTGCCTCTGTAAAAGCTGGGTCAACATCCATATCATTATTGTCACTTAGGTCATAGATATCTGGATCGACAAACCGGCTGTCAATTTGCGGCTTCTGACTCAACTCCGCGTTGGATTCTGCCTTTCCTGACACAAACCTGGTATCGACCGCCCCAGTATCGCCCTCCTCTGCTGTAATGTTTTCCTGTTCCAGTTTCGCAAAATCTATACGATTTTCTTCCCTTTTCTTGTCGTCCTGTGATGACATATACACGCCCGCAAGAGTAAGTGCTGACAATACAAATACTGATGCTGCAATGATACTGATCTTCTCCTTCTGCAAGGCAGGACGTTTGTTATTTCGTCTGTTCATCCTTTCCCTCCATTTCCGGCAAGCCCTTTGCCTAAAAGGAACCGTGACTGGCTCCTCTACCATAGCATTGACTTGATAGGAGGTTTTTATTCATGGATTTCCTCGTAAATAATCACCCTGATATCTTCATAAAAATACTTTAAAAGCTCATAAAAATTCATTCCTGAAACGGCAAGCTCATATGCGTAATTCAGGGAAAAACCCTCCCCTGCGCCCGCCTCGCCGACCAGCATGTCAGAGGATGTAGTGGTAAAAAAAGGAGCTGCCATTACCATACCCTCTCTTGTAATCACAGCTCCCTTTGTGGCATCCACCGCCTGCCATATTTCCTTTAATTTGACATCCTTGCCGCCGCACAGCAACGCATTTGCATCCGGCGGCACCTTGAGATACACTGCATCTGTCTGAATAATCCTGTGAAGCTCCTGCGCTTCTAGCTTCATTGTCCCATAGTCGAGAACCTCGGGGCGCTGCGCCTGCTCCCAGGCCGCCACCACACAGCTGCGACACACAATCGCAAGCGCCTTTAAATACTCTTGCTCGGGATCATACACCTCATCAAACCTGACAATGTAATCCTCGGAGCTGGTAAATGCGGCGTCCTCCGGTATCGCGCGGTACATCAAAAGCCCCGTCAGCGTCTCGGGCTTATAATAAAAAGTTCCATTCTCCTCCCTGACGGATATCTCAAAGCACTCATTTATGACACTTGTGTCACTTTCCTGTTCTTCCCTGTCGCTCTTATCGGGCTTGATAAACCATGTCCCGATTAACGGGGCACATATGATAAAGATTATAACACCTGTCAGCATCCTCACAGGCAGCCCACCCTTTGCATCATTGCAATTGCTATATTCTATGCACTTTTTGCGTTGCTATACCATTTACCGCCTGTCCGCTTTTCCCAGAATACCTACTGTCAGCTTATCAAAGAGCGTATTGCACACGATGACAACCGTATTGTCAAACACAAAGGCCAGCACAACACATACGACCAGCGCGGTAGCCACACTCGCCGCAACTCCGCCAAGGCAGCCAAAACGCAGCGCTGTAATATGAAGCTTTCCCTGAACCACGACATAAAGTCCATACCAGTGAATCAGGATGAGCGAGTAACTATATTTGGACAACAGACGCACCACCGGATTGGGTTTTCCCTGAAACTTATCCCGATAATTTATAAACAGGGCAAAAATCCCACAGGAGACAGCAACCATTGTAGGCGTGCTGCCATACACGTAATTCATATGTGCAGAATCGGCAAAAACCACGGCTGTCATCACGATATACGCCACCACTGCAGCAGCCATCATCATGCGGTTTCTCCTCTGCGCACCAGAAAGCCTATTCTGCCTGGTTATAATATACCCCAGCAGAAATATGCCCTCCCATCCCGCCAGAAATGAAGCGGCGCCAAACGCCATGCCAAACAGCGGCAGATAAGATGTCAGGATATTGAGCACCACGATCACTGCCGCCAATGAAAAGAGCAGCCTGTCATCCATATGCTGAACCATCACCCTAAAAAACGGAGTCACAAGATACAGTGACACAATCGTATATATGAGCCACAGATGTGGTCCTGCATCGGGCGCCCCTGTTACAATGCGCTTGAATGCATTCCCGATCTGCTGCGGCGGCAGGAAATGCACCTCGTCATTTAAGGACAAAATCAGCAGATAATACGCAATCAGAGGTATGATGACCTTTGACGCCCTCCTGATATAAAATGCCGCAACACCCTCTGTCGTATTCTTTCTGGTTTCCAGAAGCAGGGCGCCCGACAGCATAACATACAACAGATTGCAGCTAAGCCCAAGTCCCAGTCCACAGACCAGCACCAATCGCTTCCAGCCTGCATCGGCCAGATCCACCGCCGGCGAACAGGTATGCGCCAGTATGACAAAAACGACTGCAAGCACACGCAGATAGTCAAAACAGCCTTCTCGGTCTGGAGATGGCTCCGCGCCCAAAAAGACATTTTTAACATATGCCCTCACACGGAATCCACCCTGGCGCAGCCGCATCCGGTGTGCCCAGAAAACCAGGCAAAATCCGATGATAACCACCGGAAAATACCAGATGCAGGCATCCACTGTCCTCTGCGACACATACGCCCTTGCCTCCATCTCCTCCGCGCAGCTTCGTATGCCTGCAAGCGTAAAATCACCGTCAATATCAAACCGGAACGTCTGGTACACCCCCACTGGCACAGGAATCAGCATGGAACGCTCACCAGGCCTTAGCATACCCTTTACAGAATGCCTCTCCGACATAGTTTCATCCGCTTTTGCATAAAATAACTGCACTGGAAGCGGTTCGGGCCCCTCCCACGCCTCTGCAAACCTTAATTCGATACCGCCAATGCGTTCTATCGCATTGCCACTGCCATTTTCTGATATGGGGCTAAGGATAAACTGCGGGTCCTCCCCGGTCAATGCAAATGCCCTGCCGCCATCTGTCAAAACCACATCATAATTGTGGACCTCCATGTCAGATATGGCCCACGCAGTCACTTCTCCACGCAATTCATAGTGGTAGGACAAATTGAGGTAAAGCGTCGCCGCAAGGGCCAATATAATCAGAAGAACCAGTATCATATAAGGTCTTTTAGATCGTTGTACCATTCTTTTATTCCCCACTTTATTCCTTGACCATAATATCCATTGCCTGCTTTTCGTTGACAAGCGTGACCTTCCTGTGCGCTCCGCCATACTCCCCGTCAAGCGTCCATGCGATCTCATCCTCAGACTCAATCACCAGTCTGCCTGACTTAAAACTGTACATATATTCGGTATCAATATTCTGGATGGCAAGTGCTGCCAGAATCGAGTTGAGCTCCATAGGGTTTTTGGGCATCTTAATCAGAGTCACTTCAAATAACCCATCATTGAGTGCGATTCTGCCCTTGAAGACATTTCCGGCAATGCTCTTAAAGCCGCCTACAGAGTAAGAGTTTGTGACCATTCCATAGATGAAATCATCCTCTATCACCCTTGTCTCTCCATTTTCTGACACACTTGTCACTTTTATGTGGTGGGACTTGATATTCTGCAGATGCTTGACACCCTCCAATATGTAGGCCATATGCCCAAGCAGGTTTTTCATCCCCTGCGGTGTCCCATAAGACACCTCAGTAAACAAGCCAAACGCCGCGATATACACAAAGACATCCTCATTAAAGCGCCCTACATCACAGGAGAACACCGTGCCGCCCACCACCACCTCTGCCGCTTTCTTCATGGTTGACGGAATCTTCAGGCTATTAGCAAAATCATTGGTGCTCCCCGCCGGAATGTAACCGATTGTCGTCCTAAATCCAGAATGCATCATTCCTGTCACAATCTCATCGAGTGTTCCATCCCCGCCGCTGCACACAACAAGCTCATAGCTTTTCCTGCGCTCACACATGATACGGCTCGCATCCCCTCGCGCCTGTGTAGGGTAGACGGTCACTTCATATCCATCCTTAACCAGTATATCCACAATCTCCAACAGATGATTCTTGATCAGGCCCTTACCAGAATGTGGATTTAATATAAATAATGCTTTTTTCATAGCCTCCGCCATCTCCTACCTGTCTTATAAGTGTCTTAACTTCTCCGCTAACTCACTCAACTTCCTCAGTCTGTGGTTCACACCCGACTTGCCCACCTTGGGCGTCAGGTATTCGCCCAGCTCCTTCAGCGCGGCGTCAGGATGTTCAAGCCGCAGTTCCGCGATCTGTCTTAAAGGGTCGGCAAGATTGTCAAACCCATAATGCTCCCTGATGTACTGAATATCCTCAATCTGTTTTGCCGCCGCATTGACTGTCTTGGTGATATTGGCTGTCTCACAGTTGACCTGCCTGTTAATCGAATTGCGCATATCCTTTAATATCCGCAGGTTTTCGAGCTTCATCAGGGAAATATGCGCACCGATGACATTGAGCAGCTCCACAATCTCCTCGCTCTCCTTAAGATACACAACCTGATATTTTTTCCGTGCCACAACCCTCGCATGAATCTGATAAAACAGCAACATTTCCACAAGCTGCCCGGCCTGCTGTACATCACTGCACACAAATTCCAGGTGATATCCCTTCTCTGGATTGCTCATGGAGCCAATACTTAAAAATGCACCTCTTAGACAAGCCCGTTTGCAGCACAGACTCTTGATCACCAGCGGGTTGACAAGGCCGTCCGCCCCGCTGTACTTGATCGTCTGCAATATCTTATTTATGACACCAGTGTCATTTTTATCAAACCCAAACCCTTTCCAGTCCTGCGTCCCCTGTCCGACCAATTGCAGTTTTTCGAGCAGCAACTGACATCTGGACGCCACAAGCGGCGCATCGGCTGGCATCTCAATGCTCCTTGCGCCCACCGCATCTGTCCTGACTGCACCCATATAGCACAAAATCGCGGCAAGCTCCGCAATCTGGCAGTGCCGCGCATCACTTTCAAGCTTTACAAGCTCCTTCTTTATCTCTCCCGAAAAAGACATCGCCCACCTCTTATCCCTGCTATCTCGTATCCCTGTGACGAAGTGTCAGTCCGTAATCACCACGGTCTTTCAGACGCTTGTAGAGTTCCCCAGCCAGTGTCACACTCCTGTGCTGGCCGCCAGTACAGCCGATTGCTATGACAAGCTGGTACTTCCCTTCATTGATATAGTGTGGTATCAGAAAGTTAATCATATCCGTCAGCTTGTCCACAAACTCATGTGCCTCTGAAAAGCTCATAACATAATCCTGCACTTCCCGGTCAAGCCCTGTTTTCTGCTTTAACTCGTCTATGTAAAACGGGTTTGGCAGGAAACGGACGTCAAACACCAGATCCGCGTCCTGCGGAATGCCGTTTTTGAACCCAAAGGACATCACGTTGACCATCAGACTGTTGTACGACTGGTTGCTGACAAAGATCCGGTCAAGCTCTGCCTTTAGCTCCCTTGTCAGGAGATTTGTGGTGTCAATCACATAGTCCGCCGCCTGCCTGATGCTCGCAAGCAGCGCACGCTCCCTGGTGATACCGCTCATCAGATCGCTGTCAACAGACAGTGGGTGGACGCGCCTGGACTCCTTATAGCGCTTGAGCAGCACACTGTCCGCCGCCTCAAGAAACAGAATCTCAAAAGTATAGGTCTCGCGCAGGCGCGCCACAAGCTGGTTGACATCCTCAAACGACTGGTCTGCCCTGACATCAAGTCCCAGCGCCACCTTCATAATCCCGTTGTCTGGCATGGCCAGAAGCTCCATAAATTTTTCAATCAGAGGAACCGGCATATTGTCCGCACAATAATACCCTGCGTCCTCGAGCATCTTCATGGCGGTCGATTTCCCGCCGCCACTCATGCCCGTAACAATCACAAACCTCATTCCATCACCCTTTCTCTCCAAAACCCAGCAGGACAACCTCGGGCTCTAGCGTAACCTGCGATGACATCCTGACCCGCTTTTGTACTTCCATAATCAGTGTGTAAATATCCGCCGCCGTGGCATTTCCCTTATTGACAATAAAACCACAGTGCTTTTCAGAAACCTGTGCACCGCCTGTCGCAAAACCCCTAAGCCCCGCATCCTCTATCAATTTCGCAGCAAAATATCCCTCGGGCCGTTTAAACGTAGAACCTGCACTGGGGTATTCCAATGGCTGTTTCTCCCGTCTTCTCAATGCGAGCTCCTCCATCCTTGCCCGAATTGCCTGCTGGCTGCCACGCCCAAGCGCAAGTTCCACCTCCACCACGATCAACGGTTCTTCTTTTAATATACTGTGCCTGTATGAAAAATGCATCTCTATGGCACTTTTCTCGATGATCTCCCCGCTGGGTGTCATCAGACGCACACATTTGACTACATGGCGCATTTCCCCGTCATATGCACCCGCATTCATGACGATTGCTCCGCCCACACTTCCAGGAATACCCGCCGCAAACTCAAATCCAGTCAGGCTAAGCTCACACGCCCTGTGTGCGATCGCCGCAAGGGACGCTCCCGCCTCACAGACAAGCGTGGTCCCGTTTGTCTGGTCTGGCCAAATCCTGCTGTACGCTTTCGACAAGTGGAGTACAATTCCCCGAATACCACTGTCGCTGACTAGCACATTGCTGCCATTTCCCAGAAGATAATAGTCCCTTCCATATTCCCGCAGTCCTTCAGAGCTCAGTACTGCCAGTACTTTTTTCAGCTCCTGTGAAGTATTTATTTCCACAAAGATGTCAGCTTCACCACCCACGCGGAAGGTGGTGTGAGCTGACATCCTCTCATCTACAAGTATTTGTTCTGGCTGCACAACGCACGCCAGTCTTTGGCAGAGTTTCTGTTTTGCTTTCTCATCAAACTCTTTCAAATGCTTACCTCTTCATTTCTGATTATTATTCTAATACAAGCTTTGCCGCACCATAAATGCCAGCGTCATTTCCAAGCGTTGCAAGCCTAAACTGTGCATCCTTCGAACCGTGGAATACATATTTTGTGTAATATTTTGAAACATATTCACACAGGACATCGCCCGCCTTGGACACACCGCCGCCGAGCACAAATAGCTCTGGATTGACTACCCCCGCGATGGCCGCAAAGCCTTTTCCAAGATAGTCCCCAAACTGCTCTGCCACTTCACAAGCCAGCGCATCCCCCGCCTTAACGGCATCAAACACCACCTTTGCGCTAAGTTTCCCTTCCGCCTTTGCGCTTCTAAGCACACTGTCCTGCGTTGACGAAATGAGCTTTCTCTCCGCAAGACGCACCACGCCTGTCGCAGAAGCATACTGCTCAAGACACCCATGATTACCGCAGCCGCACGCATCCGGTTCGTTATCCTCAATATGGATATGCCCGATCTCGCCACCTGCACCGGTCGCACCGGTCACCATCTTTCCATTGATAATGATACCTCCACCTACACCTGTGCCAAGCGTGGCGAGCACCATATTTGTACAGCCTTTTCCACCGCCACACCACATCTCGCCAAGCGCTGCAACATTTGCATCGTTCCCGGCCTTTACCGGCATCTGCAGCAGCCCGCCAAGCGTCTCGTTAATATTCATCACGTCCCAGCCAAGGTTTACGGCCTTATGTACTATACCTTCGTCATCCACAGGTCCCGGCACACCGATTCCCACACCGATGATATCTTCCTTTACAATTGCTTTTTCAGCCGTCTTATCCAGAATGGCCTTTGCAATATCCGGCAAAATGTGACTGCCGTAGTCCTCTTTTCTTGTCGGAATCTCCCATTTCTCTAGCACATTTCCCGCCGGATCAAAAAGGCCGATCTTCACTGTCGTTCCACCAAGGTCTACCCCAAAACAATATTTGCCCATCTTCCTTCTCCTTCCCCCTATTCCTCATCATCCTCCCGCGGCTTCGAGAGTGAATTTTGTACACGCTGATACAGTTCCTGTGCAGCATTGTAACCCATCTTTTTCTGACGGTAATTGACCGCCGCAGACTCACAGATAATCGCAAGGTTGCGCCCCGGACGGATTGGAATATTGTGACATACAATCTTATTCCCAAGATATTCCGTATAGTTCTCCTCAAGACCTAATCTGTCATATTTCTTCTCTTTATCCCAGTCCTCCAAACGGATGACAAGGTTGATATTGGTCGTGTCCATGACACTCTGCACACCGTACAGTGTCTTTACATCGATAATCCCGATGCCGCGCAACTCGATAAAATGACGCGTGATATCCGGCGCAGAACCAATCAGTGTATCATCGCTCACCTTTCTGATCTCCACAACATCATCTGATACCAGGCGGTGGCCGCGCTTAATAAGCTCCAGGGCAGCCTCACTCTTACCGATGCCGCTCTCCCCTGTAATTAGCACACCTTCACCGTAGACATCCACCAGCACACCATGAACGGAGATACAGGGCGCAAGCTTCACATTTAACCACCGGATAATCTCCGCTTCAAACGCGGAGGTCGTCTTCTCTGTCACCAACAGCGGAACACTGTTCTGAATCGCAATTTCCATAAACATCTCATCCGGATGAAGTCCCCGGCAGAAGATGATGCAGGGTGTTTTCTCTGATATAACCCGCGGATACACTTCCCTTTTTCTCTCCTCAGGAAGGTTTTCCATATAAGAGAACTCCACAAACCCGATAATCTGGGGCCTTGTCTCCTCAAAATGCTCAAAATACCCCGCCAGCTGCAGCGCCGGTCTATTGATATCTGGCTGATGAATCTTGATATTCTCCGCATTAATCTGCGGGGTGAGATTTTTGAGCTTAAACTTTTCTATCACTCTTTCAATGCTTACACTTGCCATTTTCTTTCTTCCTTATTTTTACTTATATACCAGCGCGTACGCGGTAGTTGGTTTATCCGTCCTAAAGGTAATCGTCTCTGTCACAGAGTCAAGATCGTCATAAATATAAACTTCTCCCGAACCGATTCCGAGCAGGCGGAAACTCCTTTGCGCACTGCGGTACTCCGCAGGGATCGTCAGCACATATTCCAGCTCCTTATCTGTCTGGTAGAGCGCTTTGTTGTCCTTTTCCACACAGAGATTGAACGTGGTCGCAAAAGTGTAGTCTTCAATAAATACACCATATACCTCATAACATGCCAGTCCCGGATAAAGCCTCTGCGCAGATACTTTCAGCGAGTAATCTGGTGTGCTGGGCGACAGACGGCAAATGTTTGTGGCCTTATTACCGTTCCCATTGCTCGCCACATCGCTCCAGGGTGCGTTCTTGTCACTTGCCCAATATACATTGCTAATGGTCGGATTCGTACTGTTCTGAAACATCTCCGCCCTTTTTTTATCATTGAGAATATAGCTTGCCCCCATCGAGTTGGACTGTGCGAAGGCCTGAATGCTGTCAAGGCTCGTATATGGTATCGTCCCATACATCCGCGTCTGCAACTCTGCGTCCGCAATCCTAAAAACAGGACAGTAGGCAATCCCCTCAAAGGCATTTTTGTTCTCAATGAATGTGCTTGTATACATCTCTATCGATTTAATGTTAGAACACTTGTAAAAAGAGTAGGCTCCAATTGACGTAATCGTGCTCGCAATCCTTAAATGCGTCGCAGAAGATGTGTGCCACGGCCTCTCGTACAGCTTCCAGTAATCCGCATCCGGAAGGGCCCCTGTCCCCTCTATGGATATGACATCATCCGCAATCCGCACCTTAATGTCCGTCCCCTGCAGGTAATGCCAACCATTACCCGGGTGGCTCCACACCGCGCCTTCGCCCTCGGCCCTTGCTGTCACTGCCGGCATGGTCAGAAAAGCCATGACAACCGCCAGTATGACGGCAAATCTTTTTTTCCATCTCATTGTCATATTCATCCTCCTCCATATACTACAATCCATTCATAGGTTTTCTTTTTCATTATAGCATATTATGACGGGAGATTCCACAAGACTTTGTATAAATTTTGCGACGCCATAAATTACCTGTTACTGTTCGCTCCGTTTCAGTAACGGGTAAAATCCATGCAAAATATGCAATACGAACTTCGTTTGTTGCACAAATGGATTTTACCTGCTGCAAATATGTTTTCGAACGTGGCTTAATAGGCCATAATTAGCAGTAAATGCTAAGTTTTGTGTGAACAATAACGAAACTATCAGGCAGGGCCTAATAGTTTCTTAATACTGGCCGGTTCTTGATGTTGGCTGACGATGCGCCATAGTATGGTTTCCTGCTGAAAGCCGCCTTCGCTTCCGGTGTGATGCCACCGACCCTAAGTTCCTTTTCTGTGACTTTCCTGTAATCTGACAGGTCTCTTTCAACATAGACGCTGACAAGCTGCGCCGCCCCTTTTTCACTCATAAAATCCATATAAATTCCCCCTTTTAAACCATTTTATTCACCTTATGCTTTATATAGATTTTTTGTTGGTATCGGTAACGATTCCATCAGATTATTTATAGCATACTATCCTTTCTTTTTCAATAGTTTTTGTGCAAATCTGATAGAATTTTGTCGTCTTTGGAAATTTTTAGTTTATTATGTCCCAAACATACCAGCCAAAAATCCTTTATTAATAGAAATTTCCACCAAAGTTGTCAAGCGGCCCTTGAATCTGCCAGCTGAACATTCAATATATTTTTGCTGTATTTTTGTTCCTGAATGCTATATACTGAAAGCATGACAGCCAGGAGATGTTTAAAAAACACGCCCCTAAGTACTCCCACTTCTAACCGGGTGGAGTACTGGAAACTGCAACGATATACACAGGAGGAAAACAACGATGTCGCTTTCACAACGTCTGGCGTCCGCCAGAAAAGACACAGGAATGACGCAGCGGGAGGTCGCAGAAAAACTAGACATATCCTTTCAGGCCGTCAGTCTCTGGGAACGCGGGGAGACCGCGCCAGATATTGATAAGCTGGCGGAGCTTGCCTCCCTGTACCAGGTGACAACGGATTGGCTTCTGACTGGTGCAAAGACGGAAAATGTTTTTATTGACTTTCAGGCCTCGCTCTCTGACAGGCTGTTCGACGAGGGCCGGATGTACACCTACATCAAAACGTATGCCAGCGTGAAAAAACTGTACCAGACATCCAGTGTCCTGCCATATGCGCGGGAACTTCACAAAGGACAGCTCCGGAAGGGAAAAGACCAGGTTCCCTATATCTATCATCCGCTTCTGATCTCCTGTCATGCGCTGGCGCTGGGACTTGACGACGACAATCTGGTCTCCACAGCGCTGCTCCATGACGTGTGCGAGGATTGTGGAATTGCCGCGGGCGAACTGCCTGTCAACCAGGAGACACGAACTGCTGTTTCTCTGCTGACAAGAACCAGTGACGACGACGAACAGTACTATGCCAAAATCTCCCAGAATGCGATTGCAACTATGGTCAAGCTGCTGGACCGCTGCAACAATATTTCTAGCATGGCTGTGGGATTCTCAAAGGAAAAGATGGTTGAATATATCAAGGAGACCGAGCGGTGGTTTTATCCGCTGCTGCAGAAGGCAAAATATGAATACCCGATGTATTCAAACCAGATTTTTTTAATCAAATACCATATGACAAGCGTAATCGAGGTCTTTAAGCATCAGGCATAAAATATTTTTACAAAATATCAAAAAACACTTGATTTTTTTATAGAATCCAGTATAATAGATACGTAACTGTTTGAAACGGATTGCTTCGTTGCGTGGCTCAGTTTGGTAGAGCGCTGCGTTCGGGACGTTACGGAACTGGTAAAAAATTTCATACATCGGCGTGTGGCTCAGCTTGGTAGAGC
>CAJUQZ010000042.1 GCA_910588755.1 uncultured Lachnospiraceae bacterium | reverse complement strand
AAAAATCCATTTGCGCCACGAACGAAGTTCGTATTGCAATTTTTGCATGGATTTTTACCTGTTACTGGAACGGAGTGCGCAGTAACAGATAAATTAACAATTGTAAACAGTTTTTTACAACACTGGAAACTTATCCGGGGATATGATATACTGTTTTTAGACAAATTTCGCGGTAAGCGCGTTTGAGGGAAAATCACTTTCAGACGACAGATTAGATGCGTAGGGCGCACAGGGAGTGTAGGCATATGAAGGTTGTAGTCTGTGACGACAGCATGGAAGATTTGGAACAAATCAAAAGGCTGCTGACAAAATATATGGAAACAAGTGGAACTGCGCAGCTTGATGTAGCGTATTATACGGACTCCGCAGCGCTGTATCAGCAAATACAGGCAAAAGCACAAGCAGACATCTATATCCTGGACATGATCATGTCCGAGAAATCAGGCATCGACATCGGCACGCTGATTCGAAACACCGACGGGAAGAGCGCGATTATTTATATCACCTCCTCCGATGATTTTGCGTTTGAAGCCTACGGTGTACACGCCGTGAGGTATATCTTAAAGCCTGTTGGGGAGGAGCTTTTTACCGAGGCGCTCGATTATGCCATCTCTGGTATTTCAAGGGATAAGGAAGATGTGGTATACACGGTAAAGACTAAAGAAGGGCTGGTTTCTGTCCCCTATTCGAGAATTGAGTACATTGAAAATTATTCCAGGACGCTCAATATCTGCCTGACAGACCAAAGGACCGTGCAGAGTATCTTTATCCGCAGGTCTTTTGACGAGGAGATCCGGGAAATTGTGGCACATGGCGATTTTGTACAGGTTCACAAATCCTTTCTCGTCAATCTGCGTCATGTGGAAAAGCTGGCATCTGGAAGCGTCCTTATGAAAAGCGGCGCGCGTATCCCCGTCAGCAAGACCAGAACGGCCGATGTCAAAAAAGAATACCTCAAATTTGTTTCGGAGCAATACCAGTAGGAGGCACATAACATGATTTACAAAAATATTTCCTATACGATCAGTCACATTTTTGTGGTGGTGTTCATGTACCTTTTTATCGTGCACCGATACTCCAAACGAAAAACGGCTATCATTTGTACCGTTTCCTTTCTGGCGATTACCCTTCCGAATGCACTCAAATTAAATTTTTTTCCGGACAGCAAGCTGTGTTATTTTCTTGTGACGATTTACCAAATCGTGCTGACTCAACTGACGGGGCTGTTTATTTCCATGAAAAGGGATAGCAAGGCGCTGTTTGTGGGACTGAGCGCCTCCAACTATGTCATTGCAGGCAGCATCATGGCTGCCATCGTCCACATTTACACAGGAAATATGGTTCTCTGCACGGCGTGCTGTATTGTGACGCACATTATCATATTATATATCCTGTATGTCAAAATCCATGATATCTGGATCAGCTATCAGAAAGAGGACGTGATGGGCAGCTGGTGGAAGCTCTGTCTGATTCCAGTATTTTTTTACTGCGGATTTTCGTTCCTTACCTTTTTTCCGTTTACGATTGACGATCACCCGGAAAACATCCTTGGCGTAGTAATGTTTATCATCGCGATGTTCGCATCGCATGTCATCATATTAGGATATGTGTCCAGCGAGTCCCGGCGGACAGCGGTCTACTGGCAAAATACATTGTATGAATTGTACATTGAGGGACTAGAAAGCCAATCTTATCTGGTCGAGCAGTCTGAGAAAAACCTGCGGATTCTGCGGCATGATGTGCGGCACTACTCCGGCCTGATCGATTCCCTGCTAGATCAGGGCGAATACGAGGAGATCCGGAAAGTCGTAGCGCACATTAATACGGTAGCCGATGAAAATAAGGTGACACGGTACTGCAATAACCTCATCGCGAACACGATGCTCTCAAGCATATTGGAAAAAGCCCGTTTGCTGGGAATCGAAGTACAGCGGGACATTGTCATCGCCAGGGAAATTCCCGTTGACAACTATGAATTTACTATGGTGGTCGCAAATATATTGGACAATGCGATTTACTGTGTGAAGGACTTTGTGGAAAAACGGAAATTTATTGACATCAAAATACGCTGCGAGCAGAACCAGCTCCTGATTCATATTAAAAATGCATACGAGAAGGAGATTGTCTTTGACTCCGAAACTGGTCTGCCAAAGAGTCGGAAAGGAAAGAATCATGGACTTGGCATGCAAAGTGTGCAGGCTTTTGCGGACAAGATCGGAGGGACTCTCGGGTGTTACTGTGAGCAGGGGCTGTTCCAAGTGTTGCTGTATGCGAAATTTTAGGCAGCATTTTGCAGCGCAAAGCTAAAAATCTTTCGGCGAAATTGGTACTGGTATTTCAGAAAAGCTTTAATTTAGAAGGAATGAGCCTATGTGCAAAATACTACTTCTAGAGGATGATGCCAGCCTGATTGACGGGCTGGTATATTCCTTAGAAAAAAATAACTTTACTGTCGAGACCGTGCGCACCGTGAGAGAGGCGCTAAGGCGACTTTGTACTGTTGACCTTATAAGTCAACATGATCTTTTGCTTCTTGATGTCACACTGCCTGATGGGACAGGGTTTGATGTGTGCGGGAAAGTGCGGGACATAAACCAACAGATTCCCATTGTCTTTCTCACGGCATCGGACGAGGAGGTCAATGTGATCCGCGGTCTTGACGGCGGTGCGGATGACTATATCACAAAGCCGTTCAAACTTGGTGAGCTCTGTTCGCGAATCCGCGCGCTGCTGCGACGGTCTAGCCTTAGTGCCTCCCCACAAGCTGGGGGAAAGGACAGCCAACCGCAGAAAAAGACAGTCAACTGCATTTCCTCGGGCGGCCTTGTGATTGATCTTGCGGCCTGCCGGGTAAAGCTCAACGGAAGGCCACTTGATCTGACACGCGCAGAGTTCCGGCTGCTCGGGCTCCTTGTGCAAAATGCAGGCCAGATTGTGACCAGGGAGATTCTCTTCAATGAATTGTGGGATCATATGGGCAGCTTTGTCGATGACAACACCCTGTCTGTGTATATTAGGCGGCTCCGCGAAAAAATTGAGACTGATCCCTCAAAACCGCAGCATCTGGTCACTGCCCGCGGATTTGGATACCGGTGGGTTTTATAAACTGCTGTTTGATGTATCTTTGCTTTATTTGGGCGCAATTCCCATGTATGGAGGAATCACGGATATGATATCTTTTCGTTTTATGCAGGACAAGGCCGTCCGCATGTACTGTATGCTATTAATACTATTATCACTGCTCCTGCTGACAGGAGCTTTGTTCTTTTGTTTTTACATGACAGGCAACGCCAAGACCATGCTTTTGACCCATGATGAGACGATTGCCTCCTCGTTGGCCTCACAGGGTATTTCCGACGCGGTTATTGCCAGAGCCCTCACCGCCCCAGACGCGGCACGAAACGGCAAAGGAGTTTTGCTTCTCCTAAAAACCGGTATCCGTCCGTCGCTGGAAACACAGCTCCTGCCCTCTCTCCACCATTTTCAAAAGCGTGCTATCTGCACTGCGTTGGCTATTTTTCTTCCTGTCTGCTTGCTGCTTGCAAGTGTAAGCCTGCTGTTTCTCTCCCGCAGGGACAGACTCTACCGCCGCGCCCTTGCCGTGATTGACAATTACATTGGCGGCTGCTATACAAGCCATCTGCCACAGAACAGTGAAGGCACCGTCTACCGCATGTTTTCCTCGATTGACCGGCTTGCAACGATGCTTCAGGCACAAAATGAGGCACAACAGCGGACGAAAATTTTTCTGAAAAACACCATTTCTGATATCTCCCATCAACTAAAGACACCGCTAGCGGCGTTATCAATGTATCAGGAAATCATGGAAAATGAATACGACGCACCCGCTGTAATCCAGAATTTTGCAGCAAAGACAGGACTGGCGCTAAAGCGCATGGAGCAGTTAATCCAGTCCATGCTCAAGATCACAAGACTCGACGCCGGAAATGTTGTGTTTGAGAAAAAGCAATGCAATCTGTCAAAGCTGGTTTCCCATGCTGTCAGCGAGCTCACAACGCGCGCAGACAATGAAGGAAAGACGATTCTTCTAGAGGGATCTGACACGGATACGCTTCTGTGCGATGCGGCATGGACAAGCGAAGCGATCAGCAACCTTGTCAAAAATGCCCTGGATCATATGGACACCCAGGGCACTGTGCGTATTGCCTGGGAGGTATCCGCATTCGCAGGCATCATTCGGGTCTCCGATAATGGCAGCGGTATTGCGCCCGGAGATATCCACCACATTTTTAAGCGCTTTTACCGCAGCAGCCAGGCATCGGACACCCCGAGTATCGGGCTGGGACTGCCGCTTGCAAAATCAATTGTGGAGGGACAGGGCGGCTCAATCACCCTGCAGAGCACACTCGATGTGGGAACCACCTTTACACTAATGCTGCCGTCATAACAGGGCGCACCCTGCAGAAAAAGGCCTTCGAAGACATTTCCGGCACCTTACTAAATTGTAAGCTTAAATTCATTTGATTGTAAGGATTTCCTGATATGATAATCATGTGAGGTTCAGATTTTATATATTTTAATATGATTAGAAGGGAATGTTACAAATGGAAATCTTACAAGTACACAATCTATGTAAAACCTATGGCAAAGGCGAGGTGCAGGTCAACGCCCTGCGAAATGTGTCCTTTTCGCTTGAAAAAGGAGACTTTTGCGCAATCGTGGGCGAGTCGGGCTCCGGCAAAAGTACCTTGCTAAACTGCATTGGCGCCCTTGATGTCCCCACATCGGGGCAAATCCTGATTGACGGAAATGAACTCTTTGCCATGAAGGAGGAGGCGCGCACAATTTTCAGGCGGCGCAATATTGGATTTATCTTCCAGTCGTTTCAGCTTGTGGCAGAACTCAATGTCGAGCAAAATATAATCTTTCCGCTTCTGCTTGACTACTGCAGGCCCGACCCTGCCCTCGTGGAGGAGACATTGGAAATCCTGGGACTAAAAGACAGGCGCCACCATCTGCCAAGACAGCTGTCGGGCGGCCAGCAGCAGCGCGTGGCAATCGGACGCGCCCTGATCACAAGACCCAAGCTTATTCTGGCAGACGAACCAACCGGCAACCTGGACAGCAAGAACAGCCAGGAGGTGCTTGACCTGCTCATCAAAGCGTCCAGGCAGTATCAACAGACCATTCTCATGATCACACACAACAATAGTTTAGCCGCGGCCTGTGACCGCGTACTGCGCGTAGCGGACGGAAGGCTCACAGACCTTGGCCAGACTGACAGGAAAGGAGCGGATTATCATAAAGATGAAAAATTATCTTGAACTTGTCCCGCTCTATACCAGGGCGCACAGAAAACAAAACCGCATGTCCATCTTCTGTATCTTTTTGTCCGTATTTCTTGTCACCGCAATCTTTGGCATGGCGGACATGTACATTCAAAGCCAGCTGATCAAAACAAAACAGGAGGATGGCAACTGGCATATCGCACTGAGCAGAATCAGCGACGAGACGGCAGAGCTGATCGCCGCACGGCCCGAGGTCAGGGTCCTCACCTGTTATGGAACCCTCAATTATAGCCTGGATAAGGGGTACACGGTAGCTGGCAAGGACGTTGTGATCTGTGGCAGCGAAGCACCGTGCCTGACTGAGATTTACGCCAATACCATTTCCGAGGGAACATTTCCCCAGTCAGAACATGAAATCATTGTGACTGGAAATATGAAGAAAGCACTTGGACTCTCCATCGGCAGTCCGGTTTCCATACACGACGCGGCAGGAGTAGAATATCCCTATATTGTATCTGGTTTTTCCGAAAATCCACCTATGGTCATGAGCAAGGATATCTATGCCGTGTTTATGAATACCGCCGCCTTCCGCGATCTTTTTCCCGGCGTGACAGACGGGGAACCAGATGACTATGACAGCTGTTTTCTCGTCCAGTTTTATGAACACCACCACATTCGGCAGACCATCAACGATATCAAGGCGCAGTTCCAGCTGTCCGACGACCAGGTTGGGGAGCAGGCGATGCTGCTAGGTCTGCTCGGGCAGAGCGATGCGGGAAACACGTTTATGCTGATGATCTACGCCGCAGCTGCCATTCTGTCCGTGCTCGTCCTGCTGGCGGGTATCCTGATGATCGCCAGCAGCTTAAACAGCAATATCGCCGGGCGAACGGAATTTTTTGGCATGCTGCGCTGTATCGGCGCCACGCCCAAGCAGATTATACGGCTTGTCCACAGGGAAGCGCTGAGTCTGTGCACCTTTGCTATTCCCGCCAGCATCCTCTCCGGCCTGGCCGTGGTCTGGGTTCTGTGCGCCGTACTGCGCGGTCTAAGTCCTATGTATTTTGCTACCATGCCGGCTTTCGCGGTCAGCCTGCCTAGCATTGCCGCCGGCGCTGGCATCGGTATCCTGACAGTGCTGCTCGCGTCACGCGCACCGGCAAAGCGCGCCGCAAAGGCGTCCCCGCTTGCCGCTGTAACAGGCAGCGCAAATAGCCTCCAACCTGTGCGCAAGGCAGCAAATACCTCCCTGTGCAAAGTTGATACGGCATTGGGAATCCATCACGCAAAGGCAAGCCGCAAAAATTTTCTGTTGGTGGTGGGGTCCTTTGCTTTGAGTATCATATTGTTTCTGTCCTTCTCCACGACCATCGACTTTATGAAGCATGCCATCAAGGCGCTAAGCCCCTGGTCACCGGACATTTCGATTAGCAGCCAGGACAATACCTGCACGGTTGACCGATCGCTGCTTATGACACTGCGGGACGATCCTGTCGTCAGGCGAGCGTTTGGACGAATGTTTGCTTACGACCTTCCCAGCGTGACAAATGGCAGAGAACATACGACAACGCTAATCTCTTACGAAGAACAGCAGTTCCGATGGTCCGGAAAATATTTGCTGGGCGGTTCGCTGTCAGATGTACAGAAGCAGATCGGAACCGGACTGATCGTATCGTCCCCGCAGTACAACAACCAAACCCAAGTACAGCTCGGGGATACTGTGACACTCACAATCGGCGGCCGGTCTGTGGACATTGAAATCGTTGGTATGGTGTCGGAATGTCCTTTCAACACACCAGACGATGATATCATCATCTGCTCAGAGGATACATTCCGGCAGTTTACAGGAGAGAATAATTATACAGTCATTGATATCCAGCTGACGGGGAGGGCTGTCGATGCCAATATCGATGCGATGCGCGCGCTTGCCGGGACAGCGTACAAATTCTCAGATCTGCGCGCCAACAAGCAGAGTGTGCTGGGCGCAAATTACTCCTTTAAACTGTTTCTCTATGGATTTTTATTTCTGATCGCCATTGTAACAATCTGCAATATCATCAACTGTGTCGCCATGAGCGTGGAGGCGCGTATGAAACAATACGGCGGGCTGCGTGCAATCGGACTTAGCAACCATCAGCTAAAGAGAATGATCGCCGCCGAGACGCTGACTTACGCGGTGACAGGCGGCGGCTGCGGCGTGATAGCAGGACTGCTGCTCAACAAAAAACTGTTTGAAATCCTCGTGACCTCCCGCTGGGGTGACCCCTGGCGCCTGCCGGTATCCGAGCTGTGCATCATTCTTGGAATCGTCCTTCTTGCCGTGCTTCTGGCGGTGCGCGGGCCGATCCAGAAAATACATGCAATGTCAATTGTAGATACGATCAATGCGCAGTAAGGAAACAAAAATGCCCCTGTCAGATTCCATCCGTTGTCTGACAAGGGCATTTATGTATAATAGTCACTGAAATCCTATAACCTTCTCGCTGGCCCAGCCTGTTTCTGTCATATTCGCATCGAGGTAAATCTCATACCAGACTCTGCCGTTTGACGCAGTCTGTTGATTTCCTGTCGCTGTAAATACGTCGCCACGGTGCCCAGCTGCGACAATGCCATAGTCCGTTCCCGGACCAGAGCGGATATTGGCGGCGTCTGCACTGATTACCATTTGTTCCCCTGCAGGCTTTTTGTCCGTCTCCTCCCCGAAAGGTTCTGTCTCTGTATCTGTCTGAGCTTCTGTATATGCAGACACCTCTTTTTCCGTCTCCTTCTGTCCATATCCTGTCAGCTTGCCTAGACGGTCCATGATACCCGGTGTGACTAACACCAACACAAAAATGATTGCAACACACAATAGATTTGTGATAATTTTGGGCATTTTCTTCTTTGCAAACGCGCCCTTCTGGGCAGCGAATTGTTCTTCTGTCTTCTGTCTAAGGCGCTGTAAGATGTTCTGAAATGTACGCTCATAGCCAACCCAGTCAAAGCGCTTGTTAAAATCATCGGCAAACTCTGACACCGCGCCTGCCGCAAGAAGGGGCGGCCCCACATAGACCAGCAAAAGCGCAATGACCGCATACAACGACAACACAACGGTCTCAAACCCGTTTCTTGGCGGCGAACCGATAAATTCATCCAGAAACGACACCCATTGGTCTTTGAATATAATCTTGCGAAGTATCAGCAGGTTCTCAATGGACATAATTTTCGGAAACAGCCAGTTACACAAAACGAAAAAGGCAATGAAGGCCGGAACCACCAAACCCTGAAGCTTTGTAAACACGACTTTCGCCGCCTCAAACACAAAATAGGTCAGAAAGATGGGCCAGTATACCAGCCAGTGCACTACTTCAACGCCAATTGAATGATTCCGCCTCGTCTTCTTTCTGCCAAGCTTCTCATCAATCTGATTGAGAATCTTGTTCTGTTTTGCCTTTTTCTCAGCCTTTCGAATGACTGCACCAATTCCCCTGCTATTAATGCCAAAATTGTCGTAGACTGGCTGATAATAATTGAGAATAAAATCGGCGTCATCGCGGAACGCATAATCGCGGCTGGCAACCTTCATAATTCCCTTGACAGTGCCTGGCTTCATTTCCACAAAGGCGTACATGTACGGCGTAAGCTTCGGGTATTTCAACAGCAGCTTAAACTCAGGAATGTTGTCCACGACATCCTGATATGTCCCCATCTCCTTTAACGTGTTAAAAAGATCTACCAGAGGGACATATTCCACACCCTTCTCCTGCCGGACAGCATATATCGCCTGCCCTTTATCGAACATGAGTTTATTAAAACTTTCCGCATCCTCCACCTGCTGAATTTCGAGATAATCATACAGCCCCTCCCGCAGCTTGGGATAGCGCGCACAGAGCTCCTCGCTGCCGAGTGCCTTCTCGTAGTGCTCAACTGCTTTCCTGAGCTTTAAAATAGTCGCCTCCTGGAAAAGATTGACAATTAGGGGACTGTTGCTGTCCTTTTTCTTTCCTTCGAGCTCCTCCTTCTCCTCGGGCGCATCCTTCCTGCTAAGACCCTTTACCTTAAAGTCCTTCTCCAGCATGTCTATGACCGCTTTTCTGTTCTTGCGCTCTGATGGGTAATAGTTAAAGAAAAAGTCTACATCTGCCCTTTTTAGTTTCTTCGTCGTAGCTACCAGCCCAAAATATTCCCTCGCAAATTCCGTTGAGCCGGACGCGTCCCCTGCTCCCCCGGCACCTGCAGGCTTATTGTAATAGTCATACACCTGCCCTCTAAGCTTTACATTTCTCAAGACAGACTCATACTGGTCAGCCTTTTCCAACCGGGCGTGGTCTCTTGCCGCGTTTTTTTCATTGGCCCCGTTAGCGCTCGTCTCCCAGCGTTTTCTTGTATCCTGAATCTTCGCCTCTAGCTCTTCTGGCGATATGCTGGCGCTCTCAAGCCTGTATAGCTTAAAGATATTTTCACTGGCAATGTCAATGCCGTATTGACTAAGAATTTTACTCTGTATATCAGCCATCTTTTTCTCCTAGCATCTTTCAATCCGTTTTACAATCATGTTCAGGGCTTTTGCATAACCTTTTTCACAGATTGCAGCCATGCCCTCCAATACGGTGGAAACAACCTGTGAAACCAGCTCAATGATTCCTGCGATAACCCCCAGGATCAGTGTTCCCAGACCGCCGAAAAGACCGACTAAGATTGCGCCCCCAACGAGTGTGAGCACGATACTGGGCAAAAGTGCGCTGATGCTGCCGTCGAGGATTGCGTTGACGATCTCATAGAGCGCGGCGGAGACAAGCGCTAACAGTACCAGGAAAACAATGTAAGCCACCATGCTGACAGCAAAATTTAACAGCGCATGAAGCGCCGACGCAAGCGCCTTAAACAAGGTTCCTGCGACAAAGAAGCACATTGCAAATAACGCTGCCCAGAACATCACAAATGCTACCATTGCGACTCTCCTTTACTCTATTGTTGCAGACGCCATTCTGACAGACGCACTATGCATCTCCTCATCTGTCATCTGGTTGGACAGCTGGAATGTCGTTTCGAGCCTGGAATGATACTGCTGCTCCTCGGCTACGATATGGAGAAGACCAGAATTGTCCGGCGCAAAAGTGATAATGACCTCTGTATTTCTAGAGACAGGTCCGGCAAACGCCATATGGATATTGGTGATCGGTTTCCTGTCATCTATATCAATGATTTCATCTGAGCTTCTGCTCTCGTAGATCTCAATGTCGAGTGCCGTCTGGTTGTTGGAAACCGTGTAAAAGCTTCTCGTTGATGTGGCGGGCAACTTCTCATTGGTCATAAGCATATTGCGGATCATAAGCTGTTTCATGGCATCGTCAACATAGGTAGATAGACCATATGTTCTAGACAGAACATTTGTAATCTTAAGCTTCACACCGCCTGAGTTGCCTGCTCCCATTGACACTGCAAATTTTTTGTCGATTTCACCAGAAACCAGATTATCCTCCTTGATCTCCTCGACTGTCTTTCCAGCTTTTGCCGCCTCGCTCTGGATAAAATCATTGTACGCCTTCTCATTGCCCGCGTAGATTGCCGCCCCCTTTGCCACAGCTTCGTCGGGGTCGGAGAGCACGGGCGTGATCCCGTAATCTCCCTGTATCATCGCAGCGACTTGCGGCATTCTCGAGGAACCGCCAACCAGCAGCACCTTGTCAATGCTTGCCATCGGATATCCCTGTGCGGCTGATGTGGCAAGAACGTCATCTAACAGATTCTTGGTCCTGTTGAGCAGGTCCCTTGTCAGCTCCTCATATTTTTCACGTGTCAGCTCTTCCCTGAATCTCCCGGCAGGACCGTTTACGGATACGTTCACTTTCTCCCTCGAAGTGAGCGCTTTTTTCCATGTCTCAACATCCACATACAGCGCTGCCACGGTCTCAGGATCTTCTGACAAATCCTCCCCATTCTCCTCCTCATACCGCTCTTCAATGTATTCCATAAGACATTCGTCCCAGTCTTTTCCGCCAAGCTGATCGTCTCCGCCCGTGCAGACCACCGAAATATTTCCACCCGCAATATTCATGACCGTGATGTCAAACGTACCGCCACCTAAGTCATAAACAAGAACAGTCTCATTCTTATCCCCGCCAGATACGCCATAGCTGATCGCTGCCGCAGTGGGCTCGTTGATGATATTCAGGACATTTAAGCCGGCAAGCTCCCCCGCCGTCTTAGTCGCCTGGCGCTCATTCATACCAAAATATGCAGGACATGTAATAACAACGTCCTTGATCTCTTCACCGTCCTTGATCACGCCTGTCTGCTTTAACTCGTCATTTGCGTCCTTTACAATCTTCTTAAGGATCATGGAGGAGATCTCAGGCGCATGGTATTCGATACCGTTTAACTTCACGGTATCCTTCTCTTTTCCCATTTTTCTCTTGATAAACTGTACCGTCTTGTCCGGCTCAATCTCAATCGTTCTCTTGGCCTCTGTGCCAACGATGATGTTGTCGGCAGACTCTATCATGACAACCGAGGGTGTCGTGTGGTCCCCGTCGCTGTTCTTTAACACGATCGGCTTTCCGTATTCGTCAATCTGTAACGAATAAAAAACCACACAAAATTTGCAATTGACACCTCTTCCAAATTCTGCTAGAATATGACAGAAATCGATTCTTGCATAAGCAAATGTATACAAATAATGAATTTTTATTTTGTGTAGATTATACATGTTTTATTTTAGTCAGACAAATTTTGTAATATTTCTTACAATATTTGTCTGACTTTTATATATTTGCAACAAAAATTTCATTATTTTGATTCACTTTGTACAGTTCGGATAACCTCATCAAAAGAAACAGGCGTATAGTGAATCCGTTCCACCGACACACAATAATGCTGACTGCTGTATGTCCTGAAAATTGGAGAGCTGTGCACATGTCCAAACAGGTTCGCATATGGCATATTGGCATTGACATACAATGGTTCATGGGACAGGATCCAAAAACCTTTTATGATAATCGGACAATCATAGACCTCCTCAAAGCCGGCATCGCGGTAATACTGATTTGCCCTCACATCATGGTTTCCCTTGATAAGATATTTTTTCCCGTTCAGCTGATTTAATATCAAAGCTTCCTGTCCATCTGCGCCGAAATCCCCCAAGATGTACACCTCGTCGTTTTGGTTGACACAGTTATTCCACCGCTGGATTAATGCCTCGTTCATTTCCGCAGCGCTTCCAAAAGGCCTGTTTTCATATAATCTTATATTATCCTCCGAAAAATGTGTGTCCGCTATAAAATAAATCATCACGCCTACCTCCATAATATATTTGCATGTGTCATTTATTCCCCAAATTTGAGTCTACCGCTCCTAGCGGGTGCTGACATTTTTCCTTTGGGTACCCGCGTGCACAAAAAGACACCCAGGCCAGATGCAACCAACAGGACCGCTGCGCCGGCAAAGCAGGCGGATACCCCGATAGTGACAATATACGCCGACGCAAAGAGAAACACAAGCTCCATGAGATTTCCAACCATGTTTGCAATGGACAGAACGGTCGCCCTTTTATCTGATTGTCCACATTGGTCAATATGTGTATTCTGCATACTGTCCAGAATAAACGCCGGAAAGCTCAAAAACAAAGGGAGCAGCACCATTATCACCACAACGGTAACAACTGCCTGACTAAACGCAAACAAAATCATTACCATTCCCGATAAAATGATGGAGGTCAGCATCGCAGCTCGGTAATATGTGCTCTTCAAATGGTCAAGCAGCTTCTCGGCCAACATCTGTATTGCAGAATATGCAATGATAATCACGGACATGAGCTCCTCTGGCAATCCGCACAAAATCAGCTTATCTACATAAAAGAAATTAATCAGCAGAAATGCCAACGTGAAGCCTGATGCCAACAAAACCATAAAAACCATGCGTAGGTTCATAAACACTGCCACAATCCCCTCATGGACACTGCCCTCTATCCCACCATTCTCTTGTTCCATATCAGGCTTTGCCACTGGTTCCCGCGCGATGCCCGCCACACTCAAAATTCCTGTGCCGCAAGCTACAAGCGTCGCAATGATGAGCGCACAGATTCCCCAAAAATGATAAAGCACCACATAAAACATTGTACTGACAATAAACCCAGCTGTCCCAAAATTTGCAACGCGCGCCATTTTCACAGCATACCGCTCATTCTGGTACACGCTGTAAATATACGCATCCTGTGTCCCGGATAGAAAACATGCGGCAAAGCCCTCAACGATCGCCTCGGACACAAAGAGCAGATAACTGCTCTGAACAAAGGCAGCAAGCAGTAAGAGCTTTGCCAGAAACTGCACGGACTGCGCAAGAATTAAAGTATTTTTATATCCGATCCTGTCTGTCACCATTCCCGTCGGCACCTCAAACAAAAAAACTGTGAGTGACAAAATCGCCTGCAACACAAAAAACTGTGTCATTGTCACACCCGCATTGGTTCGCACAAGCAGCGCAACCGGCGCATAAAAAACCAGGCCGTTTAAAAACGACACCATATCCAATCTGTCTATATTTATTTTTCTCATCTCAAACTCCTATTACGCCAAATCCGAACACTAGTTTTTATCCGTATACGCTGCGCTAGCAGGGAACGGATACTGACGATCATGTGCCGTTCAGACATGACATTTTTCGCACAATCCTGCAATCTCAGCTTGGATAAAACCAATGAAATCACCTAGATCTTTTGGCCAGATCATCGTAGGGGCACCCCCTGCTTTCAGTCAACCGGTCACAAAAACCTCCTTGCCCATACGCATGAAATATTACAACTCCTACTGGCAGTCTACCACCAAAACAAATTTTCGTCAATTGCCAGAAAACAATTGCTTAAACCAGCTAAAATCATTATAATGATAACATGCGTATTATTTACTTATGAACTACTTATGAACTTATGAAAAGGAAAGGAGCTCTAAAAAATGTTTAACAAAATAAAAGAATGGCTGGGAAAATTATTCAATAAAACCCCTAAGGGGGCAGATACGGTTGAGGAATGCCAGAAAAAGCACAACTGGGCCGGACTTGCAAGGGTCTATTATCAATCAGGGGTTTCCGCGATGGAATCTGGTGACTTAAACCGCGCCCAGCTGTGGTTAAACCGCGCCGATACGATCTACAGCGCCGACGATGCGATTTATGACAAGGTTGGGGAAAAGCTCATCGATGACTGCTCTGAACGCATCGGGCAGCTCGAGGAGAAGCCAATTCTGTATAACCGTATTCCCTCCTCAGTTGAGGAGATGGCAGGCTCCTTGGAGGATGTCGAGATCCGCGTGTGGGGATTGCTGTCCTTGGCAAGGCTGGTAAAACTTGGGGAGCGTCTGGCTGTCCTTCCCGGCTGCGCAGCGCTGTCCCGCCTAGGCTGGGCTGTCGATACCGTGCTAAATTCCTTCCAGGCACCGCCCACACAGGAGGAATTCAAGGGTATACAAGATCTGTGCAGCGCGCTATATGCATTGGGGGACAGCCCCGACTTCTGGGGAAAAGGAAGCGCAATCGATGTTGCAGGCGGCGCACCATTCCAGGTTTTTGACCTCGCTGGAATGATGGGTGTTCATCTGGAGATTGACGCATATTTGCACGTGCATTTGGGTATGATCAGTGCCTTAAGCCAGCAGGGGGAAACGCCAGCGCCCGAGACCGGCATCATTGCTGCCACGCTGCTGCCAGACTACTATGTGCGAACAGGCACAGGCAATCTAGAGGAGGATCCCCACATCAAGGCTGAACTGGACCGCATTTCAGATGATTATGATTTTCTACGCTCAGAACTGTCGTGGGAGCTGATCCGCGAACGGGTTGAAGCATACAAGAAACTGGATATCCTATCCTGCTAACACACAGCCTCTGTGATTTATCACAGAGGCTCTTTTATGCACAGCCCCGTGCAGAGGAAATATGCCGCTAAGGCGGCGCACGGGGCGCGCGGCGAGTAGTGGAGAAGGTTATTCCCCTACTCGATTGCACAGCCCCGTGCAGAGGAAATATGCCGCTAAGGCGGCGCACGGCGCGCGCGGCGAGTAGTGGAGAAGGTCATTCCCCTACTCGATTGCGCATAGGCACCCAAAAGAATTGTGTCAGCCCTGTAACAGCTCCATGAGCTCGTCCCGGCTCATACTTCCAAGCTGTCCGAGCTCGCCGTTCATGACCTGCTCCGCGAGGTCTCGCTTTGTCTCCTGCAACTTCAGTATTTTTTCCTCGACGCTGTGTCTTGCAATCAGTCTGTACACGGTCACTTTCCTGGTCTGTCCGATGCGGTGTGCCCTGTCAGTCGCCTGGTTCTGCGCGGCGATGTTCCACCACGGATCATAGTGAATTACGACATCGGCCCCGGTCAGGTTTAGACCGACTCCGCCCGCTTTTAACGAGATTAGGAATACGGGAACATCATTTCCATTAAATGCCTTCACAAGCTGCAGACGCTTTTCCTTGGAGGTCTCGCCCGTGATCACATAGTAGGCAATTCCCTGTTCATCAAGGCGCTTTTTGATCAGCTCGAGCATTGATGTAAACTGGGAGAACAACAACATCTTGTGACCGCCATCCATCGCGCTCTGCACCAGCTCCAAGCAGGAGTCCAGCTTTGCCGACTCTCCTTTATAGTTGTCAAAACACAGACTGGGATCGCAACAGATCTGGCGAAGTCTGGTCAACTCGGCAAGCACCTTTATCTTGTTTTTGCTAAAGTCTTCCTCGTCCTGCTGCGCAAGCATCTCCTGCATATGTACTACTTGCGCATCGTATACTGTCTGCTGCGCCTTGTCAAACTTCACATAGCGCACCTCCTCGAGCTTGTCAGGAAGGTCTTTTAAGACATCTAACTTCAAGCGGCGCATGATAAAAGGTCCCACCATTTTCTGGAGCCTTTCCATTGCATTCCTGTCGTCATATTTCGCAACAGGTATCTCGATTTCTCGCCGGAATACCTCATAACTGTACAAAAAACCGGGCATCAGAAAATCAAAGATACTCCACAACTCACTCAACCTGTTTTCAATCGGCGTGCCTGTCAGCGCTATGCGCATCTGGCTGTCGATAACCTTGACCGCCTTGGCCGCCGCTGTCGTATGATTCTTGATATACTGCGCCTCGTCGATAATCTCATAGGTAAACTTTTTCCCCTCATAGTAGGAGATATCCCGCCGGAGCAGATCATAGGAAGTGACACTCACGTCATATTCCGCGTAATTCTCGATCTTTCTCTGGCGCTCCTGCTGATCGCCCGTGATGAGCTGTACCTTTAGCGCGGAAGCAAACCGCCCAAACTCCTCCCCCCAGTTAAACACCAGGGAAGCCGGAACCACGACAAGCGAGGTCACGCCTTTCTTTTTCTCGGACAACAGAAAGGAAATCGCCTGGATCGTCTTGCCAAGTCCCATGTCATCCGCAAGGATTCCGCCAAACTGACACGACTGCAGTGTCTTGAGCCACTTGTAACCGTTTTTCTGATAGCTGCGCATGATGCGTTTTAAGCTCGCGGGCACTTCGTAGTCCGCTTCGTTAATGGTCTTAAAATTCTTAACCATCTCGCGGAAGGTATGGTCCCTGCTTGTATACAATCCCTCCTTTTCCTCGAGGAGCTTATCCAGATAAAGTGTGCGGTAAATGGGCAAATGGACCTTCCCCTTGATGAACTCCTTGGGCGGAAGGTGCATGATGTCCATCAGCTCTTTGAGCATCTGCAGGTTCTCATCTTCCAGGTTGACAAAATCACCGTTTTTCAGCCTGTAATATTTCTTGCGCAACTTATACCCTTTGAGCACCTCCAGCAGCTCCTCCCTGCTGATATTCTCGGTGTCAATCTCGAGGTCCAGAAGACCGCTCGACACCGACACGCCAACGGACATGCGCATCTTACGCACGATGTTGAGGCTCTTGAACGCGTTGGTGCAGTGCACCTCCCCAAGCTCCGCAAGCCGCTCCACGCCGCTGTTTAGCACATCGTAGATGATATCCTCCTCACAGTTGCAGTAAAACAGGTCCCGCTCCTTATCGGCATACGGAAAAATCTGCTTTGTCAGGAAGAAAATCTCACGTTCCCGCCCCTCGAGCCGGAAGCTCTCATAATATGTGGTGAGCGGGTCGGACAGGACCGACTCTAGGACAGAGCACTCCTTTTCTCCGTATCGGGCTGTCACACGACAGGTGATATCGCCGTCCTCCGCATCAAGGTAAAATGAAAATATCACCTCCGGCGGCAAGTACTGGTGAATCTCCTCACTGTCCTCCTCCATGACTGTAAAGACCTCCTCGAGCTGTGGCAGCATGGAATAATAGAAATCTGTAAGCTTGCCGCGCCCGATCTGGAAGTTGACCTGCCCGCCATCTGACAGGTCTAACAGCGGACGTATTTTGTTTATGACACTAATGTCAGTTTTATACAGGACATCGTCCTTGATATAGAAGGCATTGGCTGCCCCGATATAAAACGCCGGCATGTTACATGTGACATCTATACCGTGAAACTCCTTATTTCTGCCAATCCGGCTTCGACAGATCTGCATCGTGAGCCTTGGTGTCCCTTCCTTACAGATAAGTCGTGCCTTTCCCTTTTTTTCAGTTGTCTTATCCTCATACTCGACAGCCTCATCGCCCAGCATCTCGCTGAACTGGTCAAGACGCCAGCCATACAGCTCGAAATCAGAACATTTCCGTTTCTTTTGATAATAAAAGTATCGCATCTCGCTGATGCGATTGATGAGGTCCTCCTCCTCCTGTATAACTTTGCTTAGAAAATCAAACCACTGTCTTGCGCGGATTCCAAAATTATTGATGTTCTGGTTCAACTTTGTGCTCGTCCCATACTGCACGCTCTCGGAACCGCGCACCTGCGCACAGAACTCGATCAGGTCCTTGACGACAAAGAGCTTTCCTGTGCCGATCTTAAATGAAATCCGCAGTCCGTTGGCGCTGCGAATCACCCTGGGAATGAGGTTGAGCGTCTCGTCCTGCATGGTCGCGCTCGCGACAAGCTGGTTCGTATGATTGCGCTGGAAGTCGGCGAGCAACATCGCGCCGCGCTTGTCCGTGGCATCGCCCACTTCCTTCTGCTGCATATAAGTCTGTGTGTACTGGACCACCGCGGCCACAAACGCACAATTGCTGTTATTCCTCGACCAGTAACCATAGGACCGGTTGCACTGTGGGCAGCCACAGTCTGTTCTAAGTACCGTATCCCTGTTAAAAATCACGTTAATGTGAAACTGACGTTTTTGGTACTCCGCCACCGCACTGACGTGCGCAACCAAATCTTCCATCTGTTCAAAATATCCAACATTAATACTTTCCACGATTACAGTCTTGTCCGCAATATACTGCCGCCCTTTCTCCAGCTCTATGTCCGCAAATTTCAGTTTGTCCCTGATTGCCTCCATATCAAAATACTGGTAGGTTACTGCTGTGGATGTGGAAGCCACCTCGGTCTGTGTCTCCTCCTCCCGCTTTCTTTTGATTGCCGCCTTTACCTTCTGTTCCTTTTTCTTCATGGCTTCCTTTTCCTGTTCCCTTCTTCTCTTTTCCGCTTCCTCCCGCCGCTTCTTTTCCTCCATTTCACGGCGCGCTGCCTCCTCCTGCTGACGTTTCTCCTCCAGTGCCTTCCGCGCTGCCTCCTCCTCGCGGACTTTGCGCTGTGCTTCCTCCGCCTCGGCGCGCCTGCGCTTACGCTCGGCCTTCTGTGCGACTTTCTGGGCCTTGCGCTCGGCGATCCTTCGCGCTGTCTCCTCTTTTTTTGCCTGTTTTTCAGCCTCCTGCGCGGCGATACGCTCCGCTTCAAGCTGCGCCTTTGATTTTCTTCCACGCTTTTTTGGCGCTGACGCTGTTTCCTTTATGACAGCGGTCTGCTCTTTCGCTGTGCTTTCCCCGGCAACTGCGGTCTCCCACATTTGCTGGAAATCATTGATATCAGACGTTTTTTGTTCTGACTGCACTTCGCTTTTCGTTTCCGTGTCAGGCAGCGCTGTACTGCCCTTGCCTGCCCTGTCTGTTTTTTTTGCCGCTGGCCGCTTCCTGGGCTTGGCTGTCTCCTGCTGCGCCACTTCTTCTGCCGATGCCCGCTTCCTGGGCTTGGCTGTCTCCTGCTTTGCCGCTTCTTCTGCCGCTGTTAACTTTTCGGGATGAGCTGTCTCCTGCTGTGCTACTTCTTCTGCCACTGACTGCTTCTCGGGCTTGGCTGTTTCCCGCTTTGCTGCTTCCTCAACGGAAGACTGCTCAAACTTGTACAGCACCGCCGCCATATGCTCGCACTTTCTGCCGCTCCTCGCCTTGGGGCACTTGCATTTCATAATATAAGGCGCGCCGTCCTTCAGCGTGATGGAAACCTCCACTCGACCCATCGACAGCACCGCCGCATCAATATGTGTCTCATCTCTCTTCATCAGCATAACCCTGCTGCTATCGATTGTCTTCGCCCGCACCAGTGCCACGCTGTCAAATAATTCCTCCCATTTGTACATTGCTTTCTATCCTATTTATATTTATTACATTTTCATTTTTTCTTATCTATTTTCAGCCTTTATTGCTTCTCTTATGATCCCGCTCGAACCGAAGCAGGCGGAAACGGTCTTTGTGCCGGTATCCGTATGCGCGCAGCACATCACTAAAACGAAACTTCATGATTGTCTGCTGCTGGAAAATACTGCCCCGAAACCAGTCCTCTTTATCCGAAGGTCTGTATTTCTTATACTTCAAACCATCATCCCTGTCGATATCTTCCCATGATGTATGGCTTATAAATTTGTCCAGCGAAAGAACTAACATCAGGTACTCTGAATCTTCCAACATGTCAGGCCCATACTTTTCTTCGAGAAAAGTACAGTCTATCCTGGTATCCCTGTATCGGATTTTTAACTGGTCTAATCTGCTTAAACCAATCGGGCCTGAACAGGTTTCTGCCAGATAACCTGGCGAATACACCGAATACACCTTTTGTACTATATCACTCATTACCACTTCCAGTTCCCGGTCAGCAAACAAATCATGCGCGAAGGATAGCAAAGGGGCCTTTCTTTCTGCCGCCTCCGCTATCGCTGTTGCAGTGACATCCTGTCCTTTCCATAGATATCCCCGGGCCATGTCATGCATTGGATTCTCGTCCCAATAAGGAACTGTCTGGATTTCCTGGTCCAACTGTATCTGAAACCGCAAAAGCTCGTCGCTGTACTGGTATTTTTTCAAATCACTGATTCTTTCATCTGGCGTGACCTGGCATTTGTAAAAATCAAGTATTTTATATATCGCATTCTTTCCATTTTTGTGTATCAGCTCAAAGCATCTCGTATTTGCCGACAGGGATCTAAGAAAGCTCTCTATGTCTGCAAACTGCCCTTTTAATGATTCCTCATTCAGTATAAAATCCATTTACCACCCCAGTATCACATCCAGATCTTTTTTTGTCTGGTCAAACAGTCCATCCCTTTGTGTCAATGCCCCTCCCTCGTCGTCCAGAGAGATTTTCACCGGAATGCTGCCTCCATTATCATCCTCAAAAAAATAAACCGCCGTTTTTGTACTTGATATACAATCCATCTTGACACATTTGCGCACACCGTTATAAATATGATCGCTGTGTGTCTCCATGATAACCTGTACACCCTGCTGCGCAAGAAATGACAGAAAAAAGACAAACTCCGACTGCCCTGACGGGTGCAGGTGAATTTCCGGGTTTTCTATCATCAGCACATCGCCCGACTGGCAGGACAATGCCGCAATGATTATCTCTGCCATGTAACTGACGCCTGTCCCTACATTTTTAGGTCTGATATCGTTGCCCAGATCCCTGTTGCCAAAGGACACCCTGATCCATTCCGTGCGCTCAATCTCCTCCGCCCTCACGCTGTAACCCAATATCCTGTCAAGCCAGTAATCGACCTGTCCACCAAACGTCAGTTTTGATGTGCTGTCATATATCAATGGACTTTTCTGCCAGTTATCCCTCTCATGCTCCGCCAGATATTGATATGCATACTCACACTTTGTACCGATTTTGTCATAACTGTCCAGGTTCCTCTCATAAGAATCCTGAACCCCAATCCGGTCAGCCGTCAGATAGATGACATGAAGCGTTTCAGAGAGGTCTCCCTCACATTCAGCAGGCGAAAGATCGTCCTTTATGGTCTTAAAAAAAGTATCATTTACGCTTAGCTCAATCTTCTTGCTGCCTGTATATTTATTTTTTAATTCACTGACCCGGCCAATATTGATATATGGTCCCAAAAAGGGATTGCTGCCCTGTTGGAGCATTGCCAGTATCGCCTGAATCACAGTGGATTTTCCCATCGAATTTTTCCCTGCGAGCAAAGTCAGATTCCCAAATGTAAAATCCGCGTTGTCAAAGCATTTTAAACCCTTGATATGAAGCGTTTCAATCATCTGATAAAATCCTTTCCATAAAAAATCATGTCATCAATATCTTTTACTGTAATTTTCATAGAACTAATCCTATTTATAAAACTCTTATTCTCAAATAGTTCGCACAGTATTTTGTCGGTTTCCCTGTGTGTATACTGGCACATACCACACATATCATAAAAGCAAACCAGCAAACCAAACACTTTTTCATTATATTTTGTGTCCTTTGATCGCGTATGGTGTAATTCCCTCCTGCCATATTGATAAAAATATCTGAAACATAAGGAAACCACGTCCGAAAAATCCAGCCAGACATACCTCATATCATATAATTCATTGATTACGGCTTCCAGAAGCTCTTGTTCGCACATATCCGCAGTAATCTGTAATTCATTCTTATATACTCCCCAAAAAAGCATCATATACAATGTCGTATACTCATTCTCTAGCAGACTTCTGTTATGCCTATAATATGCTATCTCTTTACTAATACTCCTTAGTACATCTATTTCCGCTCCTCTATATAAAGCATCCCTGACTGCCTGCTCCCTCTCCCTGTTCCACTTTTCATGAAACAGTCCAACCTCCATATGCAAATATTTTGGCGTCCGGTAATCAATAATACGAAGTGTAAAAACTGTCCTTAACAGCATACTTGACAGTCTGGCATTCTGATCCGCCAGTTCACGGAAAAAAATTTCACGTTTTGACAACCCTTCTAAATAAACCGAAAAATCACCTCGTATATACCTTAATAAAATCTGCAGCTGATCTCCCGTCTCCAGGATTAAAAAATCACCATTCTGCAGCTCTGACGCCAGAATCACCGGCATAGGAATTCCGATCTCAACAGCTCTGACCAGACGGGCAAGATTTTCGCTATATGGCTTTTTTATCTCCGGTTCCTGTGGGAAATGAACTCTATTGTCTTCAAACAGCTTCATTAAATTTTCTACCGAAAAATTTTTTTCTGACAGTTCTATGATATTCTGTTTTCTTAATAACATAACTTCCCCATATTTCTGTAAAAATAATTATGCGCGCAACCAAACTGACCAACTATGAAAACAACTGCACCTGTTTATCCCAATACAATCATACCATCATATCCCAAAAAAGTCGAGAGTCAACCGCGCGCAGATTCAGCAAAACCGCAAAAAACAGCAGCCTGGCATATATGAAATACACCTGGCCGCCATTTGATAATGATAAACACTCCTGAGCGTGTCTGAAAAAATATTTCCTAGGAAATCTTAGGGAACAGCTCCTTCACGGTCGGGTAGATCTGCGCAAACTTGCGGTAGCGCTCCTCGTAGCGCGCTGCAAGCTCCTTGTCGGGCATTACGCTGTCAACCACCTTGACCAGCTTTGCCGCAGCCTCCTCCACGGAAGCGTACTCGCCACATGCAACTGCTGCAAGAATCGCCCCGCCGTAGCCTGGCCCTTCCTCGCTCTCGATAATATCCAGGCGAATACCCAGCACATTGGCAAAGATTTTTTTCCAGAGTGGGCTCTTTGCACCGCCGCCGCAGATCTTGGACGACTGGATCTGGATGCCAAGGCTCTTTGCCACCTCAAAAGAATCGCGGATTGCAAACGCCACTCCCTCAAGCACTGCCTGGTACAGATCGGCCCGCGTCGAGTCCATCGTCATTCCAATGAAAGTGCCGCGTGCGTTGGCGTCATTGTGCGGTGACCGCTCTCCCATCAGATAGGGCAGGAAATACACATGATTGTTTCCAAGCATGTCATCCGCAATTGCCTCCTGCTCCTTTGCAAACGCAGTGGTCTGCATGATATCCTCCATCCACCATTTGTTGCAGGAAGCCGCGCTTAACATACAACCCATCAGATGATATTTGCCATCCGCGTGCGCAAAGGAATGGAGCGCGTTGTTCCTGTCAACACCAAAGTTTTTGCTTGATATAAAGATTGTTCCACTTGTGCCAAGTGAAATATTGCACATGCCATCTCCAACCGTGCCGGTTCCAATTGCCGCCGCCGCATTGTCGCCGGCGCCCGCCGCCACCTTGACATTTTCAGACAATCCAAGCTCCGCTGCAACCGCGGGTTTTAATGTGCCAACCACCTCGTAACTCTCATAGATCTTTGCCAGCTGTGACGCATTCACACCGCATATCTCCATCATCTCCTGAGACCAGCACTTATGTTCTACATCAAACAAAAGCATGCCTGACGCATCGGATACATCCGTGCAGAAGCTTCCTGTGAGCATGTAGGCGATGTAATCCTTGGGGAGCATAATCTTGCTAATCCTTGCAAAATTTTCCGGCTCCTTGTTCTTTACCCACAGGATCTTTGGCGCCGTAAAACCCGTAAAGGCAATATTTGCTGTGTATTTGGACAGCCTATCCTTTCCGATCTCATTGTTGAGATAATCCGTCTCCTCCTGTGTCCTGCCATCATTCCACAGAATCGCAGGACGGATCACATTGTCGTCCTTATCCAGAATCACAAGCCCATGCATCTGACCGCCAAAGCTAATACCTGCCACCTGTGACTTGTCATAGTCCTTTGTCAGCTCCTTTAAGCCCTCTTTCACTGCCTCCCACCAGTCCTCAGGCTTCTGCTCACTCCAGCCTGGATTGGGGAAAAACAGCGGGTATTCCTTAGAGACAATGTTTGCAATCTTCCCTGTTCCTTCCATTAACAGAAGCTTTACCGCCGAGGTTCCAAGATCCACTCCTACATAATACATAAAAATTCCTCCATTCGTTTTTTAAGCCCAATATGTGCTCGGGCACGCTGGTTTTGAAAAAAGATACCGCCATCTGGCAGTCTGCGCCGATTTGCTACATGGCGATATCTATAACCGATACTTTATAGTATACAGGTTTTTTTCACATTTTTCATGGTATAAACTGTACTAAATTTGCCTCACCTTTTTACCACTTTTGCACATATCCCGACAACGCATTTACCACCGTGTCAGATTTCTCTCATATTTTTCTGTATACGCATTTTTAAGCTCCTCTGCCGTAATTCCATAGCATAATAATACATCATTATAGTACATCAGAACATCCGACAGCTCCTCGACCAGACTTCTTCTAAGCTCTGGATCCTGTGATGCTTTTTGATCCCCGTTTTTCTTTACAATGTCAATCACTTCGCCGACCTCACCAACCATCCACAGCAGCTTGTTCTTTCCTGCCTCCGGGGTGATAGGCTCCCATTTTCCCCTGTACTTTTCCTGCAGTTTATTCTGCATCGCAAGCATCTCGTTTATTGTAAAATCTTCCATTCGTACCATCCTCCATTCACCGATACTGCACTCCACAAATTGCGCCGGCGGCAGTGACTGCCATCTGCGCATTGCCAATTCCCTCTGAACTGATTTCCATGTAAATTCGGCCAGATTTTCACTGTTTTACCAAAATCACACAGATTATGTAATGATTTCTCTTATATTATAACAATAATTGCTCCGCAGTCAATTGACATGTCGCTTTCTTACTTGTAAAATAGAATTGCAATGTTACTATAATTTTTTATATTACATATAAAAAGGAGACTAGAAAATATGAAGAAACTGCTTGGAATTTTTATAATATGTGCCCTGCTCACATCACTTGCAGTGCCGTCAGGCGTCATGGCATCGGGCAACACTACATGGAACCAGGAAAGCGGCGCAGAGATATGGCACTATACAGACGGTGCAGAAACTGATCTTACCGCAAGACTTCAGAACAACACATTATATATACAGGGTCACGGCGCGATTCCAGAATACGACCGGGATCATCTCGGAAACAGGCCGTGGCACAACAGGTCCATACAGTCACTGGTGATTGACAGTGGCGTCACCTCGATCGGTGCAGAGGCCTTCTCCAATATGCCACGTCTGTACCATGTGACCATGTCTGCAGGCACCTTTATTGAGAGCCCGACCGCTTTTGCCGGCGCCGCCAAAGACTGCATATTTGACATCACAGGCACCAATATCACGAGCCATAATATCGGAAATGTCCCGTATACCAGCCTTGACAGCATCGCCGCGTTCATGCAGAAATATAACGGTGTATACCGCTACTGTCTCGCTAATTACTACATGATTGACTGGGTACAGAGCACCGTGTCGCCCAAAATTGAAAATGTCTCACCACGGGACGCACTGACAAACTATCGTAACCCGAATTACCCGATCCCCAACTATCCCAGCAGGCTGGATTTTGTATCCCCTAAACCGGATGCCAGTATGCAGGCACATATCCAGTGCCGCCAGCAGGGTACGGCTGCATTGGAAACCTTCTCAATCGTTATGGGCGACGCCACATATGCAGCGGCCTACAACATGTCTGTATCCAACTCCAGAGGCATGGTAACAAGGACTGCCACACCAATGACATATGTCATGACAATCCCAGCGGCGTTCCAGTACCCTGGAAGACAGTTCTCGCTGATACAGCTTGGAAACGGCACGATTACTATATTGACAGACGAGGATCAAAATGATGCGACCATGACTTTCACAACAGATTACCCCTCGACTGTATATGCACTGATTTACCAGGATACCATTCATCTACCCAATGTAGAGAATCAGGACAGTAACAGCCTACAGGATGTGCAAAACCAGCAATAAAAAAACTGTGGATAAATAAAAAGCAGGATTGACTTTCCTGCTTTTTACATTTTATCAATATTATAAAGAATATACAGTCTTGCAAATACAGACTACTTTGACAGTTCCTTACTTGCCTATGCGATGTACAGGCAAATACAGCGGGCCTTTTTACAGGAAGATATACTTGCAGATAAACAATACCGCCAGTATATACATCAGCGGTGTCACCTTCTTTGCCTTGCCGCAGCACACATTCACTGCCACATAGGAGATAACGCCGATTGCGATGCCCTCTGAAATGCTGTATGCGAGCGGCATTGCAAGCATACACAGATATGCCGGGATCGCCTCTGACAGATCGTCAAAATCAACCTTTATGATGGAAGACACCATCAAAAATCCCACGAAAATCAACGCCGGAGCCGTTGCAAATCCCGGGATCGCCGTAAAGATCGGCGCAAAGAAAATCGCGATCAAAAACAGGAATCCCGTCACCATCGATGCCAGACCCGTCCTTGCACCCGCACCGACACCCGCAGAGCTCTCCACGAACGTCGTCGTCGTGGAAGTGCCAAGCACCGCGCCTGCAGAAGTTGCAATCGCATCCGCCAGGAGCGCCTGCTTGATGTTTGGAAGCTTCTCGTCCTTGTCAAGCATGTCCGCCTTGGTCGCCACACCCACGAGCGTGCCGATCGTGTCAAACATGTCCACAAACAGAAATGCAAAGAGCACGACAACAAAGTTCCCGATGTTCACATTCGAAAAATCGCCTACAAAGCACTGTCCAAACGTCTTTGAGATCGCCGAGAAATCCGTGATGGCAAAGGTCGGGTACAGCGAATAAAATCCGCCCTCGATATCCACCTTGTATATGCCCAGCGCCTGGCAGATCATGCCAAGAATCCATGTCACGATAATTCCGATTAAAATAGACCCTTTTACATTGCGCGTATAGAGCACCGCGATCAGCAGTGTTCCGATGATCGCCAGCAGCGCACAGATTCCAAGTGTGTGGAACTGGGACGCAAAACTCACATATGTCGTGAGCGTCGAGTCGCTGTTTACGATCACGTGTGCGCCCTGCAGGCCCACAAATGCGATGAACAGTCCGATACCCGCGCTGACACCCTTTTTCAACCCACTCGGAATCGCATTGAAGATCGCCTCCCTGACATTGGTCAGCGACAGAATGATAAAAATGATGCCCTCCACAAATACGGCCAGCAGCGCCACACGCCAGTCATAGCCGTAGGCGCCGCACACGGTATAGGCAAAGTACGCGTTCAGTCCCATGCCGGGCGCGAGCGCAAACGGATAATTTGCCATCAACGCCATCGCGGCCGTGCCGATAAACGACGCCAGACAGGTCGCCATCAATACCGCAGTCGCGTCCATTCCCGCCGCGGAAAGCATCGACGGATTGACTGCGAGGATGTACGCCATCGTCATAAACGTCGTGATGCCGCCAATGACTTCTGTTCGAACATCAGTTTTGTTTTCCTTTAGCTTAAACAACTTTTCAATCATATTTTCTATCTCCCTCCTTAGTTGTTGGACTACTTCCTTATTGTATCTTGATTTTATTGTGAAATCAAGCCATAATTCTTTTATTGTCCAATAATACGTAACAGTTCGTTACCGAACACTCCGTTCCAGTGACGGGTAAAAATCCATGCAAAGTTCTAGAGCGTGTTTGAAAATTCATTCCTACCAGCTGCGCGTCCCACTTTGCGTGATATTTGCGCCAAATTCAGGTTACATAGCCCGCTATGCGCCCT
>CAJUQZ010000041.1 GCA_910588755.1 uncultured Lachnospiraceae bacterium | reverse complement strand
CTACTCTATGCTCTTTTTCCTAGAGTCAAACAGAAAGAATTAACGTCGTTTACTACAGTATTATGCAAGGCTGTCAGAGTGTGGAGCCATTCTTATAGGGATATCCTGTAACGAATTATTAAAGTATGTTGATAAAACTGAATATTTCCTGACGGTGGATGAGGCTGATAAACGCGCGGTAGAAACACTGTACTGTCTTATACTGCATAGGAATGACTTATCTGGAAGGATTGTCACATACCACAATTATTATAATGTTGTATTAAGGACAAAAATATTGCGGCAGATTCAAAAAAGTGGAATTTATGTTTTAAATTTGTTATTTGCTGACAATAACAATTATAAAAGGCTAAGAAGAAACATTTGGAAAAAGTTTGCTGACGTGGGGGTAAAAGTAAGCGAGATAATGCATCCCTCCATGTACGAAGCTTTTTTTGATAATCTGGCAGAAGAAGATTACATGGATGATATTTTTCAAATGAACTTTTCCGTTACAAATAAAAACGGATTGAGTATGTTAAAGAACTGCAGCCAGCCTTACTATAATGTATCGGATGGCGAGAGAAAGACGGTTGGACAGCCGCAAGAATATAATAAAACGATTTACTTCGTTGGTCCCTGTTTCATTTATGGTCAGTATGTCGAGGATAAGAATACAATAGAAAGCCTGCTTCAGAAAAAAATAAGAAATACGGGTTATGATATACGGGTTGTAAATTGCGGGAGCCTTGGATATTCGCAAAATTTCGAGTCAATGTGGGCACGTATATTGGGAATAGATATGAAAAAGGGAGATATACTTGTAATTTATTTCCAAAGTACAATATTTCCGAAAATGGATAATCTTAATTTATGCAGGATTTTAAAGAGAAATGCTGTTAAGGCAGACTGGATGGTAGATGTTCCATCTCATTGTAACCATAAAGTGAATGAATTATATGCAGAAGCAATTTTTGAAAGATTGTTGCCTGTTTTGGCTGATAATGTGCAAGAGCATAAAGAAAATACGAAATATAACAAAGACTATATTAAAATTTTGTATATTGACCGCTATTTTTCTGATTTTAATCCGTTAAGATATGAAAAAATCGGTTCCATTGTTATGAACTGTAATCCTTTTACATATGGTCACAGATATCTGGTAGAAGATGCATTAAAGATAGTTGACTTTTTATTAATATTTGTTGTAGAAGAAGACAAGTCTGTATTTTCGTTTGATGAACGTTTTGTCATGGTATGTGATGGCGTTGCTGATATGAAAAATGTGATGGTGGTTCCAAGCGGACCTTTTATCCTGACACAGACAAGTTTTCCGGAATACTTTGTCAAGGCATCAGATGAGGATTTGACGGAGAATGTTGAAAATGATGTTACTGTATTTGCAGAGTGGATAGCGCCTCCTTTAAATATTAAGTATAGGTTTGCCGGACAAGAGCCTGAGGATATAGTTACAAACGAATATAATATTGCCATGAAAAAAATCCTGCCTCAATATGGTATAGAATTTGCAGAGATACCAAGAAAGCAGATTGAAGGCAGATATATCAGTGGATCAAAGGCACGGGAATATCTTGATAGTGGAAATTTGGAAGAATTAAAAAAACTGGTTCCCCAGTCAACGCTGAGAATATTATTGTGTGATGAAACAGCAGGCAATAGGACAAAATTATTAGAATAACATTTACAAAAATCAGGAGGACGATACTTTGAACATAATTTGTACACCAGCTGGAATCGTTGGCAGGGAAAATCCTCGTCAGGGAGTGCTGGATATTGCGGCTGCCGAATTCGGTGATATTTTACTCGATTTGTCTCTATATTGTACTTGCACAGAGTTAGAGAATATCGAAAAAGAAAATGTAGACAAAGAGAGTTTGATTAAAGTTTCAGAGCACCCCGAAAAAATGCATGAAATAATACAACCGTTTTTGGAGCAATGTAAGAAGAATGGCATAACGACGTCAGTAGCATATGCGCCGTATCTGATGTGGAACACAAAACGCAAAGATTCCCGTGAAATTATGACACGATTGTCAGAAGTAAGCATCCGTACAGCTGCACAAAGCGGCTGCCACTATATTGTGATAAGGCCGTTATCCGCTGGAATACCAAAGAAGGATTTATGGGAAGCCAATCGCGAATATTATCTGAAGCTTGCAGAGACGGCGAAGGCAAACGATATGATGATTCTGCTTGAAAACCAGTGTAAAGATATCGGCGGGCATCTGGTGCGCGGGGTCTGCAGTGATGCGCGCGATGCGTCCAGGTGGATTGACCAGCTCAATAGTCAGGCTGGGGAGGAGCGTTTTGGATTTTGCATGGATGTCGGGGGTTGCAGTATCTGCGGGCAGAATATGTATGATTTTATTATGGCATTGGGAGACCGGCTTAAGGCCGTTATTCTGCGGGAGAATGACGGCTGTCATGACAGCGCCCTGCTGCCATTTACCTGTGCAGTTCAGGGGCGGTCACAGACAGACTGGCTCAATCTGATCCGCGGGCTGCGGGAAATATTTTTTGACGGCCAGCTGATTATGGATATCAAGGATACAGCGGCGGCTTTTTCCCCAGTCCTGCACAGTGGATTGCTGAAAATGGCAAAGTCGGTTGCGGATTATTTTCAGTGGCAGATTGAGATGGAGTATGTCCTGAAGAAGTATCCTGTGCGCGTCCTCTTTGGCGCTGGCAATATGTGCCGCAATTACATGAAATGTTATGGGGAGAAGTATCCGCCGCTGTATACCTGTGACAATAACAGAAAGCGCTGGGGAGAGCGGTTTTGCGGCCTTTTGGTAAAAGAGCCCACGTGCCTTCAGAAGTTGGAGCAGAACTGTGCGATTGTCATTTGCAATATTTATTACAGGGAAATAGAAAAGCAGCTCAAAGAAATGAATATCAGAAATCCGATTGTGTATTTTAATGATGAATATATGCCGTCGTTTTATTACGATCGGTTAAAGCGTGACTGGCTGTTGGAGGATAATGATGGAGATTGGCGTACAGAGTAAGGACATTGTATATGATGAAAACCCGGCAGAGGGGTTTGAAATGATGAGATGTGCGGGTTTTTCCTGCTGTGATTTTGGCCTAAATGCATATCTTACCAACACACAACTTTATTCCTATGAGGTGAATGATTTTTTTAGTAAGCCTGTCGGGGAACTGGAAAAATATTTTGCAGCGCACAAGAGAGGGGCAAAAGGCGCGGGAATCCGGATTTGCCAGATGCATATGCCGTATCCTGTTTACATACCTGGTGCGAATGAGGATATGAACAGATACCTGATGCGGACGGTGGCGCCGAAAAGCATGGACATCTGTGCTTTTTTTGAATGTCCGTACATTGTGGTGCACGGGTTTAAGCTTGCGCGGAACCTTGGCACAGAGGAGGCCGAATGGGAGCAGACGGAGCGCTTCTTAGAGTCGCTTGTCCCGATTGCACGGGAACGAAATATAACGATATGCATGGAGAATATCTATACGAATATAGGAAGCCACCTTGTGGAAGGGCCATGCTGTGATGTGAAAAAGGCGGTGGAGCGCATTGACCACATGAATGAAAAGTATGGTGAGGAGGTTCTAGGCTTCTGTTTCGATACAGGACATGCGAACCTGGTAGGGATTGATTTTGAGGATTTTATCGTGACGCTTGGAAAGCGGCTGAAGGTGCTTCACATTCACGACAACGATGGGATTAGGGATCTGCATCAGATACCATTTACATTTACCAGATCGCGTGAGAATATGTCTGCTACAGACTGGGAGGGCTTTATCAAGGGCCTTCAGAGGATTGGGTTTGACAGGGTTCTTTGCTTTGAGACGGCACCTGTATTGTCTGCATTCCCACAGAAAATGAAGCAGGACGTATTAAAATTTATCGCACAGACCGGGAATTATTTTGCAGGGGAAATCGCTGCGCGGCGGACAGGTGAGGAGTAGAAAAAGAGAAATATAAGAAAATGTTTATTGTAAATGCGGCAATTGTATATTATAGTGTATTCAGGGCATACCGACGGCAGGGAATAATGCAGGGTTTGGCAGATCAGGCTGCAGGGGCTGTTTTTGCACAGTTCTGGGTGTGGTATGTCTGGTAAAGAATAGGAGGAGGGTTTCAATATGGAATCGGACAAAAAACAATATCTGCGAATAGGACTCACTGTTTTCTTGAGTTTCGCAGCAGTTGTCGCATTTTTCTTTTTGATATTGCGGTATCAGGGATTGAAGGCATATCTTGATATTATTTCCCTGGCGCTTCAGCCGGTGGTGGTGGGCACTGTGATCGCATATGTGCTCTGTCCTGTGGCAAAGTTCCTGGAGCGGCAGTTTCGCCGGATAAAAGGGCTCTCCCGCGTATCGCGGCCGCTGTCTGTCCTGTTTACCCTGGTTTTTGCCATGTGTATCCTGGGATTGTTCTGCGCTTTGGTGCTACCGCAGGTGGTGGAAAGTATCAGGAGTCTTGTAATTGATCTGCCTGCAATGTTGGAGGTGCAGCTTGCCAGGCTGGAGCGTTATCTGGAAGCAGACAGTAATGCAGCGGCTACTGTAATGCAGATGATTACATCAGTTGAGACATTTTTGATGACATGGATGAAAGAAAATCTGTTCGCTACTGTCTCCAATGTGGCAGGCAGCGTGTTGTCAGTTGGATCGGCGATCGTGAATTTCGTGGTGTCGATCGTCGTTACCGTTTATCTGCTGCTAGACCGGGAGCGCTATCTGGCACAGTGCAAAAAGCTGTTTTACGCGCTAAGCCGTAATGAGCGGTTCAACGGCGCCATCATGGAGGTCGTGCACCAGGCCGACAGGATTTTCAGCGGATTTATCTCCGGGAAGCTTCTGGATTCCCTGATTGTGGGAATTATTTGTTTTGTGTGTCTGACGCTCTTGAAGATGCCGTATGCGCTGTTAGTCAGTGTCATAGTGGGAGTGACGAATATTATTCCGATGTTTGGGCCTTTTATCGGGGCGATACCCAGTGCATTTTTAATCCTTTTGGTCTCGCCGTCAAAATGCATTATTTTTCTGATATTTATCATTATATTGCAGCAGCTCGACGGGAATGTCATTGGTCCGCGCATTCTTGGAAACTCTACAGGTCTGTCGGCGCTTTATGTGACTGTGGCAATGCTGCTCTTTGGGAAGCTGATGGGCTTTGTGGGAATGATTGTCGGGGTGCCGTTATTTGCCACCTTTTACTATATTGTCAAGCGGCTGGCGGAACATTCGCTGGGAAAGCAGGGAATGCCTGTGAGCACTGCAGCGTATACAGGCGCAGGGGATGAAAAGCACACAGATGCGGAGGATGAAGGGCATACAGGAGCATGAAATGGAAAAGTTATCCGTCTGAATGCCAAACGGTATCCAAAGGCGGTATGAAACATAAAACGAGGAGGAAATGTGGAATGGGCAAATTTGATGTAGTAGCACTGGGAGAACTGTTGATCGACTTTACAGAAAACGGGGAGAGTGGCCAGGGAAACCCCTTGTTTGAGGCAAATCCCGGCGGTGCACCCTGCAACGTGCTGGCGATGCTCTCGAAGCTGGGGCACAAGACGGCTTTTATCGGGAAGGTCGGAAAGGATTTTTTTGGAGAGCAGTTAAAGAGTGCAATCATGGAGGCTGGGATCAATGCGGATGGACTGCATATGGATGATGAAGTCCATACGACGCTTGCGCTGGTGCATACATATCCGGGTGGTGACAGGGATTTTTCGTTTTACCGGAATCCTGGCGCGGATATGATGTTGCGGGAGGAGGAGCTTGATGAGGAAATGCTCAAAAATACAAGGCTTTTTCATTTTGGTACGCTCTCCATGACAGACACAGAGGTGAGAAAAGCAACAAAAAGGGCAGTTGACATTGCAAAGGAGAGCGGTGCGCTGATTTCCTTTGATCCGAATTTGCGGCCGCCTCTTTGGAGATCGCTTGATGACGCAAGGGAACAGACTGCCTATGGATTTTCCAGATGCGATATATTAAAGATATCTGACAATGAACTGCAATGGTTTACGGGTGAGGAGGATTTTGACGCGGGCATCAGCAAACTGAGGGAACAGTACAACATTCCGTTAATAATGCTCTCTATGGGAAAGGAAGGAAGCAGGGCATATTACAAGGATTTGCGCGTGGAGGTAAAGCCTTTCTTGCAGAAGAACACGATCGAGACGACAGGGGCGGGCGATACGTTTGGGGCGTGTTGCTTGCATCATATACTGATGTATGGGTTAGGGAATCTGGACGGGCAGAAGTTGACACAGATGCTGACATTTGCCAATGCAGCTGCCTCTATTGTGACTACCAGAAAGGGTGCGCTGCGTGTGATGCCCACAAAGGATGAGGTGGAGTCCCTGATTGCGGACCGGGTTTAAAACAAGACAGTTGATATCCCCTGCCAGAATAGAACGTATATTCTGACAGGGGATTCTTTATGCACAGCCCCGTGCAGAGGAAATATGCCGCTAAGGCGGCGCACGGGGCGCGCGGCGAGTAGTGGAGAAGGTCATTCCCCTACTCGATTGCACACGAGCACCCAAAGGAAAAATGCCGCTAAGGCGACATATAGAGGCGCGGGATTTAGCGCATCAGTTCAGCCAGCTCGTCAATCAGGCTGTCAAATAGTTTGAGCGCGTCCTCCACAGGCTTCTTCGTTGACATGTCAACGCCTGCGTCTTTCAAGATGGATACGGGATCCTTTGAGCAGCCGGCGCTCAAAAAGTTTTCCTTGTATGCCTTCACGGCAGGGGCACCCTCGTTTAGGATCTTCTGTGAGAGCGCGATTGCAGCGGAGAAACCTGTGGCGTACTGGTACACATAGAAGTTGTAGAAAAAGTGCGGAATCCGCGCCCATTCTAGGTCAATCTTTGCATCGTGTACGATATCCTTGCCAAAGTACAAGTCGATCAAGTCGTGGTAAACCCTGCATGCCGATTCGGAGTTGATGCTTTCGCCATTCTGGATCATCTGGCTCATCTTTAACTCAAACTCTGCAAACATGGTCTGGCGGTAAAGTGTAGTGCGGAACTGCTCTAAAAAGTAGTTGATCAGATACGCCCGCTCTTTTTTGTCGGTTGTCTTCTTTAACAGGTACTGCATTAACAGCGCCTCGTTGCATGTGGAGGCGACCTCTGCCACAAAGATCACATACTCTGCGTCCACAACAGGCTGGTTTTTGTTTGAGAGGTAGGAGTGCAGTGCATGTCCCATTTCGTGGGCCGCTGTAAATTCGCTGTCAAGATTATTTTTGTAATTGAGGAGCACATAGGGGTGTATGCGGCAACCGCTTGAGTATGCGCCGCTGCGTTTTCCAGGGTTTTCATAAATATCAATCCAGCGGTTGTTAAAGCCTTCATCGAGAAGGGCTGTATAGTCCTCACCGAGGACAGAGAGTGCCTCGCGGATATTTTCCCGGGCTTCGGCAAACGGAATGTCACGCTCTGCGTTTGCCACGATTGGAACATACAGGTCATACATGTGGAGCGCATCTAACTTTAACAGCTTCTTTCTGAGGCGGACATATTTGTACATCGATTCCATGCTTTCGTGAACTGCGTCGATTAAGTTGTAGTATACTGCTGGTGCCACATTGTTGCTGTCGAGGGCAGCCGCCAGCGGACTGTCGTACCTGCGCATTTTAGAAAAGAAATTGAGTTGTTTCATCTGGGCGGACAGGATCGCGGCAGATGTATTTTTGTGCTCTGCATAGGTCCTGTAGAGGGATTCAAAAGCATCTTTTCTGACATTTCTGTCATAATTGTGCATCAGCGGGATAAAGCTTGCATGCGTTACGGCATGACGGTTTCCCTCGATGTCGGTCACGGACTCGAAGGTCAGGTCAGCATCGTTTAAGAGACCAAAGATATCGTCTGGAGACTGTGCAAGCTCCCCGGCTGCTGCTAGGATTTTCTCTTCCGCGTCGCTTAAAATGTGCGCTTTTTTGCGGAGAATATCATTTAAGTACCGCTTGTACTGGTTTAATCCCGGCTGCTTTTCATAGAACTGGGCAAGTACTGCGTCCGGGATTTCAAGTATTTCAGGTTCTGCGAAAGAGAGCGCGGAGGATATGGCAACATACAAGCCCATCGTCTGGTCCTTAAAGCCCTGATAGGTGGTGTTCTTGGTGTCCTCATCCGCCTTTCTCAGGGAATAATTTGCAAAGCGGTCCATCAGGACGAGGATCTCATCCTGGAGCTTTAAAAAGCCAAGTAGGCTGTCTGCGCTCTCGCCAAGCTTTCCCTGAAAAGCCCCAATCTGTGGGACAATACCCTTTATCTTGTCCAGATCCTTCTTCCAGTCCGCATCGCTGGCGTAGAGATCCTCGATGGCCCATGTGTACTCTTTTGGGACATCGCTTCGTTTTTCGTAAATTTCATTCATGGTAAGCTCTCCTTTATAAAATAATTTATACTTTATTCTATCATTTTATTGGTCATTATGCTAGACTAAAATGTAAAGAGAAAATGTAAATGGGGGAGGCAGGAAATGGGACTAAGGTTTTACATCGGCGCATCTGGTTCAGGCAAGAGTTACCAGCTCTATAACCACATCATCACCGAGGCGATGGCAAATCCCCACGTCAACTATCTGATCGTCGTGCCAGACCAGTTTACGATGCAGACACAGCTCGAGATGGTCAAAAAACATCCAAATAAAGGGATCATGAATATCGATGTGCTTAGCTTTAGCAGGCTTTCGCACCGCATCTTTGAGGAGGTGGGCGGCAATGACAAGCCTGTGCTTGACGACACTGGCAAAAGCCTGGTGCTGCGCCGTGTCGCAGCGGCAGTGGAGGACGAATTGAGTGTCATGAAGCGCAATATCAGAAAGCCTGGTTATATCAGCGAAGTGAAATCAGCACTGTCCGAGTTTATGCAGTATGGGCTTGGCACAAAGGACGTGGAGAAGCTGTGTGCGTATGCATCTAAAAGAAATGCACTGGCGTATAAGCTAAAGGATCTGCACTTGTTGTATGAGCATTTTTTAAACTACATCAACGAGCGTTTTATCACGACGGAGGAGACGCTGGATCTTCTTAGGAAGGTGCTGCCAAAGTCGCGGGTGGTAAAGGGCAGTGTGATTGTATTTGACGGGTTTACAGGGTTTACGCCGGTACAGTACAACGTCATACAGGAGCTTATGGTGCAGGCGCAGGAGGTGATCGTGACCGTGACATTAGACACGCGTGAGAATGCCTATGTGCTGGATGGGGAGCAGAAGCTTTTTCATCTGAGCAAGAAGACGATACACGATCTGGACAGGCGCTGCAAGGAGGCGGGCGTAAAGCGTGAGAAGGACGTGGTCATAGCGGATGAGATCGTCTGGCGCTATCAGCACAGTCCGGGGCTGTCGCATCTTGAGCGGGAGCTTTTCCGATATCCGTATCGGGTGTACCAGGGGGTGCAGGAGAGCATACATGTATTCGAGGCGTCCAATCCCAAGGAGGAGCTAAGGCAGGTCTGCCTCCAGATTCGGAGGCTGGTGCGCGCGAGAGATTACTGCTATAGGGATATCGCGGTAGTGACAGGGGATTTGGAGCGGTATGGGTTTCTGGCGCGGGAGATGTTCCAGCGCTTTGGGATTCCTTTTTTTGTGGACCAGACCAACAAGCTGGTCTTAAATCCATTTATCGAGTTTATCAGGAGCGCGCTGCTGGTCGTGATACAAGAGTATTCGTATGAGGCCGTGTTTCATTTTCTGCGCTGCGGTATGGCGGGGATAACGCCCGATGAGACAGACAGGCTTGAAAACTACTGCCGGACGATGGGGATTCGCGGCAAGAAGGCCTGGACAAACAAATTCACCAGACGCCCGAAAAGGCAGGAGGAGGAAGCTTCTTTGCTCGAGGAGCTAAATGCACTCCGGGAGAAGGTCGTAGCGATGCTAGAGCCCCTTATGCAGCCGAAAAAGGAAAAGAAGGCAACGGGAAAAGAACTGGTGTACGCGCTGTATGCATTTATTGTCAATGCCTCCATTGAGGAGAAACTGGCTGCGTATGAGCAGTATTTTGCCAGTGCGGGGGATCTGGTGAGGGCGAAGGAGTACGCGCAGATTTATCGGCTTGTGATGGAGTTATTAGAGCAGATCTGTGGCCTTTTGGGTGAGGAAGAGCTGGGAATTAAGGAGTTTGCGGACATTCTCGATGCCGGTTTTGCGGAGATCAAGGTCGGCACGATCCCGCAGAACGTGGACAAGGTTGTGATCGGCGATATTGAGAGAACGCGTCTGTGTGAGATCAGGGCGCTGTTTTTCATCGGCGTGAATGAATGTATCATACCAAAGAGTGGCGGCACAGGCGGGATTATCTCAGATATTGACAGGGAGTTTCTGCAGGAATCAGAGTATGAGCTTGCGCCCACGCCGAGGCAGCAAATGTATATTCAGCGGCTTTATCTGTACATGATGATGACAAAGCCGACAGAGCTTTTGTATCTGTCCTACACAAAGGTTGACAATGAGGGGAAAAGCATCCGGCCTGCGTATCTGGTCAGCACAGTCACTAGGCTGTTTCCGGATATAACAGTCGAACAGCCGCAGCTGCGTTCCGTGGAGGAGCAGATCGAGTCGCCGGCGGACACGCTCTCGTATCTCGTCACACTGCTGCGGCGGTATGCGGCCGGCGAGATCGGGGAGGAGCGGCGGCTGTTCATCACACTTTATGACACGTATGTCAGAAATGAGCGCTATGCACCGGTTCTAGAGCAGATGAAAAAAGCGGCTTTCTCGTATTTATACAACGCGGATACGAACAGAATTTCGAGAGAACTTGCGCGGCTTCTGTACGGACAGATATTAAAGAACAGCATCAGCCGTCTGGAAAAGTTTGCCTCCTGTGCGTATGCACATTTTTTACAGTATGGGCTTAGTCTCGAGGAACGCGGCAGGTACAGCTTTGAGAGCGTGGACATGGGAAACGTGTTCCATGCCGTGCTTGAGAGCTTTTCGGACAGAATCACGAAGGAAGGCTATACGTGGTTTGATTTTCCGAGGGAAGCAGGGGAGAGGATTGTCGGGGAGTGTTTAGAGGAATATGCGGTGGCCTACGGGGAGACGGTTTTATATAGCAGTAAGCGGAATGAATATATGATTACTAGAATGCGTCGTATCTTAAACAGGACGGTACAGACGCTGCAGTACCAGCTCCGGAAAGGCTCGTTTGTGCCGGAGAATTTTGAGCTGTCATTTCAGGTGACATCGGATCTAGACGCAGTGAACATCGCGCTCTCAAAGGAGGAGCGCATGCAGCTGATCGGGCGAATTGACCGCGTGGATACCTGCCGGAAGGAGGATAAACTGTATGTCAAGATCATCGACTATAAGTCGGGGAACCGGAAGTTTGATCTTGCAGCCTTATATTATGGACTGCAATTACAGCTGGTCGTCTATATGAACGCCGCGGTGGAGGTGCTGAAGAAGAAAAGTCAGGCGGAAAAAAGCGACACACAGGTTATTCCGGCGGCGATGCTTTACTATCATGTCAGTGATCCCATGACAGAGACAGATAAAGGACAGCCGGATATTTCTGAGATCAATGCCGCGATACTCGACGAACTGAAAATGACAGGCATGGTCAGCGACGACGAGGAAGTAATCAGGCTGCTGGACAAGGATTTTGACACGAAATCGTCCGTGCTTCCGGTGGCGCGGAAAAAGGACGGCAGCTTTACGCAGGCTTCGTCCGTGCTGTCGGACAAGGATTTCAGGACGGTTTCTGAGTATGTAAATCATAAGATCAAGGAACTTGGCGTCTCGATTCTGGAGGGCGATATCGGGCTGAATCCCTATGAACAGAAGAATTCGGACTCCTGTACATACTGTGATTACAAGAGTGTGTGCGGCTTTGACAAAAAGCTGGGGGCAGGTCTGGTCAGGCATCTCGAGGAGCTGGATCAGGAGTCCGCGATGAAGTGTATCCGCAGCAGTCTTGGCATGGACGACGAGGAAGGGAGTGAACAGTGATGGCGATGAACTTTACACCGGACCAGCAGCGCGTCATCGACACCAGAAATGCGAATATTCTGGTATCGGCGGCGGCGGGGAGCGGCAAGACAGCGGTTCTGGTAGAGCGTATTATCCAGATGATTACAGATGAGAAAAGACCTGTCGATATAGACAGGCTGCTGATCGTGACCTTTACCTCGGCGGCGGCGGCCCAGATGCGGGAGCGCATCAGCAGGGCGGTGGCCCTTAGGCTTGAGGAGAATCCGGAGAGCGAACATCTACAGAAGCAGGCATCCCTGATACACAATGCCCAGATCACGACAATCGATTCCTTCTGTCTGTTTGTCATTCGCAATAATTTTAATGAGATTGGGTTAGACCCAGCGTTTCGCGTGGCGGACGAGAGCGAGGTGAAGATGCTGGAGGCCGACGTGATGGGCAGGCTTCTGGAGGAGGCGCACGCCGCGCCTACGGAGCGCTTTCTGCACTTTGTCGAGTGCTACAGTACGGGTACGAATGAGAAAAAGATTGAGGAGGCAATTCTTAGACTATATCATTTTTCCATGAGCTATCCGTTTCCGGAACAATGGCTGGACGAACGCCTGGCAGACTACGAAATCCATGCTGCAGGGGAGCTTCCCGGCAAGAGGTGGTTTCAGTGTGCGCTTAAGTATATTCGGACGGTTCTGCGGGAGTGCAAAGACAGACTCTGCCAGGCAATGGCGATCGCAAACAGTGCGGGCGGACCATCACAGTATACGGAGAATCTCACGGCGGATATCGAGCTGGTTGAGCGGCTGATGGGAACGGCGGCATATGATGAACTGTATGATCTGTTTACGTATTCCGGTTTTTCAAGGCTTTCGGCGAAGAAGGCGGAGGGTGTCGATCCCATTCTCAGGGAGATGGTCAAGGCGATACGCGACGAGGTGAAGAAAAGTATCGCGGATCTCAAAAAATTTTTGTTCCAGATCTCTGTGGAGGATACCTTAAACGACATGGCCGCCTGTCAGGAGGCGGTGGAGGAGCTTGTCTTTCTCACATGCTCCTTCAAGGAGATGTTAGATCAGTCAAAGCGCGATAAAAATGTGATTGACTTCTCGGATATGGAGCACTTTGCGCTGCGGATTTTATTAAAAAAAGATGAGAACGGGCAAATCGTGCCTTCCAACACGGCGCTGGAGCTGCAAGAGTACTTTGAGGAGATCATGATTGACGAGTACCAGGATTCCAACGAGGTGCAGGAGCTGCTGCTAAAATGCATATCCGGCGAGGACAAAGGGCGCTTTAACCGATTTATGGTGGGTGATGTCAAGCAGAGTATCTATAAGTTCCGTCTGGCGAGGCCTGAGATTTTTATGGAAAAGTACGAAACATATGTTCTAAACGACGGCAATGCTGATCTAAAGGACACGCAAAAAAAGATCAGAATTGATCTTAGCATGAATTTCAGAAGCCGCAGGGAGGTGACAGACTCGACGAATTTCATATGCAGCCAGCTGATGACGGCAAAGGTCGGAAACGTTGAGTACGACGACCGGGCGGCGCTGTATGTGGGTGCGTCCTACCCAGAGCCCCAAGGAATGTCGGGGAGCATGTCCGCTACCAGGGATGAAAAGGACATTTACAAGACAGAGCTTATGATTGCAACGCCGGACTCGCTTTCCGCGCAGAATGAGGCGGAGGAGCGTCAGGGCGGGACGCCAGAGTACTCTGAGACAAAGTATTCTGAAAAAGAGATTGAGGCGGTGATGGTGGCGGAGCGCATCAGACAGCTTGTGGGGAGGTTTCCGGTCACAGATGCGGCGACAGGGGAAACCAGACCGGCAAAATACTCGGATATCGTGCTTTTATTTCGGGCGACATCCGGCTGGGACGAGGATTTCAGGCGGATTTTGTCCGAGCGTGGGATTCCGGTGCATGTCACCAGCAGGGCAGGGTATTTTGAGACGCTAGAGATCCAGGGAATTGTCAATTTGCTGCGTGTGCTCGACAATCCGCTGCAAGACGTTGCGCTTTTTGGCGTGCTGAAACTGCCGTATTTTGATTTTACAGATGAGGAGATCGCCCGGATAACATGTTTTGCGAGGGCACAAAAGCTCTTTTTGTACGAGCAGGTAAAACTGTATTATCACACGGTGTATTGTCCGGATAGGGCCGACGGTGAGAGGGAGATCAAGCAGGATGAAACTGCCGTGAGCTGCACAAAGCTAGAACGGTTTCTTACCACACTAGACGAATACCGCCGGCGGGTTGCCTACACGCCGATCAAGGAACTTCTGCAGCAGCTGATTGCAGACACTTCATATGATGCTTATGTGGGCTCCCTGCCAGGAGGCGACCAGCGGATTGCAAACATCGAATTGCTGCTCGAGAAGGCGGGTACATTTCAGAACACCAGTTTTTATGGCCTGTTTCATTTTATCAGGTATCTGGAGACCATACAGGAGCAGGAGGTTGACTTCGGGGAGGCGAATATCCTTGACGAGAATGCGAATGTTGTGCGCATCATGACGATCCATAAGAGCAAGGGACTCGAGTTTCCGATCTGCTTCGTCTGTGGACTGTCCAAGCAGTTTAACCAGATGGACATGCGGCAAGGTATTCTGATGGACGTGGAGCTTGGCATTGGCGTGGATTACATTGATCCTGTATTGCGGCTAAAGCGCAGAACCATGCGCAAGAACGTGGTTGCGCAGCGCATGAAGGAGGACACGCGCGGAGAGGACTTGCGCGTGCTGTACGTGGCGCTCACGAGGGCGAAGGAAAAACTGATTCTCACAGGATTTATCAATGATTTTGACAAGAAGCTTGCAAACAATGTATATCTGACGATGGAGACCAGGGAAAAGTTACCGTATTCTGTGATGATGGGGGCAATGTCCTATATGGATATAATACTTGCGGCGCTGATACGCCATCCATGTATGCGGGATGCGCTTGAGGAGCGGGGCTTTGCTTACACAGGGCACCGGCTGCCATATATTGATATTCCAATCGCAATGACGCTGTACCGGGAGGCGGACAGTCTTGCGGAAAAACTGAAAACACAGGTGCGGCAGCAGGGCAGGGCGGTTGCGCTGGAGGAGGAGCTTGCCAGCATGGCAGTATCCTGGGAGCTGGCGGGTCAGGATACAGAGCGTCACGAAGCGGATATACCAGACCAGGAGAGTATGGTGAATCAGGCGCTTAGAACAAAGCTACATGAAAAACTGCATTTCGTATATCCGCACAGGGATCTGGAAGGGCTGACTGTAAAGACGACCGTTTCAGAGCTCAAGAAGGCGTCTTATGAGGAGGCATATACCGAGTCTGCGGAATTGATCGTGATGGCAAGGGAGAGCTATATACCCAGCTTTGCCGTTGACATGCAAAAGGAGATGACACAAGTGCCGGAAACTGCGGACATGGAAAACACGGCAGAAGCTTTAGGAGATACGGGATTGGAAACTGTGACAGAAGTGCCGGAAAACATGGAGGCAGATCAGATCAAAGACGTGTCATCAGCGGTGTCGGCAGTAGGGCGTTTAGCGAGGGCACAGTCTGGAATACAGTATGGCACGGCGGTACACAAGATTATGGAGCTTCTGTCCTTCTCCGAAAATCTTCGCGTCGCAGATGCGGGCACTTTAGGGAACACAGATGAAGGGAAAACGGGAAAGCGGCTGTACGCGGTGTTAAAAAGCGAGCAGGAGCGGTGGATTGCAGAAGGAAATGTCACGAAGGAGGAGCTTGCGTGTGTGAGCATGAAGAAACTGATATGCTTTTTCCAATCAGGTCTCTCCCAGCGAATGATTACAGCAAATCAGAATAACGCGCTCTTTAAAGAACAGCCCTTTGTGCTCGGAATCAGTGCAGACAGGCTCAAACCAAGTTTTCCACCAACGGAGACAGTGCTGATACAGGGTGTCATCGATGTGTTTTTTTATGAAAATGATGAGATTGTGCTTGCAGACTACAAGACGGATAAGGTAAGCTGTAAGGAGGAGCTGGTCAGACGTTACAGGACGCAGCTTGACTATTATCAGATGGCGCTCGAACAGATTACTGGCAAAAAGGTAAAGGAAAGGTATCTGTATTCTTTTTATTTGCAGGAGGAGATCGAGGTGCCGCCGGTACGCGGTGGTGAATGAGAAGGAGGAAGTATGTTTCAATATATCTTATTTGACCTGGATGGTACACTGACAGACCCCAAATTGGGGATCACAAGCTCGGTGCAGTATGCGCTGCGGGCGCTTGGCATAGAGGAGCCCTCGCTCGATAAGCTGGAGCCTTTTATCGGACCGCCGCTTGCGGACAGTTTCCGGGAGTTTTACGGTCTGAATGAGGAGCAGATCGCGGCAGCAATCGCCAAATACCGCGAGCGGTTTAACGATCAGGGAATCTATGAAAATGAGATTTATCCGGGAACGCCACAGATGCTTGCGTCGCTCAAGGCAGCCGGGAAAAAGCTTGCGATTGCGTCGAGCAAGCCGACAGTGTTTGTGGAACGCATACTGGACTATTTTCACATCAGAACGTATTTTGATTATATAATAGGAAGTAATATGGACGGAACGCGCAGCAAAAAGGAGGAGGTCGTCGAGGAGGCGCTGCATCAGATGCTGCCTTCCGAAATGGCGCCTGCAGAGAAAAAGGCTGCGGTGGCGATGGTGGGCGACCGCAGATTTGACATCGAAGGGGCAAAGGAGCACGGGATCACGTCGGTCGGGGTGTCCTTTGGCTATGCGCCGGATGGCGAACTGGAGCAGGCGGGAGCGGACTTTATCGTCGATACAGTGGACGCGCTGGAAGAATTGCTGATGCAATGATTTTGTAATGAACAGGAACGGGGATACAAGAAGGTTTTTATCGAAAGGCGGAAACAGATTGGGTGCAGGAAATAACAGGACAAAAAAAACAGGGCGGCAGGCAAAAATCACGCCAAAGCGGACGACACTGCTGCAGAAGCTGGCGTATATCGTAAAGCCATTTGTGCTTTACATGCTGGTAAAGACGGCGGCAATGTTCGCGCTTGCGATCATAGTCCCGTCGCTGCCCATAGAGGGAATAACAGCATGGGTGGAGCAGAACGCGCATCAGCTCAGCGCAGTCGTAAATGGTGCGGCAAGCCTGATTGCAGTGTGCTTCCTGCTGGGTGATTTTCTGATCGAGGCAAGTACCGACGGGGAGATTGACATAGACAAAAGTGTACTAGGGCAGTTTGTTGGATTTCTCAAAACAGGATTTTGGGGAAAAAGGACACCTCACAAAATGACAGGGCTTGCACTGTGCGTTCTGTTTGGCGCATCGTCGGCCCTGGCGCTCAACATTGTGATCGGACTTGTGTCGGAAGCGGTGTCAGGCGCCGGAAATCCGATCCTTGACTCGCAAAAGTACAAGACGGTGGAGACAATCCAGTACTCTGTGCCGGTCTGGCTTGGCATTGTGCTATATGGGCTGGTGTCTCCTGTGGTGGAGGAAATTGTCTTTCGCGGCGTGCTCTATAGCCGGATCAAAAAGTTTTACAGCGTCCCCAGGGCGGTTGTTGCATCCGCACTCCTGTTCGGTGCATTTCATGCAAACCTGCCGCAGTTTCTGTATGGTACAGCGATGGGGGTACTCATAGCGCTCTGTTATGAGGAGGCAGGGTGTTTCGCGGCGCCTGTGCTGATGCATATGTCCGCGAATATCTTCGTGTTTGTGATGTCGCAGATGGCGGCATGGACAGCGTTTCTGGTCGCACCTGTGTGGGGAATCCTGTTTGCTTTGCTGTCAGTAGGATTATTCATTGGCATCAGAAAATATTAAAACAGGCGGGTACTCCGGTCGGAAATCAGACTGGCTGGAGTACTTGCCTGTTTTCATATTATCTTGCCATCAGTTCAAGAATCTCCCCGACATACATCGTGTGCAGGTTGCCGTCTGCGTACCATTTGGAGACCTCAGGCGACAGGAACGAATCCTTGGTCAGCCGTGTCGCGGACAGCTTCTGGCACAGGAGGACAAAGCTTCCCTCGTCGATAAACGGTATTGAGTGCTTGTAATTCCATGTAAGCCCGGCGCCTGAAATCTTGTCCCCGTCACGGCCGGAATGGGAGCCGCAGTAGTTAAGAGCCTCCCTGTACTCCTTTCCCATAAAGGAGACGGAGAAAAAGTCCCCGGCATCGATAAATTCCTTGGTGTACCTCGAGTCGCGCACAAAGATGAAAACAACATTTTTCCCCCAGAGGACTCCCACGCCGCCCCAGCTGACAGTCATGGTGTTTGCTTTCTGTTTGGAACCAGCTGACACAAGCGCCCAGTCTTTTCCGAACGATTCAAATGGATTGAACTCCAAAGTATCAACTGGAATAGGTTGAAATACATGCATATCAATCGCTCCTTATACATTTAATAAGATTTTATTAGTCAGATATTATTAGTATACTATCCCATGCCGGAAATGACAACAATTCTTGTGAAAGATTTCACAAAAAACTATACCGTAAAACATTGCCTGTTTTTTGAAAATGAGCTATCATAAAAGGAGGGACAGACATGTTTTTTGAAAATGGGATATCATCAAAGGGAACTGAGGGGTTCCCCAAAATACGGAGGCTTACAGGTGGATAGAAAAGTGCGAAGCAGGATTGCGGCGGTAATGCTTCTGACTGTGATGCTCGCGGGATTATTTGAGGTTCCGGGAGTGTGTGCGCAGGAGGAGCAGGGAGAGAAAATATCAGGTTCAATAAAAGTCACCTTCAATCTTGTAAAAAGCGAGGTCCAGAAATATATTGAAGGCTTTGAACAAAAATACCCGGGCGTGGAAGTCACATACGAGTGTATTGATGACTATGAGAATGCGCTGATGGAGCGGCTTCCGGCCGGGGATTACGGCGATGTGCTGTTTGTGCCGGGATTTCTGGATTACAGGGAGATTCCAAACTATTTTGCGCCGCTTGGCTACTATAACCAGTTGACGGCAAAGTACAATTATATTGACAGTGGCTATTCGTCGGAGAACCTCGTCTATACAATCCCGTCAAGCGCGTACTTGATGGGGGTTGCATACAATAAGGACGTGTTTTACAAGGCGGGGATCAGCAGCATGCCCAAAAGCATTGACGCGTTTATAGATGACATGGCCATGATCAGGGAGCGGACGGACGCGGTTCCGGTCTACTTAAACAGCGCTTTTGACTGGACGATCCGCAACTGGGTTGACTTTCCCTACGCGGAGATGACGGGTGATCCCGCTTACAAGGGAAGTAAATTTGTCTGTGAAAAAGATCCCTTTACAGAAGGCGGGACATACTATGCGGTATATCAGATGCTCTATGACCTGGAGGCCGGCGGATACACGGAGGGGATCGGGAACAACGTCGACTGGGATGTCACCTGCAAGGATCTGAATGAAGGGCGGTGTGGCTGCATTTTCATCGGTTCGTGGGCGCTGTCACAGGTGAAGGCGGCAGGAAGGAACAAAGATTCGATAGGCTTTATGCCGTTTCCAAATGAGATTGGCGGAAAACAGTACGCGACGCTCAACACGGACTACTGTTACGCGGTGAAAAAAGACAGTGAGAATGTTGATACAGCCAAGGCCTTTGTCGAATATCTGCTTGATGAGTCAGGCTATGCGCTGAACAGGGAGCTGATCTCCATAGTGAAGACCGACCCGTATTCCGATACATACAGCAATATGGAAGATGTCGTCCCGGTGAGAAACGAGTCCTACACCGGCGACAATTATTCGATTTACCAGAATATGCTTCAGGCGATAGACCCGACAGACGCAGATGAGCTCAGGCGCATTTTAAACGCGGCAAAGCAGGGAAGCGAGTCCTTTGACCAGATTATGCAGGAGTGGAACCGGCGCTGGGAAGATGCGAGGCCCGACGGCATGACGCTGCTTGACAGGAGCGAGACGCTTGCGCTGTCCGCCGCGGCGCAAGCGGAAGACGAGGCAGTGGACAGCCAGGAGGAGGGGTTTTTCAAGTCAGATTACAATATCATGTTCTCGCCGACAGAGAATGAGTATATCGGGAGCAAGAAAAGTCTGCGCGTCGGCTATCTTAGGGGGTATGCCCCGTTTCAGTACGAGGTGGGAGACGAGCTGTCGGGGCAGCGCTTTGAGGGACTGTGCGCGGTGATGTGCCAGACAATCGCGGACAATACGAACCTGGAACTTGTGTATACAGGATATGACAGTGAGGAGGAGCTGGTGCAGGCGCTCGAATCAGGAGAGCTCGACATGGCGGCAGGCGTCCAGGACAGCCCTCTGTACACAAAGAGGATTAAATTTTCGAGGGAATATATCGAGTACATCAATGTGCTGATGCGAAACGATACGATCGAGATGAACCAGCTCGAAGGCAGCAGGCAGGCGGTGGTGTTCGGCGGGAATAATACCATAAGGCCGGTGGACAAGTTTGACACAGTGAGGGTGGATTCGATCGCCGAGGCTGTGAGGCAGATCAATGCGCGCGACGTGGAATACGGTGTGGCCAATTACTACAGCGCCGAGTATTACATGCGTGATCAGGAGTGTGAGCATGTCGTCGTAGTGCCGCTGACAGAGAAGACAAAGCTTGGATTTGCGTTCGCAAATGATGTGGACAGCAGGCTGATTGCGATTTGCAATAAATGTATCTACAGCATACCGGAGGACACCGTGCAGATGGTGTTGCTGCAGAACATGGACTCGGCGGCAAAACCGGTGACATTTGCGCGGTTTGTCAAGGAGAATCCGTTCACGGCGGTCATGGTGGGGCTTGGAATCCTGCTGCTGATGGCGGGCGCCCTGCTGGCCGTGTGGCGTGAAAGGCGAAAGAGCCGCAGGAAGAGGGAGCTTGACAACAGGCGGTATGCGATTTTGTCACATTTGACAGATGAATATGTGTTCGAATACGACCTGCGGGAAAACGCAATCCATTTTGAGGAAAAGTTTGAGAAAAAGTTTGACTTTGAGCGGGATATCAGGCTGGCGGACTACGCGAATGACAGGCCGGCGCTCAACTGTCTGATCGAGAACTGCAATCGGGCAAAGGAGAACGAGGCCACGACGACGGACGATTTTGAGCTGGAGGACTGTGCGGGCGCAAAACAGTGGTATCGCATGATCGCTTACCGCATAGCGGGGGAGGACGGACAGCCAAGCCATCTGATTGGAAAGATTGTGAACGTGCAGGAGACCGTGGAGGAGAAGCAGCGGATTCAGGACGTGGCGGACAGGGACGCGCTGACCGGGCTCTACAACAGGACAGGCTACGAGAAACGCGTGCAGGAGCTTTCGTTAAAATATGGGGAGGACGTGTCTGTGATATTTGCCGTGCTCGATCTGGATAATTTCAAGTCCGTGAACGATTCGATGGGACACGCGGGCGGCGATGAGGCGCTCAGGCTCCTTGCAGGCAGACTCGACCGCATGTCGGGAGAGAACACGGTCGTGGCGCGCTACGGCGGCGACGAGTTTATAGTCTGCATGTTTGGGGTTGGCCAGGCGGACGGGCAGGCGATCTTTGAGACGCTCGTAGAGGGCATGAATACAGAGATGAATTACCAAGGACATCTCCATCATCTCTCCATCAGCTTAGGAGCGGTTTACACCGCGCAGGCCCTTCCGCCCGCGGCGCTTTTTGTGGAGGCGGACAAGGTGCTCTACGATGTGAAGGCGGCCGGGAAAAATGGGTTTCGGCTGGTGGGCCACGGGGAGACGATCTGACCACGAAGTACACTAAAACGCACATTTTGATACGCTATATCAAAACTTTTTGAAAAAATTAGCGGGAAAGGCTTTACAAATCAGGAAAAATTTCATATAATGTGAAAAGCACAAGACAATATTGAGTTTCAAGGCAACCAAAGACGGTTAACAGCTGTTTTTTTGGTTGCCTTTTTATGTACACGGGCACCCAAAGGAATTTAGAACAAGTATAAGGAGAAAAAAGATGTTTGATGCAAGGATGAATGTCCCGGAAGCGCCGCTTCACAGGGCTGAATTTGAACACGATAACTGCGGGATCGGTGCGGTGGTCAATATTAAGGGGACCAAGACGCGCGGAACCGTCGAGAACGCCCTGCGGATCGTGGAGAACTTAGAACACAGGGCCGGAAAGGACGCGGAGGGGAAGACCGGTGACGGCGTCGGTATCTTAGTCCAGATCTGCCATGACTTTTTTGTGAAGGTCACAAAGCCGCTCGGCATTGTGCTTGGCGGCGAGCGGGAATATGGCGTGGGCATGTTTTTCTTCCCGCAGGATGAGCTCAAGAGAAACCAGGCAAAGAAGATGTTTGAGATCATTGTCGAGAAGGAAGGACTTGAGTTTTTAGGCTGGCGCGAGGTGCCGTGCGTGCCGGCAGTGCTCGGACACAAGGCGGTGGAGTGTATGCCAAACATCATGCAGGCCTTTGTGAGAAAACCGGCAAATGTAGAAAAAGGGCTTGCCTTTGACAGAAAACTCTACATCGCAAGGCGCGTGTTTGAGCAGAGTTCCGACAATACGTACGTGGTGTCGCTAAGCAGCAGGACGATTGTCTATAAAGGAATGTTTCTGGTAAAACAGCTCCGGACATTTTTTAAGGATCTGCAGAGTGCGGATTATGTATCAGCCATCGCGATCGTGCACTCCCGCTTTTCGACCAACACGAACCCGAGCTGGGAGCGCGCGCACCCGAACCGCTTTATCGTACATAACGGCGAGATCAACACAATCCGCGGAAACGTTGACAAGATGCTTGCACGCGAGGAAAATATGGAGTCCGAGTATCTAAGCCGCGAGTTTCACAAGGTGCTGCCGGTGGTCAACGCGCAGGGCTCCGACTCGGCCATGCTTGACAACACGCTGGAATTTCTGGTGATGAGCGGCATGGAGCTTCCGCTCGCAGTCATGATTACCATACCCGAGCCGTGGGCAAACAACAAGACCATGTCACAGTCCAAGAAGGATTTTTATCAGTACTATGCGACGATGATGGAGCCGTGGGACGGCCCGGCGTCCATTCTCTTCTCGGACGGGGATATCATGGGCGCGGTGCTTGACAGAAATGGTCTTCGCCCATCGCGCTATTACATCACGTCCGATGACCAGCTGATTCTGTCGTCGGAGGTCGGCGTGCTGCCGGTCGACGCGTCGAAGATCGTGAAGAAAGACAGACTCCGCCCCGGTAAGATGCTCCTGGTTGACACGGTGAAGGGCGAGGTGGTCGATGACGACACGCTGAAGGAAAAATATGCAAAGAGCCATCCGTATGGAGCGTGGCTGGATTCCAACCTCGTCACGTTAAAAGAACTAAAGATTCCAAATGTGCGCGTGCCGGCGTTCTCGGACGAGGAGCGGCAGCGCATGCAGAAGGCCTTTGGCTACACGTACGACGAGCTCCAGACAAGTATCCTGCCGATGGCAAAAAACGGCGGGGAGAGCATCGGCGCGATGGGAGTCGATACGCCGATTCCGGTATTGTCAAAGACACACCACCAGTTGTCCCATTATTTCAAACAACAGTTTGCCCAGGTGACAAACCCGCCAATCGACGCGATCCGCGAGGAGGTTGTCACATCAACGACCGTCTATATTGGGAAGGACGGAAACCTTCTGCACGACACAGAGAAAAACTGTAACGTGCTCAAGGTCAATAATCCGATTCTCACGATAACAGACCTGTTAAAGATTAAAAATATGAAGCGCGAGGGCTTCAAGGTTGAGGTCATTCCGATTATTTACTACAAGAATACCAGCCTTGAGCGTGCGATTGACCGCCTGTATGTGGAGGCGGACCGCGCCTACAGGGAAGGGGTGAACATTATTATCCTCTCCGACCGCGGCGTGGACGAGAACCATGTGGCGATTCCTTCGCTCCTTGCGGTGTCAGCGCTGCAAAAACATTTGATCCGCACGAAGAAAAGAACAAGTGTCGCCCTGATTATCGAGTCCGCGGAACCGCGGGAGGTGCATGATTTTGCGGCGCTCATCGGATACGGCGCCTGCGCGGTCAATCCCTATCTGGCACAGGAGTCCATCAGGGAGCTGATCGACAACGGCATGCTCGACAAGGATTATCATGCGGCGGTGGATGACTACAATGACGCGATCCTTCACGGGATTGTCAAGATTGCGTCAAAAATGGGGATTTCGACGATTCAATCCTATCAGGGTTCCCAGATATTTGAGGCGATCGGCATTGACGCGGACGTGGTCAGTAAATATTTTACGGACACGGTCTGCCGGGTAGGCGGCATCACGCTGCAGGATATCGCAAAGGAGGTTGACGACCTGCACTCTTTGGCGTTTGACCCGCTGGGGCTTGCGACAGACCTGACACTTGACAGCCCCGGACAGCACAAGTCGAGGGGCGGCGCGGAGGAGCATCTGTACAATCCCGCCACAATCCACATGCTGCAGCAGTCCACCCAGCGTGGCGATTATGAGATGTTCAAGCAGTACTCGGACATGATTGACGATGAGAACAGCGTCCGCAATATCAGGGGACTGATGGACTTTAATTATCCAAAGAAAAGTATCCCGCTCGACGAGGTTGAGAGCGTGGACAGCATCGTTACCCGTTTCAAGACAGGCGCGATGTCTTATGGCTCCATCTCAAAGGAAGCGCATGAGACGCTTGCGATCGCGATGAACCGGCTCCACGGAAAGTCCAACTCCGGCGAGGGCGGCGAGGATCTCGAGCGCATGGTCATCGGCGCGGACGGACTCAACCGCTGCTCGGCGATCAAGCAGGTGGCAAGCGGGCGGTTTGGCGTGACCAGCAAATATCTGGTGAGCGCACAGGAAATCCAGATCAAGATGGCGCAGGGGGCAAAGCCCGGCGAGGGCGGTCATCTGCCCGCCGGCAAGGTTTATCCGTGGATAGCAAAGACCAGACACTCGACGCCCGGCGTCGGCCTGATCTCGCCTCCGCCACACCACGATATCTATTCGATTGAGGATCTGGCACAGCTGATCTATGACCTGAAAAATTCCAATAAAGATGCGAGGATCAGTGTCAAGCTTGTCTCGGAGGCAGGCGTGGGCACAGTCGCTGCAGGCGTCGCAAAAGCCGGCGCACAGGTGGTGTTGATCTCCGGCTATGACGGCGGTACAGGCGCGGCGCCAAAGAGCTCGATCCACAATGCCGGACTTCCGTGGGAGCTGGGGCTTGCGGAGACGCACCAGACGCTGATTCAGAACGGCCTGCGCAATAAAGTCCGCATCGAGACCGACGGCAAGCTGATGACAGGGCGCGACGTTGCCATCGCCGCGATCCTTGGCGCGGAGGAGTTTGGCTTTGCGACGGCGCCGCTTGTGACGATGGGATGCGTGATGATGCGCGTGTGCAATCTTGACACCTGCCCGGTGGGCGTCGCGACGCAGAACCCCGAGCTTAGAAAACGCTTTAAGGGCAAACCCGAATATGTCATGAACTTCATGCGGTTTATCGCACAGGAGCTCCGCGAGTACATGGCAAAGCTCGGCGTCCGCACCGTAGACGATCTGGTCGGGCGCACAGACCTGTTAAAGATGAAAGACAGACTTCCGGAGGGAACCGTGAAGCTTGACTTAAGCCTGATATTGAACAACCCGTACCAGAAAGAAAGAGCAGTATTTGACCCTAAACAGGTGTACGATTTTGAGCTGGAAAAGACACTGGACGAAAAGGTGCTGTTAAAGCAGCTAGGTGGCGCGCTGGAGACCGGGAAAAAGAAGAGCATCGAGGTTGATGTCACCAACACAGACCGCTCATTTGGCACGATCTTTGGCTCCGAGATCACAAAACGCTACTACAACACACTGGAGGAGGACACCTTCCGCGTGCGCTGCAGTGGCGCCGGCGGACAGAGTTTTGGCGCATTTATACCAAACGGCCTCACGCTGGAGCTGTCCGGCGATTCAAACGATTATTTTGGCAAGGGCCTTTCAGGCGGCAAGCTGATTGTCTATCCGCCTAAGGGCAGCAGCTTCAAGCCGGACGAAAATATCATCGTCGGCAATGTGGCTCTGTACGGCGCAACGAGCGGCAAGGCGTTTATTAATGGTGTTGCGGGTGAGCGCTTCTGCGTCAGAAACTCGGGCGCGGTGGCAGTTGTCGAGGGCGTGGGCGACCACGGCTGCGAGTACATGACAGGCGGCCGCGTCGTCGTGCTCGGCGGCACAGGCAAGAACTTTGCAGCCGGTATGAGCGGCGGCATCGCGTATGTGCTCGACGAGGAGAACGACCTGTACATGAGAGTGAACAAAGAAATGATCTCCATGAGCGAGATTACCAATAAATACGACGTGATCGAACTCAAAGAAATGATCCAGGAGCACGTGGCGTGCACCAACTCCGGGAAAGGCAAGGAGATTCTCGATCACTTTGGGGCGTATCTGCCGAAGTTCAAGAAGATCATACCATATGATTATGAGAGAATGCTCAAGACCATCGTGCAGATGGAAGAGAAAGGACTCAGCGCGGAGCAGGCACAGATTGAGGCATTTTATGCAAATACGCATAAATAGTGTGGAAATAGAAAGGAATAAGGGTTATAGAAGATGGGAAAACCAACAGGATTCTTAGATTATGAGAGAAAAACCGCGGCAGCGGAAGCGCCGGAGGAAAGGATCAGTCATTTCAATGAATTTCACACGCATCTTCCTGTGGAGGAGCAGCAGAAGCAGGGCGCCCGGTGCATGGAATGCGGCGTGCCGTTCTGCCAGTCCGGAATGACAATCGCCGGAATGACCTCCGGCTGCCCGCTGCACAATCTGGTGCCGGAGTGGAACGACCTGGTGTATACAGGAAACTGGGAGCGCGCGTACAACAGGCTGAAAAAGACAAACAACTTCCCGGAGTTCACGGCCAGGGTGTGTCCCGCGCTCTGCGAGAACGCCTGCACCTGCGGGCTCAACGGCGACGCGGTGGCGACAAAGGAAAATGAGTATGCCATCATCGAGAATGCCTACAGGACAGGGCTTGCGGACGCGAAACCGCCCAAGGTGCGCACCAACAAGACCGTCGCGGTCATCGGGAGCGGGCCTTCCGGGCTTGCCGTCGCAGACCAGCTCAACAAGCGCGGACACAATGTCACCGTGTTTGAGCGGAGCGACCGCCTTGGCGGGCTTCTGATGTACGGGATACCCAATATGAAGCTCGAGAAGCACATCATCGAGCGCAAGATCAGGATTATGGAGGAGGAGGGTGTCAAATTTTTCACCAACACCGATATCGGCAGGGACGTAAAGTCAAAGAAACTCGTCGAGGGCTTTGACCGGATCGTGTTTGCGTGCGGCGCCTCCAATCCCCGGGATATCAGCGCGCCCGGAAGGGACGCGAAAGGGATTTACTTTGCCGTGGATTTCCTAAAGGGCGTGACAAAGAGCCTGCTGGATTCCAGCCTTGCGGACAACGCTTATGTCTCCGCAAAGGGAAAAGACGTCGTGATCATAGGCGGCGGCGACACTGGAAATGACTGTGTGGGGACTTCAATCCGGCTTGGCGCAAAGTCCGTGGCGCAGATCGAGATGATGCCCAAGGCCCCGGATACCAGGGCAGCGGACAATCCCTGGCCGGAATGGCCCAAGGTCTGCAAGACCGATTACGGGCAGGAGGAGGCTATCGCGCTGTTCGGGCATGACCCGCGCATTTATGAGTCCACTGTCAAGGAATTTCTAAAGGACAAGAGCGGCAGTCTCTGCGGTGTAAAGATCGTGAAGCTTATCTGGGAGAAGGACGCGGAGAGCGGCAGGATGGTCATGAAGGAGGTCGAGGGAAGCGAACGGGTGATCGATGCACAGCTTGTGCTGATCGCGGCGGGCTTCTTAGGCAGCCAGAAGTATGTCACGGACGCTTTTAACCTGGAGCTGGACGCGCGCACCAATGTAAAGACAGCGCCAGGCAGATTCAAGACCAGTGTGGACAATATCTTCGTCGCAGGCGACATGCACACAGGGCAGTCGCTGGTTGTCAAGGCAATCCGCCAGGGACGCGAGTGCGCCAGGGAAGTCGATGAGAGCCTGATGGGGTACTCGAATATGTTTATCCAGTAGGTTCCCGCATATAAAGGTTATGAGGACATAAAATCTGTAAAAAGCTCTTGCACAGAAGCAGGGGCTTTTATTGCATCAACCTGCATCCTCTGTTATAATGAGCTTATTACAGCAGACGGATGGGATATTTTACAGATATGTTTTGCAGTACAGAAAAACTGACAGATGCGTGTGCGTGAGAGGGAACATTTGGGGTTGTCAAAGTATGATGTGAAAGGCAGGGTGGTTATATGGAACACGATAACAGTATGATAGATGAGGTTTTAAAACATCTCGACAGTGAACTGGCGCTTGGCGCCATGCGCATGAGCGTGGTTTTTGACGAGGAGGCGGAAGGCGAAAAATCCGTGTCGCACAAATGCTGCCACAGCTACGGCAGACCGGCCACAGAGACCGTCGGACTGCTCGACATGTACACCGACATCAGCGTGGGTGCGTCAGACAGGGGGTAGCAACCTGTATGTTTTCCTTAAAAACGGGAATGAGTCACTGCCAGACAAGGCACTGTGAAGGAATAAGATACATGGAAAAAGATGCATATGATTACTATATAAAAGCAAATGAACAGTATAACAGTGGTG
>CAJUQZ010000040.1:23980-28790 GCA_910588755.1 uncultured Lachnospiraceae bacterium | reverse complement strand
GGACTCTATCGCGGAGAATGTGACGAAGCAGGCGGCCTCCACCGATGAGGCGAATGGCAATGTCGTTGTGATGGCAGACCAGATTGATCAGACAGGAACCGAGGTGGCAAGCTTAAACCGCAATGCGGACGAGATGAACCGGATCAGCGAGCAGTCTATGAATACGCTCAAACAGTTGCTTGACATCAGCAGCAAGACCCGTCAGAGCATCTCCGCTATGGCGGAGCAGACTGCGAGCACCAATCAGTCAGTGGAGCAGATCCATGTGGCGGCGAACCTGATCAATGAGATTTCCGACCAGACGAGCCTGCTGGCGCTGAACGCGAGCATCGAGGCCGCGCGGGCCGGTGAGGCAGGAAAAGGCTTTTCCGTTGTCGCGGACGAGATCGCGAAGCTGGCGAGCCAGTCCACCAATTCCGTGGAGGAGATTGGCAAGACGGTGGTAGAGCTGCAGAGCAATGCGGAGAAGTCTGTTGTGGTGATGAGGGAGATCAACGAGGCTGTGGAATTACAGGTCAACTCCCTTACAGAGACACAGCACATTATGGAAAGGCTGCACGAGGAGCTCGTCAACTGTTTTACGTCGGTGCATTCCATTGACGCGATGACGCAGGAGATCGACGGTCAGCGGGCGAATGTCACAGGAACGCTTTCCGTGCTCAATGATCTGGCGCAGGATAACGCGTCTGTCGCGGAGGAGACTTCCGCGATGTCCACAGAGCTTTCAAGGGTGGTTAACGATGCGAACCAGCTTGTGGAGGATCTTGAGGGAAAGGTTCAGCTGTTGATTAACGATATGAGCAAGTTTACACTGTAATTGTATTAAAAAAATGCCTATAACAGGGCATTTTTTTAATGCGCGGACGCGTTTACTCGATTGCGTTATTTTCGTCGTCCGTCGGAAAGGGCGCAGCAGGCGTGGTTTCCTTGTCATCAACGGGCGTCCACGCGTTGCCAAACGGGATATCGCGGAACAGCGCGGCAAGTCCTGTGATCTGCTTCAGGCGCAGGATCTCGTCCCTCTCCATGCCAAGGTGTTTGGAGATCCATGCATCGGAACGCCCCAGTTCATGCAATTCCCTGATGATGTTGCTCATCAGGTCCACATTGTGGGAGCCGCGCGCGCGGTTGTGGCGGATAGTGCTCGCCATGCGGTGGTCGAGCGGTTTGTTGATGACGGAGACAGGCAGCATGCCGTGCTCGCGCTCATAGATATCCGGGTAATCCAGCATGATACGGTAGCGGTGGAAGCCGTCCACGATAATGTAACTGTCCTCGGGCTCATCGTGGTAGCAGACGATTGGCATGGTGTAGCCGTCCTCCTTGATGCTGTCATACAGGAGTTTCAGCTCCGGCGGCGCCACGGAATTCGGGTTGTATGTATTTGGTTTGATCTTTTCAACAGGAACCGAGATTACTTGATACACGGGACTTTGATATGTCATAAAAACCTCCATTCTGCCAATATCCGCCAATTGGGGTGCCGTCAGGATATTGGGCTAAACTTGCAGAACATGTCTTGTCAGTTTACGACGTTCTGATATTTTTGTTTCAGCAGGCTGATATTTTCTTTCTGCTGCTTGGTCAGACCAAAGCCCATAAAGCGGCAGACGTGGTCATTTTTCAGGATACAGTAACACATGCGTTTCCAGCTTGGGATATCCTTGGAGGACTTGATGTCGTCCGTGTCGTCAGGGATTTTTCCGTCAAAGACAACGCGTGCGTTTTTCATCAGCGTATAGTTGGACACGCCGTTTCGGTGGACGTGATAACCGTGCTCGATGAGCTCCTCGATCGTCTTTTCCTCGAGACCGCCTCCCACATTATGCCAGAAATCGATGGAGGTCTGGAATTTTTTGATGTAATTGTTGCGGAGGCGCACCGGGAGCGTGTCCAGTAAAAACTTTGTGTAGGACTCCCATGTATGGCCTTCCGGCAGCGTCAGGTTGCGGTAGCCAAGCGCCTTCGTCTTTCCGTAGATGGCGCCGAAATTAGCGCCCTTTACGCGGCCAACCAGCTTTGCCCAGATCTCTGGATCGATCACGCGGTACAGATTCAGGCTCTCTTTGGCATAATCGCCAAACGGGGAGGCAACGCGCATCTGGTCCAGTTTCAGGCCGGACATATAGTAGAGGTCATATAAATGGTTATAATCGTAGGAAAACACATAGTTGGCGTGCCACACATCATAGATGGACCAGTCGTACATCGGGGAGGCACACCAGACATCCTTAAACTGTTTGCTGATCCAGCAGGTGTTGTCATAGCCATATTTCCGGTTCAAAATACCGCTGTAACGCTGCATGGACTCCTCGGCACGGATACCGAGCAGGCAGATGGTTTTTCTGTCTCCGTGGGAGATGCGATACCACCGTCCAAACTGTTTTGCCAGCTCTTCCTGGTGCATCCGGTAGTGATAAGTCGTCATCGGATTGTTTTTCATATTGATGACATAGGGATGATCCGGCATGGGGCGAATCCACAAGTCCTCCTTGGTATCGTCCCAGGGATACCAGAACATTTCATAGTTGCTGAGGGCCGTCCGGGTTGCCATCGGTAGACATACCCAGTAGGGTTCTACATCCTTCTCAATTCTGGCAAAAGTGCGTTCGACGTACTCGGATGTGAGTGTATACTGCGCCTCAAAATCCTGATGGAATACACCGATCTTTTTCGCAGGATAGTATTTTTTCTGAAAGTCCAGAATCAGGTTCAGCAGCAGTCCGCTGTCCTTACCGCCTGAAAAGGAGACAAAGATATTGTCAAATTCGTTAAAAATATAGTGGAATCTGTTTTGCAGTGCATCGTATACATTCTGACTGGCATATTTTCGTTTCGTTGTAATCACCACCTCATTTAGGAACTGGAACGGCGCGCTTGAAGACATATACCGCGCAATCCGGCAATGTTATTTATATACAGTTCCTTAGTCTGTTACAAATTTACCATATTTTTTCAATTTACACAAGCATTCGACAAAATTCGATAAAAAAATCGGATTTGGAAATCGCTTGACAGGTGTGCGGCAGGGATAGTATCCTTTAAGTATATGCTCCGGAGGTGCCAAAATGTCTGAAAAAAAGCTCTTTGTGAAATATGTGTCCCAGAACATCTTAGGGATGCTGGGAATCTCGGTCTATATCCTGGCAGACACGTTTTTTATATCGATGGCGGAGGGGGCGGATGGCATCACAGCGCTCAATCTGGTGCTGCCGGTGTACAGCCTGATTTTTGCCATCGGCGCTATGATGGGCGTCGGGGCGGCGATCCGGTTTAAGATTCTCAGGGCGCGGGGGGATCAAAGTGCGGAGACGTATTTTTCCAACGCATTGTTCTGGGCGCTGGTCTTTGGCGTGGTTTTCATTCTGATTGGCATAGCGGTGCCGGACAGGGTGGTGGCGATGCTTGGCGGCGATGAGCGGATTGTCGCGGTGGGGGCGGAGTACACGTCGATTTTCATGATGTTTGCCCCGTTTTTTATGTGGAACCACATCTGCAACGCGTTTGTCCGCAATGATGGGGCCCCTGCTGTGGCGATGGCCGCGACGCTTTTTAGCAGCCTGTTCAATGTCGTATTTGACTATGTGCTGATGTTTCCGCTGGACATGGGAATGCGCGGGGCTGCGCTTGCGACGGCGCTCTCCCCGGTACTCGGCGTGGCGATCTGCTGCACGCATCTGTTTTCCAGGCGGTGCACGATCCGCTTCCAATGGGCGGCGCCCTCTGTAAAAAAGCTTCTGGCGTCCTGCCAGCTGGGGGTCTCCGCGTTTGTCGGGGAGATTTCGTCGGGGGTGACGACGGTCGTCTTTAACATGATTATCCTAAGGCTTGCCGGGAATGTCGGCGTGGCGGCGTACGGTGTGGTCGCAAACACATCCCTTGTGGCGGCGGCTGTCTTTAACGGGGTATCGCAGGGGGCGCAGCCGCTTCTTAGCGACTATTATGGAAAGGGGGCGCACGCGTCGGTCCGGAAAGTTGTGAGGCTTGGCGTGGGAACGGCGCTTGTGTTTGCGGTGATTATTTACGCGGCGATCTATGTGCTGGCAGAGCCTGTCACGGCGGTGTTTAACAAGGAGGGGAACGCGGCGCTTGCGGCGTATGCCGTCACGGGGCTGCGGCTGTATTTTACCGGGTTTGTGTTTGCGGGCTTCAATATTTTTGGAACAGGTGTTCTAAGCGCGACAGAGGCGGCAAAATGGGCGTTTACCTCGTCTATCTCGAGGGGGTTTGTGGCGATTATCTTGTGCGCTTTTGCGCTGTCGGCGCTGATGGGCATGAACGGTGTCTGGCTGGCCTTTCCGGCTGCGGAGTGCGTCACGGCCGTTCTGGTGGGCGTGGCTTTCGCAAAGCTGTTTCGCGGATAAGGAATTGGAACACTTTATAAAAAAGTGTGAAAAATAAAACAGGAGGGATTTATTATGGTAGAAAAGTATGTGTTTGGCAGTCCGTTTGAGACGGAGGCGGTGACGGAAGAGCTTGCGGCGGTGGCGTATGCAGGGCAGGCGGACGGTGGTTTATTGAATGAGATTTTGCTTGAAATCTCACTGGAGGACGGGTTTGCGTGCAGTCTTAAGATGGAGGAGAGCGACGTTGTGTACGGGTTAGGTGAGGCAAACCGCGGTATCAACAAGCGGGGTTACCGCTATGTGAGCAACTGCACCGACGACCCGCACCACACGGAGGAAAAAGTTTCGCTGTACGGCGCGCATAATTTTGTGATCATTTCGGGGAAAAAGCATGTCGGACTGTTTTTCGACTATCCGTCCGATATCTGCTTTGACATCGGCTTTACGAGGCAGGAGCTGCTGAC
>CAJUQZ010000040.1:0-23970 GCA_910588755.1 uncultured Lachnospiraceae bacterium | reverse complement strand
GGGCAGACCTGTATCTGTATGTCATTACCGGCGAGAGTGCATATGATGTGGCAAAACAGTTTCGCAGGATGATTGGAAAGAGCTATATTGCGCCGAAGTATGCCTTTGGGTTTGGACAGAGCCGCTGGGGCTACAAGACGGCGGAGGACATTGAAGGTGTGGTGAAGGGCTACAGGGACAACCGGATTCCGTTGGACATGGTATACATGGATATCGATTACATGCAGGACTACAAGGATTTTACGGTCAACCCGGAGCGGTTCCCGGATTTTGGCCAGTTTGTGCAGCAGATGAAGGCCAAAAACATTCACCTGATTCCGATTATCGACGCGGGTGTGAAGATTGAGGAGGGGTATGACATTTACGAGGAGGGCGTGGAAAAAGGGTATTTCTGCAAGCGTGCGGACGGCTCGGACTTCGTGGCGGCTGTGTGGCCTGGCTGGACGCATTTCCCGGATGTGCTGAATCCTGATGCGCGTGCCTGGTTTGGCGGGAAATATAAGGTGCTCACCGACCTTGGGATTGACGGTTTCTGGAATGACATGAACGAGCCTGCGATCTTCTACTCGGAGGAGGGCATCAGGGCGCTCAACCAGGCGATTGCCGACTATGTGAAGGCGCCGGACGGCGGTGCGGATGATGACGGAGCGGAGGATATTATGAACAATGCCAATGCGATTCCGTGGGAGGTCAGGAGCTGTATCGAGCATTTGCAGAACAGTCCCGAGGACTACAGGCGGTTTTATCACAATGTCAACGGGCAGCGGGTGCGCCATGACCTTGTGCACAATCTCTATGGCTTCAATATGACAAGGGCTGCGGGCGAGGCGCTGCAGGCGATCGCGCCTGACAGGAAAATGCTGCTGTTCTCGCGCTCCTCCTATATCGGAATGCATCGCTATGGCGGAATCTGGACGGGGGACAACCAGTCCTGGTGGTCGCATATTCTGCTGAATCTCAAGATGATGCCGTCGTTAAACATGTGCGGATTTTTGTATACGGGCGCGGACCTTGGCGGTTTTGGTTCCGACACGACGCGCGATTTGCTGCTGCGCTGGCTGGCGCTTGGCGTGTTCACGCCGCTGATGCGAAACCACGCCGCGCTCGGGACGAGGGAACAGGAGTGCTATCAGTTTGAGCACATCGAGGATTTCCGCCATGTGATTGGCGTGCGCTACCGGCTGATCCCGTATCTTTACAGCGAGTATGTAAAGGCGGCTGAGCGCGATGAGATGTATTTTCGTCCGCTTGGGTTTGACTATCCTGGTGACAGGCGCGCGGTGGAGACGGAGGACCAGCTCATGCTTGGAAACGAGGTGATGATCGCGCCGGTCTACACGCAGAACGTGAGCGGCAGGACTGTGTATCTGCCGGAGGAGATGAAGTTTGTGAAGTTTATGCCGGACGGAAGCATCTATGAGGAGGTGCTAGAACAGGGCACGCACTATGTCGAGGTGGCGCTGTGCGAGGTGCCGCTGTTTGTCAGAAAGGACAGATGCATACCGGTGGTCGATGCGGCACAGAGTGTTGACGCGATTGATCTTGGCACGGTGCGGTATATCGGGTATGATGGCGCGGAGTATGAGCTTGTGGAATAGCGATGATAAGAGGATAGAGAAGGTGAATGGCTGCTACACGAAAGTGTGGCAGCTGTTTTTTTTTGTATAAGATAAATGCCTGCCATATTCTTTTGATTATTTTGATAAAAAGATATTGACACATTCTTCCTGGTGTGTTATAGTCTTATTATCAAATGAATAATAACAAATATCAAATACAGGGAGGGATTTTCATGAAGACGAACTATACAGATATCGTGAATGTCAATGCGATCGGAAATGCGGAGAACCCGATTGCGCTCAACGCAATCTTAAAAATGGCAGACGACGAGCAGCTGGTGCCGTCCAAACAGAACCGCGAGCGCGTCCTGTTTATCGGAATCGATGTGCAGCAGGATTTTATGGACAATGGGGCTTTGGGGGTTCCCGGCGCGCACGGGGATGTGGCGCGCATGACACGGTTTCTCTATGATCATATGGACCAGATATCAAACATCGCGGTGTCGATCGACACGCACGCACCGCATCAGATCTTTCACCCCTGCTGGTGGATCGACGAGAACGGCAGCAATCCGGCGCCGTACACGGCGATCACGTTGGCAGATCTGGACAGCGGGCGGTGGAGGGCCGTCATCAATCCGATTGCCTCGCGGGATTATGTAGCGCATTTGGAGCAGGATGGAAAAAAGACGCTGTGTATCTGGCCATACCACTGCATTCAGGGCACGTTTGGCTGTGCGCTCGAAAACCAGTTTTCCAATATGGTCTATTTCCACTCTGTCGCCAAGAAGGCCGTCGTGCAGCGGCTTGTCAAAGGACAGGATCCGCTCTCGGAAATGTACGGTGTGATCAGGCCGGAGTACGACACAAAGGGGTATATTAATCTGGATTTTCTCAACAAGATCGAGCACTATGACAAAATTGTGATTGCAGGCGAGGCCAAGAGTCACTGCGTGTTAGAGAGCATCAGGCAGATGTTGGAATACTATGAGACCAGACCGGAAATCACGCACAAGATTTACATTCTTGAGGACTGCATGTCGCCAATTCCGGGTTTTGAGGCAGCGACAGACCAGACCTTTGCGGATTTTAAGAAAAAGTATCAGGTAAATATAGTAAAGAGTACAGATAGGATACTGTCGTGAGAAACCGTAGTCTTCAAACAGGGATTTCTGGCAGTTTTGGTGAAAATAGGAGGGAAATATCATGAGCGGATACAACAATGCGATAGAATTGGAAATCGACGGTCTTGAGGAAATCGAGCTTGAGAATACGTCTGTCGAGGAGATTGACAGCGAGAACATTAACCTTATGTTTCTGGGAATCGACCAGTCAGGCTCTATGGACGCTTTCCACAGCGACATGAAGCAGAGCCTTCTGGCGTTCAAGGACGCGCTGGCCAACTCGAAGGAGGCTGATGAGATCCTGGTCGCGCGGGCGGATTTTGAGGATGCGATCACCATTGGCGGATACAAACGGATCAGTGAGTTTGATACGTCATTCAGGGCTGGCGGCTGCACGGCCATGTACGATGCAGTCACGGAGGGCACATCAAAGCTGCGGGACTACAGGCGTTACCTGAAGGACCAGGGTGTGCGCGTAAAGGCGGTGTTTGCAGTATTCAGCGACGGGCTGGACAATGCGTCCAAAAACAGCTTTGGCGAGGCGAAAAAGTGTGTGGACTACTTAAACGACGAGGAGATCACGACAGCGTTTATCAGTTTTGGCGGCGAGGCGGCAAAGGAGGCAAAAGCGCTGGGATTCCGAAACATCCTCGATGTCACAAGCTCGGCGGGCGAGCTTCGCAGGGCATTTGACTGCCTGTCAAAGTCTGTTATTGAATCCTCAAAATCAGTCGTTGCGGACGGGGAGGATTTTTTCCAGATATAAAAAGGGGGGTATCCATGTTTGTCAATAAAATCGGTGCGCAGCACCTTGCATACGGGCAGAACTGTCAGGATTATGGATATGAAAAAGGGAATCGGAAGGTAGTGTGCGACGGCTGTTCGGAAGGCGCGCACAGTGAGGTTGGGGTGAAAATATACTGTCATCTGTCAGGGCTGGGATGCAGCACGAAACAGATTTTTAAGCGGCTGGTCAGTCTTTTCGGGCAGTCACCGTCGTCGATCAGGGACTATCTGTGCTTTACGATTTTGCAGGTCGAGGAGTATGAGGACTTTTTCAGGGCATCCTGCTGCGGGGACGGCTATATCATACTGGAGGATACAGAGGGGCATATCACTTTTGAGGAGCTAAGTGACGGCGAATATCCGAAATATTATGCGTATAATTATTGCAGTGCGGACCAGCTCACATTCTATCAGGACGGCGTTGGCTTCACCGTGCGCGATTATGCCAAAAAAGAGTACAAAAACATAGGGGTGGCGTCTGACGGGCTGCGGTATCTGGTGCAGTCCGATAATGAGGCGCTGAAGATTGCGTTTATCGAATCGCTGCAATCGGGTAGAGACGTGAAAGTCAAACGGCTGATCAACCGCAGCCAGAAGCTGTTTCAGGACGATATCACAATCGTGTTTTAGGTGCCAAATTCCTTGATTTTACAGGAGTTGAGGCGGGACCTGTTCAGCGATTACTTTTAATCTTGATACAGCCTGGTCATTGAATGGGGGGAATGAATATGGCGATTGTATTTGACTGTGCGGGAAAGACGCCGCTGGCGGAGGGCGGCGAGGGACTGATTTATGAATATCATGAGCAGGTTGTCAAGATTTATAAGCCGTCTGTGAACCTGCGGTCAAAACAGAATAAAGTGCAGCTGCTCATACAGCGGGCGCTGTCAGGGTTGCTTCCCGGGGAAGCCGTCTGCCCAAGGGAGGTCGTTACGGACAGAAGCGGTGCATTTATCGGATTTTCCATGAACAGAGTGGAGGGGGAGGAGATCAAAAAGCTTGCGAACCGGAAGTTCCTTGCAGCAAACAACATTACGATGAAGGAGATCCTATCCGTGCTGGTAAAGCTGCAGGATATTATCAGGCAGCTCCACCGCAGCCAGATTTATATAGGGGATCTGAATGATCAGAACATTCTGTTTGACGAACAGTTCAATCTCTACCTGATCGATTGCGACAGTTGGTCGGTGGAGAACGAGCGGTGCGAGGTGGCAATGGATTTGTTCTGCGATCCGCTACTGCATGCCAACGATTTTGACGCGGGGACGGATACCTATTCCTTTGCGGTCCTGGCATGGAAGCTGCTGACAAGGATTCACCCTTTTGGTGGGACGATGGAGCCGGACATAAACATTTTGGAGCGGATGCAGAAGGGGATTTCCGTCATAGATAATCCGCAGGTCACGATCCCTAAGACTATCAGGTCCTGGAAGGTGCTTTCGCCGTCCCTTATTGATGCATTTGACAATATTTTTCAGAACAAAAGCAGGGAGCTATCCTGTGAGCTCTCTGACTTGATGGGCAATCTCAAGTACTGCAGCGCTGACAAGGAATACTATTATGGAAAATATAACGCGTGTCCGCTGTGCGACAACAATGCAAAGATTCAGACAAAACCGCGTCTGCTTGGCATTGCGGGCGGATTAAGAATCTTAGCGCTGCTGTCCGCACAGGAGGTCCGAACCGTTTTTAACGAAACGCTTTATCTGGACCAAAATGGGAGGATCAATGATATCCGTCAGGGAAAAAGTGTGAAATACCAATATGGTGTGCGGTATTATTATACAGATGAAGGTTATCTCGTTGAGGATTTGTCCGATGCGTTTGTGATTTATTCGGAAAAAGAGTACAGAATAGACAAAAAGCACAAAAGCCATATTGCCGTCGAGGGGAGTCATATTTATTTTATTTCCAGACAGAATACGTTTACCGAGATGACAGTCCTGAAGATGGGCAACAGCATCAGGACTGTCTGTAAGTGCAGTAATACAGCCTGGTTTGCGGTGGACGCAGGCAGCTACTGCGTCGTGAACTACTATTGCGGCAAGCTGATCCTGAATGTCAGCGGGACAAACGTGGAGATAAAATATGACACGGATGTCATTTCTTATGGGATTCACCATGACAGCGCGGCGTCAGGTTGGCTCTTGCTATTGAAGGACAGCGCGGGGACAGATAGAACATATATACTAAATCAACAAGGGGTGTTATACCAGACAGACCAGATTTCTTACCAGTGTCCGCTTGGCGGGCCATGCATTGATAATGGCACGCTCTATATCCCGATGGACCGAAAAATCAGGGGGTTTTCCTACATCAAGTCTGCATTTAAGGATTTTGTGTGCGATGTGGTGAATCATGACAGCAGGCTGGTCAAAAGGAGAAACCAGTTTGTGATTGTCAATGATGAGAACATATATAAAATGGGTTGAAATGATTCAACCCATTTTAAAATCCATTATAATTATATTGATGCGCTATAATCAGAGACAGGTGGTATGTTGTAGGATGCCTTTGACGTATAGCCGCTGGCTGCGTTTGCGTTTGTGTTCATGTAGTAGTTTACCCGAGATGCGTTGCTTGCAACATAAGAGCCATAATCCTTGAAGAAGTTCTGCACTTTTTCCATGTCAGCCTTCTTGAAGGTGTCCTCATCAAGTGTCATCCGGCCTTTTTTGTCCACGGTGAATCCGAACTCTTCAAGTGTCTTGGAGTTATTCTTCGTGCGCTCCCTGATGTACGCAAGGTTTGAGATTACGCCAGAGTTTGCACTGGATTCAGCATTGTCAAACATTTTGTTGTAATTGCTCACAAAGCTCTTGGCTGTAGAGAGGATCTTGTCAACATTGTAGGTCTCGTTGCCGTCCTTATCCTTGCTCTTTGCAAACAGTTCACTTGACGCGAGCGCCTCGCCGTCCGTCTTAAGACCAGCAGCGCCTGTTATGGCGGGCTTCTTTGTATCAGTGCTGGTATCTGTCTTATTGTCCGTTTTGTTTGTGGTAGAGCCCGAACCGCCGCCTGCAAATTTCACGCGGGAAGCGATCGTTGAGCCGTAACTCTGGATATTATCCGAAGAGAACAGCTTCTGAACCTTTGAGATGTCGGCAGCCTTTAACTTTGTCTCGTCAAGCTGGAGTGTTCCGTCCTGCTTGAGGGAGACACCTATCTCTGACAACTCATTTGCATACTTCGAGGTAGTGCTCATCATATTTGCCACATAAGCGGTCTTGTTTGAGAGCGTGGAGCTCTTGGACGCTGTCACAACGTCATTGTAGCTGGTCACATAGGACTTCACTGCGGCTACAACTTTATCCGCTGCAGTAGCGCCATTCTCTGTGTCCTCGTAGGTGCTTTCTTTCTGCAGTGCGGAAACAGATGACTGCAGGCTGCCAAGCCCGGAAGTCAGGTTGGCATTTGCCTCCTTGGTCTCCTTAGAAACGGTAGGATACATCTTCTCCTTGAGCAGCTTGTCGATAATGTCAGAACCACGGTTTTTTCTCGTTGTTGTATTTCCGTCCGAGTCACCGCCCACTGTGCCAAAGTAAGACTTGAGCAGTCTCTTGTATGTACCGTTTTTTATGGAAGCCCTCTCGGAGAACAGGCTGTATAAGTTCGTCGAGTTGTTTGAGCCAAACATTGAATTTGTAGAATTCCAGAAATTCATTCGTTCACCACTCCTTCACCTAATAAATAAAATATGATTTATTGTTACTATTATTTTATACCGTTATGTCTCAAAAATCAATTGCTTTTCGTGGATTTACCATAAAATGGTAAGAACCTTCTATTATATTTATGTTATCGGCTCAAATACAGGAATATTTAAGAGGGTGGCGTGAATTTTGAAATTTTTTTGCAGGATTGTTTTGGCGGCGTTCGCTTTTCTGAAATAAATCTTATTATCTTTTTGATATAAAGAAATTGACAGAAGCAAAACGGTGTGCTATATTGTTATTATCAAGTAAATAACAAGAAAAGTTCAAACATTGTTTTTGGTTATGCTTGTGGAGCAATGTGGCGCAGGAGTTTGGAAAGGAAAGGGATTCGTGTGAAATCAGGGATTTCACCATCCTGGTTTGTACGCCCGCAGAGGCGGGCAGAGGGGAGTTTGTATGAGGAAAGTATTGGTAGTCGTAGATATGCAGAAGGATTTTATCGACGGTGCGCTTGGGACAATGGAAGCCGTCGCCATCGTTGACAACGTGGCGCAGGCCGTCCGCGCCTTTGACGGGGAAGTGATCTTTACAAGGGATACGCACCATGACGATTATCTGGAGACGCAGGAGGGCAAAAATCTCCCTGTGCCGCACTGCATCGAGGGAACAGACGGATGGCAGCTTGACAGGAAGCTGGAAGTGTTAAGGACGGGCGCCATGAAAATATTTGATAAGCCGACATTTGGCTCCGTCGCGCTCGCGGAGTATCTAAAGGCTGACAAGGAGATCGAAAGCGTTACGTTGATCGGGCTCTGCACGGACATCTGCGTCATCTCCAATGCGCTGCTGATCAAGGCCAACATGCCGGAAGTTCCCGTCCAGGTCATAGAAAAGTGCTGCGCAGGCGTCACGCCGCAGAGCCACGCAAACGCGCTCGAGGCCATGAAGATGTGTCAGATACAGATTGTATAAAAGGCGAAAATGAGGAGATTACAGACAAAGGCAGGGTAACTATTGGGCATAAGTGCATCAAAGGAGGGGAATATGATCAGAATAAACAATAAAAAAGTGGATATCAACCATTTTCCGGACGGAACGCTTTTATTAAAAGAAAATATAAGAGAAATCATACAAGAAAATATCAAAGAAATAACAGACGAAATCATGACAGGCGCAGCCAGCGCGCCGCAGCAGGATACGACGGCAGAAAACGCAGTCACAATCCGCTGGAACTATGAGAACAACGAGGAGCTGCTCGCGCTCTATTTCCTCACAATGCACATCCGGGAGGCGGGGTATGACAACCTGGTTCTCGACATGCCCTATATCCCAAACGCAAGGCAGGACAGGGTAAAAAACCCGGAGGACGTGTTTACGCTCAAATATTTTGCTGCGCTCATCAACAGCCTGGGTTTTTCAGAGGTGCGGGTGCTTGACGCGCACTCCAATGTGAGTCTGGCGCTGCTTGACCGAGTGAAGCAGGAAACCCCACAGCGGTATATCGAGAAAGTCATCGGCAAAATTGAGCAGGACACAGGGAAAAAACCGCTGATGTTCTACCCCGACGAGGGCGCCGGAAAGCGCTACAGCGGTATGATCGCACTTCCTTATTGCTTTGGCATCAAGAAGCGGGACTGGAGCACAGGAGAGATCAAGGGTCTTTCCGTTGCCGGGGAGACGGAGCTGATTGCCGGAAGCGATGTGCTGATCGTGGACGATATCTGTTCCTATGGCGGGACATTTCTCCATTCGGAAGAGGCCTTAAAAGCGCTGGGAGCGGCGGATATTTACCTGTTTGTGAGTCACTGTGAGGAGAATGCATTGAAGGGTAAACTCTGCAGCTGCGACAGCATCCGGCAGATTTACACGACAGACAGTATTTTTATAGAAGGAGCGCGTATTCCGGAAAAGGAAAATGCGAAAATTAAGGTCATCGACTGAAACGCCTGCTGACCAATCGGATACTTTGGCACACTCTGATTGCAGGATCGAATGATATTGAACAGGAATGGAGAGATTATCATGAAAAGAACAAATCCAATGCTTTTAATTGATTTTTATAAGGCGGTACACTCCGATATGCTGCCCGAAAAAATAGAAAAATCCGTGTCGTACTTTACGCCGCGCATGAGCCGGGTAAAGATGTGGGACCATGTCGTGATGTTCGGCCTGCAGGCATTTATCAAGACGTATCTGATTGAATACTTTGAGGAGGCGTTTTTTGACAGGGACTTAGAGGCGGTTGTCGGTGAGTATGACCGGGTACTCGGCGCGGCGCTTGGCAAAAAGGCGTACAGCACAGAAAAGATCGAGCGGCTTCACAGGCTGCAGTATCTGCCAATCGAGATCAGGGCGCTTCCGGAGGGAACGAAAGTCCCCATGCATGTGCCGATGTTTGAGATCAGCAACACGCACCCCGGTTTTGCATGGCTGCCCCAGGCGCTGGAATCCCTGATCAGCGCGGAGCTGTGGCATCCGATGATCAGCGCCACGGTCGGGGCGACTTACCGTGAGATTGTCAACCGGTATTATGACCTGTCTGTGGATGATTCGGTGTCAAAGGCAAGGGCGCTTGGCGATTTCTCATTCCGCGGGCAGGAGTGCCTGCAGTCGGCGGTGAAGTCCAGTGCGGGCTGGTGCCTTTCTTTTTTAAATACGGCTACGGTTCCCGTGATACCGTTCCTCGAACAGATGTACTTCTGCGACTGTACCAAAGAGCCGGTCGCGCTCGGGGCAGTCAGCACGGAGCATTCCGTGATGTGCAGCAATTACGCGGTCGATGGCGACGAGATCACGCTGCTGCGCAGGCTGCTCACAGAGATTTATCCCGACACAAGCTTTTCGGCCGTGCTCGATTCCTACGATTACTGGAATATCATCGACAATGTGCTCCCGCAGCTTAAAGGCGAGATCATGGCGCACAACGGCTGTATGCTGATGCGCGGCGACAGCGGGGACTGTGTGGAGGTCGTGACAAAAACGGTGTTCAGATTGTGGGATATTTTTGGCGGAACCGTAAACGCTAAGGGATATAAAGTGCTTGATCCCCATGTAAAGGCCATCTATGGTGACAGCATTACGATCCGGCGGTGTGAGGAAATCTATCGGATTTTGACCGAAAACGGTTTTGCCTGCAGCAATGTCGTGCTGGGTGTGGGAAGCTTCAGCATGCAGTGCATCGAGGAGGAAGACCAGCTCAAGCCGTTTACGAGGGACACCTTCAGCTCCTGCATCAAGGCGACATACTGCGAGGTGGACGGCAGGCCGGTTCCCATTTTTAAAGACCCCAAAGAGGGCGGCTTCAAGAAGAGCCAGCGGGGGCTCTGCCGTGTGTACCGCGGTGCGGACAAGGAACTTACCTTTGCGGACGGCTATACCACCAAGAGTATCGCCGGGGAAGAAAACCTGCTCGAGGTGGTGTACCGCGATGGAAAGCTTGTGAGGGAACAGTCGCTTGCAGAGATCCGGGAGCGGCTCAACAACGGTCATTTTGGAGGTTAAGTAAAATGATATTATATCGGCCTGTGGGGACAAAGGAGCTGGAGCTGATCCGGGACAGCGGCTATGCAGCGTATCCGCCAAGACTGCCGGAGCAGCCGATCTTCTATCCGGTCTTAAATGAAAGGTACGCGGCGGAGATCGCGTCGCAGTGGAATGTAAAATATAACGAGGACCACAGGGGGTACGTCACCCGGTTTGAGATCGATGACGCGTATGCTGCGCAGTTCGAGGTTCACACGGTCGGGGGCGCGCATCACCAGGAGCTGTGGGTTCCCGCAGAAGAGCTTGACAGCTTCAACCGCCACATAATAGGATATATACAGGTGGTCAGTTCGTTTGGGGCCGCGCAGTAAGGAAAAACAAGGAAAAGGGATGGATAATCAGGATGGAGAACACATTAAATTTATTTCGGGCAGCGGCAATTGTGCCGAGAGTCCACATCGGAAATGTCGCAAAAAATTGTCAGGAGATCCAGAAAGGGTACGACAGTCTGGCGATGCAGGCGGATCTGATCGTCACGCCGGAGCTCTCGCTGACAGGGTATACCTGCGCGGATTTGTTTAACAACCGCAATCTTCTGGACATGGCGCGCAAAGGGCTGTACAGCCTTGTCCGGCACACGAAGCAGTACGGCGAGGGCGGCGCGGCGCTCGTGGTCGGACTGCCGCTGGAAAAAGAGGGCGAGCTGTTTAACTGTGCCGCGGTGCTCCACAATGGCAGCCTGGTTGCCGTCGTGCCAAAGACGTATCTGCCAAATTACGGCGAATTTTATGAGAAGAGATGGTTTAGCGCCGGCGAGCAGGACGCGCAGGAGATGGAGATTGCGTGTGGTATGGAAACCCTGCAAACGGTTTTTGGAAACAATGTGATCCTGGAGCTTGGCACGGACAAAAAGGTTTGCGTCGGCATCGAGATCTGCGAGGACGCATGGGCGCCCGTCTCGCCGGGGCGGCTGCTTGCGCTGAATGGGGCGGAGATCATCGTCAATCTCTCCGCCTCCAACGAGGTCATCGGCAAGGCGCAGTATCGCAAAAATATGCTGGGCGCCGCGTCGGCAGGCTGCATCTGCGGTTATGTGTACGTGTCCGCAGGGCAGTACGAGTCCACCTCGGACCTTGTTTTCAGCGGACACACACTGATGTACGAGAACGGTAAGCTTCTCGGTGAGGGCTCGCCCTTTAGTAGCAAGGGCCCGTCCTTTAGCGGCGCGGAGCTGATAAGGGATTTCAACCTCACGAAGATACGGCATGACAGGATTGCAAACAAGACGTACTCCGAGTGCAAAAATACCTTTCAGGCGCGCCGCTACGAGCGCATTTCATGCAAAAAACCGCTCATGGAAAAGAAGGAGCTGCTCGCAAAGCTGTCCATCACGCCGTTTGTGCCTTCCTCAAGCCGCAGGGAGCGCAGCCTTGACATTTTCCAGATGCAGGTCACGGCGCTTGCACGGCGCATCGAGGCGACAAAGAGCAGGTGTGTCGTTGTCGGCGTGTCGGGCGGTTTAGACTCGACGCTTGCGCTGCTGGTGTGCGCGCAGGCTGTCAAGGATCTGGGGCTCTGTCCGGACACCGTAATGGGTATCACGATGCCGGGCTTTGGCACGACAGACCGCACAAAGAACAACTCCATGACGCTGATGCAGCACCTTGGCTGCACAGTCAGGGAAATTGGCATCGCCGATTCGGTGCGGCAGCACTTTAGGGACATCGGACAGGACGAGAGCGTGCACGATGTCACGTATGAAAACTGTCAGGCGCGCGAGCGCACGCAGATTCTGATGGACGTGGCGAACAAGGAGGGCGGCTTTGTCGTCGGCACAGGCGACTTGTCGGAGCTGGCGCTCGGCTGGTGTACCTACAACGGCGACCATATGAGCATGTACGCCGTCAACACGAGCATTCCAAAGACACTGGTGCGCACGCTGGTTGACGAGGTCGGCCACCACATGGACGAAAACGGATTTGCCGGTATGCGGACAGTGATCGAGGATATCATCGACACGCCGGTGAGCCCGGAACTTCTTCCACCCAATGCGGACGGGACGATTGCGCAGAAAACCGAGGAAACCGTCGGCTCCTATATCCTGCATGACTTTTTCCTGTACTATACGCTTCGTTACGGAATGTCCCCCGACGAGATTTCCTGTCTGTGCCGCGAGGCTGTCCGCAGGAGCAGCGAGTACAGATTCAGCGACGAGGAGATCGCGAAGTGGCAGAAGGTATTTTACAGGCGGTTTTTCCAGCAGCAGTTCAAGCGCAACTGTATGCCGGACGGCGTCAAAGTAGGCTCCGTGTCCGTCAGCCCGCGCGGGGACCTGCGCCTGCCTGCGGAGGTCGAGCCGGAGGAGTTTACGGGGTGCTAAATCAGTTTTGCATATAAGGATAACGAAGGTGTATATGTGTATTCGTTGGCTGATTTTACCGCACAGCAAGGCATCGGACACACGACAGATGTCATGGGAAAATACAGATAAGGTGAGGAGAAAAAATGAACCAGACAATACAAGACAAAGATTTTTTGGAGGACTATGATATCAGCCAGTATGACCGCCCCTCCATCGCGGCGGATATCGCGGTGTTTTCCATCGGAAGGAAGACGGCGGAGGGCAGCGATTACCGCAGACTTCCCACTAAAACGCTGCGGCTGCTGTTGATCAGGCGCGCCGAGCAGCCTTTTATGGGAGAGTGGGCGCTTCCGGGCGGCTTTATGCAGAGGGGGGAATCCATACAGGAGACGGCAAGGCGCGAGTTAAAGGAGGAGACCGGAACCGACAAGGCGTATCTGGAGCTGTGTGATGTCTTTAGTGACAGCGGACGCGATCCCAGAGGCTGGATCCTCTCACAGGCTTTTGTCGCCGTGCTGAGTGAGGACGATCTTGCAAACGGGTATCTTGAGGCCAGCGGTGACGCCAGCGAGGCCAGGTGGTTTGACATCACGGTGCGGCGGACGGCGGACAGGAAAGAGGAGCAGGGCAACAGGATCACCTGTGAGAATGACTATGAGCTGCTGCTGCAGGACAGCGAAGCGGCGGACCAGGCTGCGGCCGCCACGCTTCGCGCGGTGGTCAGGGAACATATCGTGTACCGGGATTATCACCAGATTGTCACATATGAGCTCATCGATGCACAGGGGATCGCGTTTGACCACGCCAAGATCATCACCAGTGTCTTTAACCGCCTGCGGCGTATGCTCGGGAGCGATATACGGATCGCCTTTGACTTCATGCCGGAATATTTCACCCTGACGGATCTGCAGGAGGCGGTAGAGCTGATATCCGGCCAGGAGCTGATCAAACCGAATTTCCGCCGCAAGATCGCGGAGTATGTGGTTGAGACGGACCGGTTCCTGCCAAACGGGGGGCACAGGCCGGCGAAGGCGTATGCGAGGAATCTTGACCGGTTTTACCAGTGATGTCCAGGCGGCATTTTTCGAATATGCTCTGGGCGATTTACCAGCTGTCCGTGATCAGGCTTTCACCAGGGATTGGTTTGGCGTCTCGCCTGTGGGCTATGCCATGCCAGCGCGCGGCTTCCTCGCGGTAGCGGGTGGCGGTGTTCATCAGCTCACTGTACTGGGCACGGACACTCTCGATGGTGGCGTTGTGCGTCTGTTCCTGTGATTGCAGCGCCGCTTCTAGGCGGGCATTTTGCGTCTGGAGTTTTTCGGCTACGTGCTGGGCGTCGGATAGGCTGCTCTTTGTTCGTACCAGCTCATTCGTGGTATCGTCGAAGCGCTGCTGCGTGTCGTGCAGCTTTGCCGTTATGTTGTCGAGCTGTTGCTGCGTGTCGTTGAGTTTTGCCGTTGTAGTATCAAGCTTTTGGTTTGCATGGCGCAGTTGTGCCGATGAAGTGTCAAGTTTTTGTTGTGTGTCACGTAGCTTTGCCGTCGTGTCGTCGAGTTTTGCAGCTGTGGTGTTAAGCTGTTGCTGTGCGTCGTTGAGTTTTGCTGACGAGGTGTCGAGCTTTTGTTGTGTATCAGTGAGTTTATCCGTTGCGTTGTCGAGTTTTTGCTGCGCGTCATTGAGCTTTGCGGATGTGCTGTCAAGTTTTTGCTGCGCGTCGCAGAGCTGTGCTTCGAGTCTGGGGCTGTCAGGTGGATAGATGGCGGGCTCGTAGGCGGTATTGAGCGAGAACAGCATCTGCTTTTTGGGGGAGATGGCGCAGAGAATTATCCGGTCAGTCATGACGAGGATTCCATAGACGAGGCTTTCCGCGTAAGCCGTCTCTGGCAGGCTAATGCGCTTTCCTGGCTTTAACGGAAACACGGCCTTCAGGTAATAGGCGCCATTGAGCGGACTTTTTGTCGAGTAGAACAGGATCAAATCGTCTCGGAAAGCAATCAGGCGTGGATCGCGGCAGTCAGGTATCTCCTGGCTGCTTATTTTATAGATATTCTGTAAGTCAGTGATGCTGCGCACGACGATGTCTAGTGCCGTGCTGCGGTATGCGTAATAGACAGTCCCGTTGTAGGTTGCGTCAGACAGGCTGTCCCTGTAGTCGGTGCACAGGGTGACGGGGCGCGTCAGGTTTTCGCCGGAGGTGCTTCTGATGTACAGATTGGTTCCTGCCCGGTAGAGGATCAGGTTTCTTTCTGCGTCAAGTGAATATACATTTCCCATAGTGGTCACCTGTTTTTATTTCGTTTTTTATTATATATATGAAACTTTGATTGTGTGTTTCAAGATAATTATATGGCACAAATCGGCAAAAAATTACATATCATATAATAAAAATATTTAAGGAGAACGCATATGGCAAAATGTAAATCCGGAAAATGTGGTTGCAGGGCAAGAATCGTGAGCAATATGGTGCAGAGTATGCAGGGGGATTCTGGCGCATGCTGCCTTGACGTGTGCACAAATCCAGTCTGTGGTTCGCCCACGATGCTCAGCCTGATGGCACCAGTCATTTACGATGAAATCGGCATCAATCTGTGTGCGGGTTTTCCGGTCGGGACAGATATCGCAACAACGTACCCCACGGCAGTCTCCGCCACGGCAAAGGTGGTCAATATCGCCTACACCAGCGGCGGCGACGGTGTGGTGTTAGAGGCGATTGCGGGCAGACCCAACTGCTATGTAGTGACGCTCGCAAATCTAACAGTTACCTTTGCGGTCAACCTGTATGACGAGAACTGTCGTCTGGTAGGGACTGTATACCCCACAGCGACGTACCTGCCGCCGGAGGGGGAGGCCACCTATGACGAGGACACCAACCCGTCATCTGTCGAGCTGGAAATCTTCGCACCGTATGGTGTGGGCTACGAAATTCCGGCAGCAGCAGGGACGCCAAGGCCGGTGATCAATTATCTCGGCTTCGGGCAGGACAACAACTATGTCAGACAGGGACTTAACCTGTACGGCATCGCGAAGGCGCTGAACTTAGAGCTTGACGACAACACGATCACGGTAGGTCTGACACTGGTACTGCAGAGCCTTTACTTCTCAGGATACCGCGTGGAGAACGCAGGCAGGATCAACACGCCAAAAGGAAGCCTGATCACCCCGGACAACACAAACTGCATGAAGTTTGTCGCGGGCGATCTGCTTGATTTGGCAATCAAGCCGCTCGAGCTGGGGCCGCCCAAGTGTGAGGAGCGGTACAAGGAGAGCTGCGAGACCGTTTACGGCTGCGGCATCGGGGCGGTTGACGACACGGTCGTGATACCAACGCCGACGACGCCTCCGGCCGTAGAAGGCGGTGGCGCGGGTGCCTGACAGATAATGTCAAGGATACAGAAGCTTAAAAAATTCGGTTGATACGATAAAAATGCTGGTGCTTTCTATGGCGTCTGCCCGGAAAGCGCCAGAGTTTGTTGTATGGCGTTTTTTTGATGCACAGCCCCGTGCAGAGGAAATATGCCGCTAAGGCGGCGCACGGGGCGCGCGGCGAGTAGGGGAAGATGTATCTTCCCTACTCGATTGGAGACTATGCGTCAGGGAATGGGTGAGGGCATACTAGTACAGCGAATATTCAGTAACTGGCACCGTGACTTGCCTGATTGTTCATTTGCGGCGTTGTCGTCAATCGCCGTAGCCAACGCTACGACGCATTCCTCCGCCTAGCATCTGAAACAATCATTCGGTGTCAATGTACCAGAAACTTAATTTTCGCTGTACTAGTACTGTCAATCTATCATACTGCAATCGCTTTTTCAGGAATGCGATTATAAGTGAGACCAAAATGCTTGATGTAAGCAGTGCAAGGTATATTTTCCACGAATCGGAAAGTGAATACAGGATATCTGTATAAAAATAGTAATAAATAAATGTATGGATAAGAAAAATACTGGTTGCCTGTGCCCCTATAAATTTTAAAATATGGCTTAATCCCGGAATATGGCTTAGGTATTCCTGTACAAGAATCGGCAGAAAAAATATCAGCATCCAGCATATTGTGTAATGAACATATCTGTTCACTTCAAAAGAAAACCAGCCGCATAGGATCAGCGCAGCAAGCAGGATTAATTTTCTCCATGAACGATTCCATTTTTCTATTTTTTCAAACCAGTTTTCATATGCAAACGCAACGCCGATCACCACAACCGGAAGCAGGTCTGCATATAAAAGATCTGATTTCGAAAAAAGCACCGCTGGCAGCAGACACGCAGGCCCAAGCAGCAAATAGCGCCCCTTTGTGTACGCATGATAAATAAACGGCATGGAAACGATTAGCAGTATGAACAGCGACAGATACCACCATGTTACGTTGATTGTCGGAGTCCCGGTGTATTTTGCAAGACCAAGCGCATCGAAAATCATATAGATGATTTTCTGTACAGGATTAGACCCGTAGTCAAGATTCATGCGCATAACCAGCTTTTTGTACAGCACTGCCAGGACATATATGAACCATACCGACATTTCAAGCTTGATCAAGCTTATGGCCACTACACCGGCGTAACTTTTCGTATCCGTGCGCGGCATATTCATAAACTTCTTCGTTGTGCCATATGCGGTTATAAAGCAAAAGCCGGCAATGCAGGATTTGCACCAGGTAACGATGGAAAGCATCGTCGCAGGGTTCTTTACGAACGTGTTTACGGTATACGCTTCTAGTTTATCTGGAAAGAACAAGTGATGAAACAACAGCATCAGTACCAAAATTCCCTTTAAAATCAAGGTATGTTCCTTCGTAAGACCATTTATGTCATTGCGGGTATTTTCCATATGTCCTGATTCCTCCCTGTTTGCTTGCGTTTTCCTGAGAAACACGGATGGAGGTGCTTCCCTTATTTTCCAAATACATTTTACATTATATCACCATCACCTTGTATTTTCTATGATTTTCTGTTCTCCTATGTGTTCAATGCCTCTTCAATTTTGTATAATATTCGGATAGAATAGTTCCAGTTTCAGTTGCAATTGCATTTGTTGGAATTGCAGGAATGTATAAGAAGATGAAAGATGCTAATAAACATATGATTATATATTGCATTGATGAGATGTAATAATCTTTACTGTTCATTATTGATAAAACAAAATGAAACATGTATGTTGACGGTAGTGCCAATGCATGATATCCTATTTTTATATAGCTTTATACAAAAGAAATAAGCTGTTGGGGCGATGTGCGGTTGTGTGACGGTAAGGGAAAGCCGCACCAGTCTGCTGCATCATGGTTATGTGGCTGTGCTTTTGTCCGGTGAAAGGAATGCCAGAACTGTATTTGTTTGATGACAACAGTACTAGATAAAAGCAGGACATGGGCTACATAGAGGCGGTTATATGATATGAAAAGTGAAAGGAAACGGAGACATGAGAGAGGTATTTGAGGCGCTATGTGGTGTGTTAAACAAACAGGGTGTGGAAAATCCCAGCGCCCTGTTTCGGGAGACAACAGAGGCGGAAAGACAAAAGCTGATCAGCCTAGTCGGAACAGAAGCAACAACATTTACAGCGTTTTATGAGAAGTATCAGCCAGATGACCTGGTTACATTTGCCAAGGCGGATATAAATTTTCTAAGTATTGAGCGGATTGTGGAGGAGATAGAGGGGATGGCGCCAAGCTACTACCTGAAAGATTTCGGCATTATTCCGTTTGCGTCAACCACAGGCGGCAATGTGCTGGCAATTGATACAAACGGAATAAAAGGCGGCGATCCAAGGGTGCTTATTATCGATCACCAGTTCCTGTACGAAGATGCTAACGAGCCGGGGAAACTGTGGATTGACAGCGGATTTGTGTCAAAGGCGGCCGCGGATTTTTTTGATGACGACTGTGAGGCGACGGTTGAGAATTTACAGCGCGGTGCGATCGAGCTAGAGGGTTCTTTTGTGCGGTTTTTGCAGAGACTGTCGCGCGATGAGTACGACGAGGTGGAGGATTATATGGACGAACAGGCGGCGTGGAATACGGAGGAGGAATAGCTCATGAACAGACTTGTACAGTATTTTGATGAAGTAAACGCACAATATGTGATACATAACCAAACCGCTCCCAAAAACGAAGAGATACCTGCGGCAATGCGTGAATTTTACCAGACATTTGAGTGTGTGGATCTTCCCTACGGAAGAATCTACGACGTGGACACCGCGTGCAGACAGTCTCAGAGAGCTCCATTTTCCCCGGATTGGTTTGTCTTTGGGCAGGACAATTATTTCTGTTTCTGGCTCTGCCGGAGAGGAGAGACCGACGACGGGCTGTATTTTACATACTGGGATCATGAGTCGGGAACCGGGATCGAAGAACCTGTCTGGGCAGATTTGTTTTCTTTTTTAAGGGAAGTGCAGGAAGAGAATCAATGACGAACAGCCAAGTCAGGGATTGTCAAAATATTCCCAATTTTTTTATTATGGGAAGATATAGCTTATGAGAGATAAAATGAAAGATAAAATAAAAAAGATGCGAATATATTTCCTGTTGAGTCTTCCTTTTATCATTTTTGGCATCTTGATTGGGATACAGTGTTATGACAGATATCTGGTCAACACAAAAGAACTGGTGATCGATTCGTGTATTGTCAGGGGAGTCAGCTATGACGATGAGAAAACGCTGCTGGTGGTAGAGCTGCCTGACCATACGTTCTCTATCGTTGACGCGAGTATCTATAGATCCAGATTACATTCTGAACGCCCCATCGTCAATATTGGCGATCTGATCCGGTGCAGGTGGAAGCATGGCGACACAGGCAGACTCGGTTACAGCAGCAGGCAGAAGGGTGATTAGTGTGAAAGAAAATCAACAAAACCGATTCAAACAGACAATGGGCCTTTTCATTGCGCTGCTCGTATGTTCCCTGCCAGTGATGGGCGTGATCGGAATTCGCTACGGCGCAAATACCTATTCTATGAGACATTCCATAACTGTCGAAGGCTGTGTGGTAAAGTCAGTCGTTGAGGCGCCAGGGGAAACCCTTCTTGTGGTGGAGCTTCCCGGTCAGGAGTATTCATTTTGGCCTCAGATGTGTGTTGTGCGGGCATATGGAACGCGGGAAAGGGACAGACAAGAGGTTGAAACGGGCGACATGGTCACATGCGGATACCAGGCAGAAAGGATTTGTCGTGTGGGAGGAGACAACGCATGATGGAAATGAAAAAAATTGACGGGGAATTTTCGGTGTGTAAGGTAGCGGACTATTCGCTCGTAAACCTGGATACAGCATACTGTTTTGTGGGAAAAACCGATGAGGAAAAATCCCTGGTATGCCTTACAGGCGATGTGCCGCAAAATGTGACAGCGCGTGAGGATGGCTGGAAAGCCTTTCGCATCGAGGGGATTCTGGACTTTTCGCTGACTGGCGTACTGTCTGGCATCGCGAAGGTTCTGGCGGAGAACCAGATTGGGATTTTTGTGGTTTCGACCTTTAACACGGACTATGTGCTGACGAAAAAAGAAAATTATCAAAAGGCGGAAAAAGCGCTTGCCCATGCAGGATATACAATTGTGGAATGAGCAGGAGCCATATTTTATATGATTTGACAGCGGTAAACGGAGCTTGAGGTTACCGCTGCTTTTTTTGCGCATGGGCAGCTTGATTTTTACTATTCAATAAAAATTTATCGAAAAACGATAAAAAGTTATTGCATTTCAATGCGGGGAGTGCTAGTATGGAGATACAGAATTTTGAATAGTTTCTTAGTACTTCAGTGAACAGATTGAAAATGTCCTGTTTGCTGTAATGTTAGGGCGTGTTTGAAAAATCATTTCCGGCATCTGCATAACGATGCCTTAAAAATGGCGGGAATAATTTTTGAAACACGCCCCTGGAAAGGTGGAGAGACAATGAAGAAGGAAACCGTTATTATTTTTACAAAACACCTGCTGGACTTCATGTATTTTGCAGGGATTGCCGTGACAGTGCTGCTGCCGTTTCCGGGGTTATTGCAGCGGGTAGTGGAGTTCTTTGACTTTCACGATTTTGAAGGGCGCTACACAGAGCTCATTGTGATCTATTTTGTATTAGGGATTCTGGCTGTACTGATACTTGGCGAGCTGCGCAAGATGTTTCGAACTGTCTTAAAGGACGACTGCTTTGTGAAGGAAAATGTGGTCAGCCTGCAGCGCATGGGAACCTACAGCTTTGTGATTGCAGTAATTTGCCTGCTTAGGACTGTGCTCTACATGACAATCGCCATGCTCGTACTGGTGCTGGTCTTTATCATCGCGGGGCTGTTCAGCAAGGTGCTGGCCTTCGTGTTTGACAGGGCTGTGGAGTATAAACTGGAGAATGATCTGACGATTTAGAGCGTGTTTGAAAATGCTATTATAAGAAGATTTCATTTGGAAAGGCAAGGGGACAATGGCTATAATAATCAATCTCGACGTGGTGATGGCAAAGCGGAAAATCGGGCTCACGGAGCTTGCAAAGGAAGTGGACATCACGCTTGCAAACCTGTCAATCTTAAAAAATAATAAGGCAAAAGCAGTGCGGCTTACAACGCTCGACGCAATCTGCAAGGCGCTGCAGTGCCAGCCGGGTGACATTTTGGAGTATGTGGAGACAGACGACGAAAAGGACAGTTTGTCTGACGGATATGAAATAGACAATAAAATAGACAAACAGGAAGGAAGGGAATAAAAATGGATAACAATATGACAACCATCAACCAGCAGGCGCTGGCCGCTATGCCGCAGGCCAATTTTCAGGCAGACCAGGCAGCAAAGGTCAATGCGCTGCAGAAAAAGCAAAAAAGATTACAGGCATATGGGATTGGAAGCTTTGTGTATGCGCTGTTTTACACATTCTGCCTGTACGGTAATACATCAGGAATCACCTACCCTTTTTTCGTTGGCGGAACCCTCTTGTTTTTTGGCTACTTTACCAGAAAGTCAGGGAGCAGCTCCGCAGAAGGGAACAGGGATAGAAATAAAGACGGGAAGAAAGCACATATTAACAAGACGTTTCTGACAGTGTCGATCATCGTGGCAGGCACGCTCAACTGCACGACGGACTCCGGCGTGCTGCTCTTTTTTAACAAGCTGTTGCTGCTCGTGCTATTTAACATACAGTTATTACAGTGCTGGCATGACCTGACTGGGTGGAGTATCTTGGCATATATCAAGGGCGGCACGAAAATGCTGCTTGGAGGACTTGGCGCCGCGATCGCTCCTGTGTATGATGTTCTGGCCTGCCTGCAGTTAAGGCGCATGGGCGGGGATCAGAGCGGGAAGAAAGCTAGTTGTACGCGCCTTTTCCGGTCAGTGGGAATCGGACTTGCGATCGTGTTTCCGATGGCAATGTTCATCGCGCTTTTGCTCGCAAGTGCGGATGCGGTATTTGGCAGGCTAATGTATGATTTGCTGACATTCTCTGTTGATCTGGACGCGTTTGGGGACATCATAGGAATCGCGATTTTGATTATCGTGGTTTTTGCAGTATGTTATGGTCTGTTTGCATATAACACGGAATCGCAGAATATCAGTTTGATTGACCGTGCGGCCGCGGCAGGAAATACCAGCTGGGACGCTTATATTGCAGTGACGGTCAATGGTGTGATGTGCCTCATGTATGTCATATTTTCGGGAATACAGGTTGTCAGCCTTTTTTTCGGAAAACTGCCGGAAGGCTATACCTATTCTTCTTACGCCAGACACGGCTTTTTCGAGCTGGTAGTTGTATGCCTTTTTAACATCATACTGGTGCTGTGCACGCTGGCGTATTTTGAGAGCTCGCGGCTTTTGCGGGCGCTGTTGACCGTCATATGCGGGTGCACATACATTATGACCATCTCTAGTGCGTATCGAATGCTCCTGTATATCGCAAGCTACCAGCTGACGTTTCTGCGGCTGCGCGTGCTGTGGGGACTCGTTATGATCGCGGTTGTCATGACGGGCGTTTTGGTGTATACTTATCATCAGAAGTTTTCGCTGTTCCGTTTTGTGCTCATCACACTGACGGTGGGGTGGCTTTGTTTTTCGGCAGCACACCCGGATTACTGGATTGCCTCCTACAATATCGCTGCCAGTGAGGACGGGAAGGAGTGCGACAGCGCATATCTGAGAAGGCGGCTCTCGCTCGATGCCGTTGCCGCGCTTCCCGATGAGATCTGGGTGGACAGGGATGGCGTTTACTGCAGCAGGGTGGAGTGGTATCTGTGGCAGCAGAAAGGCTGGCTGGGATTTCGGACATTCAACTTTTCCAGGGCCTATGCAGCCAGCCGGGAGCTTCAAGCGTACCAGTGAGGAAGAAGCTATTGCGTGCGGATTGCGGACTTGAGGCGTATTGGTGAGGCAGAAGCTATTAGAAGCTATTGCGCACAGATTTGTGTTCGGATTGCGGATAGGAAGGTGTCTATGCGGCGTATGCAGACAGTTTTTGGAAGAATATGGGCGGATCTCAAAAGCTTTCGGATAGCGCTTTTTGCGCTGCTTTTATACAATGTGCTCGCAAGGGGCCTCTTTCATGCGTTCTGCCCGCAGCTGATCCTGACAGGATTTCCATGCGCAGGCTGTGGCATGACGCGGGCCGTGGTTTATATTCTGACAGGCCGGTTTGCGAGAGGAATGCAGCTCAATCCCGCGGCGCCGCTCTGGATTTTATTTCTGGGCTGGTTTTTCGCAAACAGGTATCTCAGAGGCGTGCAGCCAAGACAGACAAAAGTTTTTCTCGCGCTGGTATGCGTTATTACGCTTGCGGTCTATGTGTACAGAATGATTTATTTTTTTCCGGGAGAGCCGCCGATGGTATATCATGCAAATAATATTTTTAGCAGGTTAATCAAATGATGCGGAGTGTGTATACTTTATGGAACTTCTGAAAAAGGTTTTTGTTACAGTTCACACAGGACTTAGCATTTACTGCTAATTATGGCTTTACAATCCACGTACGAAAACATACATGTAGCAAGTAAAAATCCATTTGCGCCACGAACGAAGTTCGTATTGCAATTTTTGCATGGATTTT
>CAJUQZ010000039.1 GCA_910588755.1 uncultured Lachnospiraceae bacterium | reverse complement strand
AGATATAAGGAGTTATGAGAAGTATGGTAAAAATATTATTTATATGCCACGGCAACATAATCATATAAAAGCTGCTATTTTTTCTTTACAATATCGCAAAAGACTGTTAGAATTATATCTGTTAATTGATACATAATCATTACAACGCAAAAAGAGAAAAGACCAGTTCATAATACGAACATTACATCAGGAAAATAAAATCCGACCAGTCGGTAATCAAGGTCATTACAACAGGAAAATAAAATCCGGCCAGTCGGTAATCAAGGTCATTACAACAGGAAAATAAAATCCGGCCAGTCGATAATCAAGGTCATTACAACAAGTAATGAAAAATGGCCAGTCAGAAATTATAATCAATACAACAGATATAAGGAATAAAATATGCATTTTAATAAGAGAATTAAGCTGTGTTACATAGAGGCGGCCGTGATTGTCCTACTGGTCTGCGTGCTTTTGTTTCCATCGATACAGCTTTTTAAACATACAGGTGACAATGTTTTTACAGTGCGGTTAAACGGGATTGAGGTTGGCACGCTCGCATCGACAGCGCAGCTTGACAGTTTGCTGGCGCGGGCCAGGCGCCAAGCGGTTATGGAAATTGGAAGTGATGAACTGGTGTTCATAGACGCGGAGCTTACGACAGAGGGAAAAGAGATGCTGTGGGCAGCAGTGGATGATGAGGAGGAGGTCATAGACCGGATGGCGGATGTCATGAAGCGCAGCACGCGGGAGACGTTGCACCGGTCGTACACTGTGAAGGTCAATGAGACTGCGGTAAACTTAGCCTCATACGATGATGTGCACACGCTGCTTTCGCAGGCACTGGCGCCCTACGATACACAGAACCAGTACCAAGTTCATCTCGAGCTGGACAGTGACCGCGAGATCAACGTACTTGAGGCTGTGATATCGCCAAGGGAGGTGGCACCAGCAGCGGAAGAGCAGTTCGACATATTAGCGGGCGTTGCGGCAGAACTGGAGGAAATATTTGCGTCGGTGGAGCCAGAGGTGGAGAAAGGCTTTGAGGATTATACCGGGGGGCTGACCAATATCGACTATGCGGAGAAGATAGAGGTGGTGGAGGCATATCTGCTAGAGGATGAGCTGACCACTGTGGAGGAGGCTGTCGATCTCGTGACAAAGCTGCAGGAGCAGCAGATTATCTATAAGGTGGTCGCGGGGGACACGCTGTCGCAGATAAGTCTTGACAACAATATTCCAATGGATGAGCTGGTTGCGATCAACGATGCGCTCGAGAATGAAAATACGATGATCCGTGTTGACCAGGAGTTGATTATCACCGTGCCAGAGCCAGAGCTTTCGGTTTTGTGGAAGCAGGAGGCTGTATATACAGAGGATTACGAGGCACAGGTGCAGTATATACCAAACGACGACTGGTATACGACACAGCGCGTGACGCTGCAGGAGCCGTCCGCCGGGAGGCGCAAGGTCGCAGCATCTATTGCATACAAGAATGGTCAGGAGACTGGCAGGGAAATATTGAAGGAGGAAATATACGCGGAGGCGGTTCCAAAGATTGTTGAGCGTGGGACGAAGATTCCACCGACATACATCAAGCCGATATCCGGCGGAAGGTTAAGCTCGGGTTTTGGCGCGAGGAGTGCACCGACAAAGGGCGCCTCAACAAACCATAAGGGAGTAGACTGGGCGACGCCGATTGGCACCACGGTAGTGGCTTCCAATGCGGGCACTGTCGTGCATGCAGGGTGGGCAAGCGGTTATGGATATGCAGTGTACATCAACCATGCAGATGGCCGACAGACCAGATACGGACATTTAAGTAAGGTGCTGGTAAAGGTGGGGCAGACCGTGTCGCAGGGAGAGCGGATTGCACTAAGCGGAAATACAGGGCGAAGCACTGGGCCGCATGTTCATTTTGAGATACGCATTAACGGAAGCGCGGTCAATCCATTAAAGTACCTGAATTAAAGGTTCTCATGAAAGATTTTTGTGTGAGATTTTCATAAAAAAGAAGTTTTTGTGCAAATAGAATGAAACGGAAAGGCGAAACACCCATAACTGTGCTGGGTGTTTCGTTAATATATACAAAAAAATGAAATGATTATAAAATATACATGGCAGTCTGGCAGTTTACAAATATATGAAAAAGGTATATAATTGTAAGAGTTTCTATAGCAATATCTGATTAATAGAGTTAAATGAAAAGAGTTTGCTGTACATTGAAATTTTGTAGGTCAAAGCTGCATAGCAGGGCAGAATAACGAACAATATAATAGTATCATTAAAAGGCCAAAATCAAAAAGTACATTTTTATAGTAATAAAAATGCAATATTATGATAACATTAAAAGGCCAAAATCAAAAAGCACAATATAATAATATCATTAAAAGGCTACTATCAAAAAATACAATATAATAGTAACGTTAAGGGCCAATATAAAAAGTATAATTTTATAGTATCGAAGAGGCCAAAATCAAAAAGTACAATATAATAGTAACATTAAAAGGTCAAAATCAAAAAGTATAGTTTATAGTATCGAAAAGGTCAAAATCAAAAAGTACAATATAAATAGTATCAAAAATTACAAAATAGTAAATTCAAAAAGTACAATATAATAGTATCAAAAAGACCAATATATAAAGTAGAATTTAATAATATAATAAAAAAATAGATGAGAAAATGATCAATAAATCAGATAAGATTGTCAGCGTATGAATATAGATGCAGTTGCGTGGGGGCAGATAGATTACAGGTACAGGCAGAGCCGGCAGCTGCAAGAAAATGATGAGGTGGACGATGGAACAGTACGCAATTAAGGGGGGAAGTCCCCTGGTTGGCGAAGTCGAGATTGGCGGCGCAAAAAATGCAGCATTGGGCGTGCTTGCAGCGGCGATTATGACAGACGAAATGACAGTGATTGACAATATACCAGACGTAAGGGATATCAATGTACTGCTTCAGGCAATGGAAAGCATTGGTGTCATCGTGTACAGAATAGACAGACACACAGTGAGAATCAACGCATCTATGATATCGGGACTTGTGATTGAGGATGACTATATCAAAAAAATCAGGGCCTCCTATTATCTTCTGGGAGCACTTCTTGGCAAATACAAGCATGCGGAGGTTGCACTTCCGGGCGGATGCAATATCGGCAGCCGCAAAATTGATCTGCATATCAAGGGTTTCAAGGCGCTTGGCGCGAGTGTAAAGATTGAGCATGGGCTGATTATAGCAGATGCACAGCAGCTTAGGGGAGCGCATATCTATCTCGACACAGTGTCCGTAGGGGCTACAATCAATATTATGCTGGCGGCAGCCCTGGCAGAGGGGCGGACAGTGATCGAGAACGCCGCCAAAGAGCCACATGTGGTAGATGTGGCTAATTTTCTCAATTCTATGGGCGCAAATATCAGGGGAGCCGGCACAGATGTTATCAGGGTTTCTGGCGTCAGGAAGCTGCGCGGTTCGGAGTATCCGATCATACCTGATCAGATAGAGGCGGGAACCTTTATGTTTGCAGCGGCGATCACAAAGGGTGATGTCACGGTAAAAAATGTGATACCAAAGCATTTGGAGTCCACGACAGCAAAACTTATAGAGATGGGATGTCAGGTGGAGGAGTCCGATGACGCGGTGCGTGTTGTTGCCTCAAAGCGCCTGGAGAATACCCATGTAAAGACACTGCCCTATCCTGGCTTTCCGACAGATATGCAGCCGCAGATTGCGGTGTCACTCGCGCTTGCAAAAGGGACGAGCATCGTGACGGAGAGCATTTTTGACAACCGGTTCAAGTATGTTGATGAGCTGGCAAAGATGGGCTCAAACATCAAGGTGGAGGGAAATACCGCCATCATAGAGGGCGTGGAGAAATTTACCAGCGCTAATCTCACAGCGCCCGACCTGCGCGCGGGGGCAGCGCTTGTTCTCGCCTGTCTTACAGCGGAGGGATTCAGCACGGTTGACGATATCAAGTATATCGAGCGCGGTTATGAGGATTTTGAGGTAAAACTCCAGAGTCTCGGCGCACAGATTGAAAAGGTGGAGTCGGACAAGGAGCTGCAGAAATTTAAGTTAAAAGTTGGATAAGCCTATTGACATCATATGCGGATTAGTATATGATATATCCGATATGACAATTCAATATTGTGAGTCACGCATATGTGAGATACTCTTATTCAGAGTGGTGGAGGTACAAAGGACCTGTGAAGCTACGGCAACCCCGTTGATATGGACGGAAGGTGCCAACCTGAGCGAGTTGCTGTCTGTATAAAATTGTGTAATCTGGACAGTTCGAACAATAAGAGGATTTGATTATCAGGCAACCAATCATTTCCGCTTATTCAGTTGAATAGGCGGATTTTTTTAGGAGGAAATTACCAATGGAGAAACTTTTATTTACTTCAGAATCAGTAACAGAAGGACATCCTGACAAGGTGTGTGACGCCATCTCCGACGCGATACTAGACGCTTTGATTGCGCAGGATCCCATGAGCCGTGTGGCATGTGAGACAGCGACCTGCACCGGGTTTGTGCTGGTGACGGGCGAGATTACGACCAAGGCATATGTGGACATTCCAAAGATTGTCCGCGACACGGTCAAGGAGATTGGTTATGACAAGTCAGCGTATGGGTTTGACGGAAATACCTGTGCTGTGTTTACCGCGATCGACGAGCAGTCAGGCGATATTGCGATGGGTGTGGACAAGGCGCTAGAGGCAAAGCAGTCCGCAGGCAATTCTGAGAATAAAATGAGCGATGCCGAGATTGAGGCAATCGGTGCGGGCGACCAGGGTATGATGTTTGGTTATGCCACAAACGAGACACCAGAGTATATGCCCTATCCAATCTCACTTGCGCACAAGCTGGCCCTACAGCTGACAAAGGTCCGCAAGGAGGGTACACTTGGCTATCTTAGGCCGGATGGGAAGACACAGGTGTCCGTGGAGTATGACGAGAATGGAAAACCCAAGCGCCTTGAAGCGGTGGTGCTCTCCACACAGCACGATGAAGATGTGACACAGGAGCAGATTCACAAGGATATCAAGAAACATGTGTTTGACGTCATTCTTCCCAAGGAGCTGATTGATGCGGATACGAAGTTTTTTATCAATCCGACAGGACGTTTTGTGATCGGTGGGCCGCATGGCGATGCCGGACTTACAGGGCGCAAGATTATTGTGGATACCTACGGCGGATATGCGCGCCACGGCGGTGGGGCATTTTCCGGGAAGGACTGCACCAAGGTGGACAGGAGCGGCGCATATGCAGCGCGGTATGTGGCGAAGAACCTCGTGGCGGCAGGGCTTGCAGACAAGTGCGAGATACAGCTTTCCTACGCGATCGGTGTGGCGCAGCCAACCTCCATTAATATTGACACCTTTGGAACAGGAAAGCTTGACAGCGAGAAGCTGGTAGCAATCGTGCGTGAGAACTTTGACCTGCGCCCGGCAGGCATCATCAAAATGCTTGATCTTAGGCGGCCAATCTACAAGCAGACAGCAGCGTATGGCCATTTTGGACGCAACGACCTGGACTTGCCCTGGGAGAAGCTCGATAAGGTGGACGTGCTGAAGAGATATTTATAGGCAGCAACACGCAGACAGCATTTGCAGCATAATGCACGTTTATTATCAATAGTCTCAAAAAGTGAACTCAATATATGCCCTGGTATGATAAAATGAAGATGAAATATTTTGTCATACCAGGGTTTTTGCCGTTTGGACTGCTGGCTGGGGATGTAAAATAGGACAATCATACAAAAGATAAAATAGTTGTAATGGGGGAATGACACTATGGAGAAAAGTAAGAAATATTATGAACTGCAAGCGCTCGATCTATGGGATTTTCCTTCTTTTATCAGAAAGGCGAGGGAAATACAAGGAATTACGCTGGAGGCATTGTGCAGGGATCTGTGTTCATTTAGTATGATGGGCAAAATCGAAAGAGGTGAGAGACTTGCAGGCAAGGAGCTTAGGGATCGGATCCTGGCAAGGCTTGGCGTGTGCAGCGATGGATACGAGAACTTTCTCTTTTACGAGGATTATCTCGTGTGGAAGAGACAACAGCGCATCGTCAATGCAATCGAGAAATCGGAGTTTGAGGTTGCGGAGGAGGAGCTTGCAATTTATGAGAAGAAAGAGGAAGAGTATAATCTGGAGAGGCAGTTTTGCCTGGTGATGCGGGCGCAGATTATGCAGAAACGGCATGAGGCGCCATCTGAGATTGCAAAGCGCTACGAGGAGGCAGTGAAGTTGACCGTTTCCGATATTGACATCGTGTCCATAAATGAACTCTGCCTCTCTGTGCAGGAGCTCGATATGATACTGGAGTACGAGCGGTATTGTCGTCCTAAGCGGCTGGCTTCGCGGTGTGAAGAAATCCTGGCATATATCAGCAGCGAGATGTTTGACACATACAGCTATGTGAAGATTTATCCTAAGGTCATTTATTATCTGTATCTGAGCACGACGGATGAGGAGCGGGACTGGCATCGTCTGCTGCGTCTTGCCGGAAAAGGCATCGAACAGCTTCGGACGACTGGCAGAATGTACTATTTCTGGGAGTTGGCTGAAATTCGAAGGGAAGGTCTGACATGGCTGCTGGGTCAGATTGAAAATGATGAGGTAGGTAGAAAACGGGAGGCTGTCCAGAAGGTGATCGACAGGATGACAGACTGGATCGATGCGCTTGACTTTGTGCATGATTTGAGCGGGACGAACAGGAAAATGGAGACTTCCTGCTACCTGTACCAACAGAAAGAAGCGTACTGCATCAGCGATGTAATCAGAAGAAGGCGCGAGATGCTTGGGATGACGAAGAAGGAGCTCTGTGAGGGAATCTGTTCTGAAAAGACAATCGGGAGACTTGAGGCTAAGAAAACGAAACCGCAGATTGAGATTGTGAGGCTGTTGTTTGAGAAGCTCAATTTGTCGGGCGAGTATCAGAGGGCACAGATTGTTTCGAAGGATGTAAAGGCAAATATTATTGCTGGTGAGATATGTGTTTATGCAAATAAATGTGATTATAAAAAGGTTGAAGTATTATTGAAGGAGCTTGAACAGTATATATCTTTGTCCAATCCGATAAATAGACAATATAAGGAGTGGACAGAAATTAGAATAAAATCCACCAGTGGAGAGGTTTCAAAAGAAGAAGCGATACAATGCTTTAGAAAAATCTTAGAAGACACAATACCATATGAAGCAGTGTTAAGAGACAGTGAAAAATATTTGACCAATGTTGAAATGCAATGTTTACTCAATATTGCTTTAAATATTGGAACATTAGAGAACAACAAGGCATTTGATATATTATTAGATTTTTGCAGACAGATGAAATCAGATGAGGGGATTCTTGAACATATAGGATTGTGGGAATTAGTTATGACAAATGTTGCAAATTTATATGGTGATCAAGGAGATTATGATAAATCGGATGCTGTTAGTATAAAGACTATGACGGAGTGCATACACTGTTATAGAATGCGTTTACTTGATTTGCATTTATATATTAATGCATGGAATTATAGAGAACGAGAAAAGAAAAATATCCCGCTACCGCAGGGATATTATGTAGAAGTGTATTTAAAGAATTGCATAGTGTTATGCCAAATAAACAAAAATGCTGTACGTGAAAAAGTTATTAACGAGGAACTTTCGAAATACATATTAAACTAAGATTAACTCGTTTTGTTAGTTAATTGTCATTGTTGCAATCTATATATGGCATGTTTTTGATGTTAGCATACCATATATTGATTGGATATACAAATGATATGTCTATACCTCAAATTATAACTTTTAATAATTATGTGATAATAATTCTGGTTCTAAACTACTGGATCAAATAATTGAATAATGGTCGCAAAATTAATATTCAATCCCAGTAGGACCAGGCATATTGCTCATAGGTGCGATACCACCATCATTAACCTGCGGCAGTGTCCCGATAACGCCTGCATTCAAAGTGAGTGTAAGTGCCAGTACGAACATAACACTCATGGCTTTTTTAACTGCTTTTTTCATAATTAATAATTCCTTCTTTCGTAAAAATATATAAATATAAAAGTTATTAGAGCAACCGTTTCGACGCTGATAGCGCGAAACAAGCGTGAGTTATGAATGTTAAGTGATTCAACAGTTTTATTTAAGCGCAGGAGTTATGTAAAAGCAATGCCCAAAGAAGTCCAAAATAGAAGATATTTTTGGGACAACTCTGGGTATTGCTGCAAATCGGGATGAATGGTACACTAATAGCCATTAATAATCACAAACAAGAATAAATTTGATGTACGAAACTATTAATGATTACTAATTACAAACAAGAATAAATCCGATGTATGAAACTATTAATTCGATGTATGAAACCAATAATGATTACTAATCACAAACAAGAAATCTGATGTACGAAACTATTAATGATTACTAATTACAAATAAGAATAGATCTGGTGTACGAAACTATTAATGATTACTAATTACAAATAAGAATAAATCTGGTGTACGAAACTGATAAATTACAAACAAGAATAAATCTGGTGTACGAAACTATATATATTCAAGACAATCTTTGCGATCGTTTTCTGATATCACTGCTTTGCAAGCTTTTATTCAGTCACTGTTATACCTGCATTCGAGAGAACTGATTTGGCGATTTATATTCTCAGAAAAAGGTATTATAGATTTTGGTGGGTGTGACTATACCAGTATATAAAAGAACTATTAAGAAAGAACCGCTGCATTCTGACTGGTCCGTTTCCTGAATTGCAAAGAACATTTTCAATAAGTTGAGAAGTCCATGCGTATTTTGCTGTGACCATACTTGAATCCTGGGCTAAAAATGAGAAGATTTCAGACGCTATTTACAGGAAAAAAGAGGATAGTCAGGCTGCTGACTGGTTTGTGTGAAAGATGCGCAGGGGGAAACAAAGGTGAAAACGTCAAAATATTACATATCAACGAGAATTGGGGATGTTGTATTATATTACAATCTGATAAATGATACTTTACTCCAGTTGCCAGCGGACCGGAATGAAGGCTGCATTGAGTGTCTCAAAAATCCCAATAATACCATGTCTGTTTACTGGCCAAAGCTGTATGAGGATAGATTTATCATAGAGGACGATTGTGACGAGCGAAAAGAGATTCAAAAAAGACATTGGAGGACTGTGAATCGTGCAGACGAGCTCAATCTGACGGTGATCAGTACATTGAACTGCAACAGTGACTGTGTATATTGTTATCAGAGAAACCTGGCATTTCAGTATACGGAGATGACAGAGGAGAATTTTGACGGTCTGTACAGGTTTTTGCAGGGTGTGCCGCAGAAAAATATTCATATCAACTGGTACGGCGGCGAGCCGCTTCTGGCAAAGGAGCATATCCTGGAATTTTGTGCGAAGGCAAATAAGGATAGGCGGCATACCTACAGCTATTCTATCTCGACAAATGCATCAGTGTATGATGAGAGATTTTTCAGGCTGATGGAGGGGTATGGGCTGACTAACGTGACTGTGTCCGTTGTTGGCACAGGTGAAACACATATGGCTCTGCGCCCCGCGGCAGGATACGACTCGGACTGCGTGATCAAAAACATTATCCGCATGACGAGGCACACCAATGTGATGGTAAATATCAACCTGTGCAAAAGCAATGTTGAAAATGTTATGGAAATCTTTGAAAACCTTTTGGGATACAGGCATTCATCCCTATCTTTTTATTTCAGCAGGATTGTCAGTTATGCGCATAGGCCATGTGCGGAGCTTGAACTGGACGTTGACACGTACATGAAGCATGTTATCAGATTGGCAAACTGGGCGTTGGATCACCAGTTTCGCATTTGTGACATGAGCTGTTTCCAGAAGTTTGGTGTGTACTGCGGCGTCTATACAAAAGACAACTATGTAGTTGGTCCCGGGCTGTATCTGTATCAGTGCGACCGGTCTTATGATCCGGACGACTCCTTTGCGCAGATTGTCAATGGCGCGCTGGTTTATCATTTGGATCGCATAGGATGCAAGGACACAACGCCCTGTCTGGATCCATATCAGATTGATACTTGCAGGGACTGCAAGCTGCTGCCATATTGCAATGGCGGATGTGACTACCTGAGAAAAATAGGGAAAAGTGCGTGTCCTCCAGAGAAAAATTATCTGGAGGAGTATCTAAAATTGTATTACAGAATATTTTACGAGAGGTGACAGCGGGCTGGCTGGAATGATATTGTGGGGATATAAGCTGGCGAGATGAAAATGCCAGGGCAATGGCGTATGAGCTTCAGGACAAAGGAATGGTGTGTGAGGATAGACAATTTAATGAAAAAGGTGCGCGGGGGCTGCGCACCTTTTTTATTCGCAGCCCCATGCAGAGGAAGTATGCCGCAAAGGCGGCGCATGGGGTGCGCGGCGAGTAGTGGAGAAGGTCATTCCCCTACTTGATTGCTGTAAAATCAAGGTCTGTTGAGATAACGATTGTGGCGAGACTGCCAATCAGATTTTTTTGAGCAATATTCGATCATCTTACACTATCAAATTTGCTTTTGTATTTGAAATATGCCAGAGAGAATGCTACAATGAATTTGTATAAAGTACAATGAATATGGTGCAGATGCTGAATGCTGTCAAAGAGAACGCTGCAATGAATATATACAAGGAAGCGTGAATATGGTGTAGATGCTGAATGCTGTCAAAGAGAATGCTATAATGAATATATACAAGGAATCGTGAATAGGGTGGTTTAAATACTGAATGCTGTCAGTGCAAATACTACAATAAATAGATGCAAAGGGGAGGCGCGTTTGGGATGGAGGGTGCCATTTTGTTGCTGGAAGATGAGGAGAGCGTGCGTCGCGGCGTGGGTTTTACACTGGAGAAGGCAGGCTATCGGGTATATTCCTGCGGCAGTATATGTGAGGCGCAGCAGGTGTTAAGGCAGCACCAGCCGCAGATGCTTATCTGTGATTTGACGTTGCCGGACGGCAGAGGACTGGATTTTATAAAGGAGCTGCGCAATGCAGGGAGTGACATTTATATTTTATGTCTGACCGCTATGGACAGCGAGACGGACTATGTGATGGGGTACGGCGCAGGTGCGGATGATTACATGGCAAAGCCGTTTTCGTTGTCGGTGCTGACACTGAAGGTTCAGGCGTATTTTGGGCGCAACAGGAAAGCGGAGTGCGGTGATATTGCCTTTGGGAAGCTGCACATCAACATAAATGCGATGCGTGCGTGGAGGGAGAATGAGGAAATTTTCCTGACAAAGACGGAGTGGCGGCTGCTGATGCTGTTTGTGCAGAATCCTAACCAGATTCTGTCCAAAAGCCAGATTCTGACGTGCCTTTTTGATGCGAAGGGGGATTTTGTGGAGGAGAATACGATTGCGGTCATTATCAGGCGGCTGCGCGAAAAGCTCGAGGACGACCCAGCCAAGCCGCAGTATATTAAAAATGTCCGGGGGATTGGCTATGTCTTGCGGCACCAGATGCTTCCGGGTTGCTGATAAGGAGGGGATTCCAATGAAAAAATTATGGATTGTACTATTGTTAATTGCCAGTCTGTTTGGCGGTGTTTTGTCGGGCTGTTCAACCCTGCTCAAAAACGAGGAGATGGACCAGAAGGTGGACGATTTAATACAAGCTTTAAATGAGGACGATGCCGACCGGATTTTCGAAGCGCTGTATCCAGGGATGTTAACCAGGGAGGAGTTTGATGCATCCTATGAGACAATTCGCCAGATTTGGGAAAAATGTGACGAATACACCCTGAAGCTGAGTGCGATTAAAACCAATAAGACATTTGACAAAACAGGGGATTCTATCATACGCAGCGCGAATTACGTTGTCCATACACAGAATCAGGATTATACAATCACGCTGGCCTACCGGTCCGATCAAAACGGGGAGGGGCTGTATCAGTTTTTTGTAAATGTTGTGCCTGTACTTGTCAGCGGGGATTTTACAACTGTCGGGAAAAACTCTGCACTCCAGTGGGGGCTGTTGGTTCTTACGATTTTGTCCTATATTATCATAATATTTACAGTTGTTGATATTCTCCGGAAGCGTCCGCGGTTATTTGGCGTGTGGCTGGGGGTGGCGCTGACCTTTGCGTTCTTTAAGATACAGCTTGTGCCGGGCAACTTCCATGTGAATGGCGGCATAACCTGGTTTGCATTGTCTGCGTTCCGAATTTATACTGGCGGCGGCCGGAGCTTTGTGTTCGCGGTTCCCGCAGGTGCGGTTGTCTACTGGTGCCTGCGCAGAAGGCTCCTGGCCCGCAAAGCTGACACACGGATAAATGGCACAGTGTAATATGGGGGAAAATAGACAAAATCACAGATTGCTTGTCAGGGCAGCTTTTATGCTCATTATGATGGCTGTTTTATCGGCGGGAATCCTGATGTGTACCGCCTGGTCCGATTATGAGGAAAAGATGGAAATTCTGTGTGTGACCCTGGCACAGCAGGACGGGGGAATGGCGCAGATTGATATTGTGGCGGGATTGCTGAAAGGGCAAGCTGCGGCAGATGTGTCCGTTGCGCACGAGCTTCTAGAGCAGTATGGTTTTCATGAAAACTTTGTAAATCAGTATAAAAAGTCCCTGTATCACAGGTGGACAGTGATAATTGTGGTTATGAGCGCGCTTAGCGTGGGGGCTTTGTCACTGCTTTATTGGCTGGACAGAAGGCATAGGGCGGTGCAGAGGGATGCGCTTTGCTGGCTACAGAACCGGGTAACGGCGCTGCGCGATGCTGCATCGGGAGGATTTCTGCGCTGCGCGGCAGATGTGAGTGGTGGCAGTACAACGGGCGAGGAAGTGTCAGGCGGCGAATTGCTATATGAGTATGATAAAGTATCTGTTGCCAGAATGCTGGATGCGTGCGATATGTATGATGAATATATAATACAATTTCTGATGGAGTTTGCTGCGCTTTCGGATAGCATTGCGCTGTTTCGCAGGCAGGCGGACGTGGAGCGCGAGGGGACCAAGGCACTGGTGACAGATATCTCCCACCAGCTAAAAACACCGGTTGCTGCGCTTATGACAAGCTTTGAGATCTTGCAGTCTGACGGTCTTAGCGAAGCGGAATATCAGGAGTTTTTAGGGCGGTGCAAAATCCAGATCCTAAGGTTAGAGGAGTTGGTGTCGGCGCTGGTCAACATTTCTCGCATGGAGACGGGGATGATTGAACTCAAAAAGGAGGAGCGCTGTCTGTTTGACACGGTTCTGCTCGCGGTGAATCGCATCTATCCCAAATCAGAGGAGAAGGGCATCGAGATTGCGCTCGAGGCGGCGGAGGATTTGAAGCAGGTCATGGTCTGGCACGATGCGAAATGGCTGTGCGAGGCTTTTCTGAATGTGCTAGAAAACGCGGTGAAATACAGTGCGCCGCAGACAAAGATCACGATAACGATGACCAGGCTGACGGTCTATCTGCGCATTGAGATTGAGGATGAGGGCATCGGGATTCCAAAGAATGAGTGGAACAAGGTATTTCAGCGGTTTTACAGGGGCAGTGCACAAAAGGTGCAGGAGGAGACTGGCTCTGGTGTGGGACTCTATTTGGCACGCGAGATTGTATCACGGCATGACGGGACGCTGGTGGCTGCGGCTGCGCGTCGTGGGGCGCGGGGGAGCTGCTTTGTGTTTCAGCTGCCGTATGTATAGGAAAATCCATCTTCACAGAAAAGCTTGCAAGTAGTTTCGGTGATTGTTCGTATCCAAAGCTGACGAGGCAGAGAGATAATAGAATTCATTTTATGGGACGCCGATACTCTGTGCCGTATCGCATAGAGGGGGACAGGGCGATGATTGATAAGTTATTTTATGAATTGCAGGATTAAGGGAATAAGATGTTATAAAGTCTTACAAAACTGTAAGGCTTTTTTCTATTTTTGAAAGTAGTTTGAAAGACAGCTGTGAGATAATTGTATGAGGTGAAGATAATAGGATAAAAAAGGAGTGTAGTTGAATGAATACGATTTTAAGGACAAAGCAGCTGTGTAAGTATTACGGCTCGGAGGAAAACAGGGTGCGGGCGGTGGATAGCTGCAATATCGCCATCACACACGGTGAGTTCGTGGCGGTGGTGGGGAAGTCCGGCTCTGGCAAGAGCACATTACTGCATATGATGGGTGGTCTGGATTATCCGACCAGCGGGAAGGTGTATGTGGGGGATGTGGATCTCTTTTCACTGAAGGAGGATGCCCGCGCCATTTTCCGCAGGCGTAAGATGGGATTTGTGTTTCAGGCGTTTAATCTGGTCTCGTCTATCAATGTGTGGGAAAACATTGTGCTTCCGTGCGGACTGGACGGAAAGAGGGTGGATACGAAGTTTGTAAAGGATATAGTTGGTACACTGGGGCTGGACAGTAAACTTCACAATCTGCCAAATACATTATCGGGCGGACAGCAGCAGCGCGTGGCGATCGCGCGGGCGCTGGCGTCGAGGCCGGATATCGTGTTTGCGGACGAGCCGACGGGAAATCTCGACTCGAAGACGAGCGACGAGGTTATCGGGCTGATGAAAATGTCCGCGCAGAAATACGGCCAGACGCTGGTGATGATCACACACGATGAGGATATTGCCCAGCTGGCGGACAGGATCATTGTGATCGAGGATGGAAAGGTGGGGGAGATGCACTGATGGGTACAATAACAGGTCTTGCAAGGGCAAATGTGAAAAAGGACAGGACGAGGAGTATTTTGGTTATTCTATCCATCCTGTTAACGACGCTGCTTCTGACAGCAGTTTCCAGCGCCGGATATGGCATCATTCAGATCCAGCGGTCAAATGCGGCAGAGCTCTATGGGGCATTTTATGGCGTATTTAAGGAGGCGACAGAGGAGACAATCAGGGAGATGTCGCGCTATGCGGAGTTTGCCAGGATCGGGTGCAGTGCGGACTACGCGGAGGTGGACAGCGGCAAGACGCTGATGCTGACCTGCATGGACGAGGCTGCGAGGGAGATGTCGCACACAGACAATTATTTTGTGGAGGGACGGTATCCGGCGTCGGAGAATGAGATTGCCGCCGCGCCAGATTTTTTCAGGGAGCTTGGGGTGGAGAACCCACAGATTGGTGATATCGTGACGGTTTCGTTCCGAACGGATTTGAAATCAGTTTACAGGCCGGAGGAGTTTGTCATCTGCGGTTTTTTAAGACAGTCGGATATTCAGACGGATTTTATGGCGGCGTGCACGTCGATGGTGCATTATGAGAAGTGTGTTGCGGGGGTGGACCGTCGCTACAGTGTGTTATTCAGTCTTGACGAGAGCGTGGAAATCACATATGACAGCAGAGAGGAGGTCCTGAAAACACTGGCGGCGCGCTGCGGTGTGGACGGGCGTGATGTCGTGACAAATGACGGGTATTTGCAGTGGAAGCTGGATCCGGGCATTGAGACGATCACCGTCTGTGCGGTGGTCTGCGCGGGTGTGGTTTTCCTATCGGTGATTGTGATTTACAATATTTTTCAGGTCGGTGTGACCCGAAAAGTGCAGGAGTACGGGAAACTCAAAGCGATCGGCGCCACGAGACGGCAGTTGCGGCAGGTGATATTGTTGGAGGGTATGTACCTGGCCTGCGTGGGGGTGCCGTTGGGGCTTATTCTGGGGGTCGGTGTGTCACGGGCGGCGCTGGTATATTTTGTGCAGGATATCAGTAAGGGTATTGTGAAATTAAAAATGACAGAAGTGTCAGTTTTGAGTGTGCCACTGGGGCTTCTGATGGCGGCGCTTGCGTTTTTTACAGTGTGGCTTGCGCTACAAAGACCGATACGCGTGGTGGCGTCGGTTTCTCCCGTGGAAGCGATGCGTTATCAGGAGGGCAGCGGGTGTACTGGGATAAGGCGGGGAAGGCACACGATGAATGTGGTCTCGCTCACGTTTGCTAGTCTTTCTGCGCATAAGAAGCGCACAGTCTCGACAATTTTGTCGATGGGGCTCTCCTGCGTGCTGTTTGTCGTGCTTGCAAACTGGCTTGGAAATATGGACGCGGCGTATATGGCAAGGGACGAGGTCAAGCATGGCCAGTTTCAGCTGCGGTTGAGATACAGGCTAGAGGACGAGGCATACCCGGAAAATAACCTGGATCATCTGCTCGCGTCCAATCCTCTGAATGAAGAGCTGATGAAGAAAATCTGGGAAATACCGGGGGTAACAGACGTCGGTATACAGCGGATACTCTATGCGGAAAAAACAGACAGTGATGGCAAAAGGACCGGGGAAGTGTATGGAATTTTGGTGCTAGACAGGGAGGACTTTGACATACAGGTAAAAAAGGACGAAATGACAGGGCTGGATTATGAAAAGATGAGTGCGCAAAACGCAGTGTGCTTCGGGACGGAATATTATATGGAGGAGGAAGGGTTTGAGATTGGGGCGCTCTATCATTTTAATCTCGATGACGGCGTGGCAAAGAGGGCGTGGAATCCGCAGATGATTGCGGCATTTCGGTATCTGGGTGCGCATATGGCAATGACAAGTGACACTTATGAAAAGCTGGGATTTACAGGGAATACAAATTACAGAATCTGGATTGACTGTGACGAGGCCAAGGTGAAACCTGTCAGGGAAGCTCTGGAGCGCCTGATAGAGGGGAATGAATTAATAGGGTTGGACAGCTATCAGGATCAGCTGCGGCTCGCGAAGATTTCCACGCGCATTACGAAGCTGCCGGTCTACCTGATCTGTGTGATCATTACGTTTATCAGTTTCATGAACATGGCAAACACAATGATCACGGGTATCATCACGAGGAAACAGGAGTTTGGTGTGTTGCAGGCAGTCGGCATGACAAACAGTCAGTTGGATTTAAGCTTGCAGTTGGAGGGTATTTTATTTAGCGTGGGTACGGCGGCGGTGTCGCTTGCTGTGGGTGTACCGCTGGGGTATGCGCTGTTTCGGTATTGCAAGGCCCACGCCTTTGCCGGTATGGGTGTCTATCATTTTCCAGCCAGGGAAGTGCTGTTTTTGTTTGTGTTCATAGGCGTTCTGCAAATGGTGCTGTCTTTTGTCCTGAGCAGGAATGTGAGGAAAGAGTCGCTGGTGGAAAGAATTCGGTATCATGGGTAAATGGTAATAATTTGACGGTGGAATGGGGGACGGATATGATAAACTGAAGAGACGTAATGATTTTGTGAACACGTCTGGAAAAACAACTTCCAATATGATATGATAAATATATTATGGATAATTGCAATTGCGGTAAGTGGAGAACAAATCTGGATAATATGAAGGTGGATAAATAATTTTGAGGATGACGGCAAAGTAAAGAAGCGAAATGATGCAAAAATGATGCAAGTATGTTTTATGATAAAAGATGGGAAGGTTTTCCATATTGTTTCGAAAATATGTTCGACAAATAGCGCATATGGTTTGGAGAGTATTTCGTGACAGTATGGTAATAATGTATTTGGAAAAGTGGGATAGCAGACATGTTTTTTGAAGTCCATGTATATCGTGCTTGGGGGTGATATACATGCCTGTTCAGACATGGCCTGGATTGATTATCATAAAGCAGAGGTGTATATGGAGCAGACGAAACGGTTGTTGGAACAAGGATATACGGCTTCAGAGGATTTTGAGCGGGAGAGGACGAATAAAAATATTTTGCATAAAAAAGGCTGGCTCTGGGTGACAGGGTTTGGCATACTGGCAGTGGCACTGTCCGTCACCGGGGCGCTTGTGCTAAGAAAGAAGATCAGAATTAACCCGATTATAGCAAAGGGGTATGCGGTTCACGGTGTGGATGTGTCTCACTATCAGGGGACGATCGACTGGGATGTGCTCTCACAGCAGGACCTGGATTTTGCATTTATCAAGGCGACGGAGGGAAGCACGCATGTGGATGAGTGCTTCCTGGAAAACTGGCAGGCTGCAGGACAGACGCATTTGTACTTGGGCGCCTACCATTTTTTCAGTTTTGACAGTGACGGGGATAAGCAAGCGGCTTCTTATATTGAGACAGTGGGAAGTCTGGACGGGAGGCTGGTGCCGGTGGTCGATGTGGAATATTATGGGGACAAGAGGAGCAATCCGCCGGAGCGGGCAGAAGTGATTGAGAATCTCGCAGCGATGCTGGATACACTGGAGCAGCATTATGAGGCCAAACCGATCATATATACTACACATACTGCTTACAAGGACTATATCAAGGGAGAATTTGAGGAGTATCCGCTGTGGGTGCGCAGTGTCTATTGTCCGCCATCCGTCTTCTTTGGAAACAAATGGAGTTTCTGGCAGTATATGGATACGGCGATGCTGGACGGTTATGTGGGGGACCAGAAATATATTGATGTGAATGTATTTAAGGGGACGAAACAGGAGCTTGAAAAGCTGATGGTGCCAAAGGAGCGGGAAGATGAATAAAATGGTGCGCCGTACACCACAGGCTGCGGGGATACGTGGACTTTGTCCTGGTGCGGCAGTGACTTCTGGCGGCAGGCAGAAGAAATCTGGTTATGGAGGGAAAACATGTACAGACATCACGAGGAATCGATTGAGAGGTTAAAAGAATATTTTGCGGACAGGGAGGATGTGATCGCAGTGATCTTTGGCGGTTCTGTCGCAAAGGGCTGCGAGCGTCCCGACTCTGATCTGGATGCGATGATTGTCATCACAGAGGAAGCGTACGCCCGCCGTACAGAGAGTGGAACAACGGCGGAGACAATCGATGGATACTGCACTTACGAGGGCGGGTATTTTGATGTGAAATACATGACGAAAAAATTTCTTATAGATGCTGCCGAAAAGGGCAGCGAACCGGCAAGAAATGCATTTTTGAAAGCGCGTGTGCTGTTTACCAGGGATGAGGAAATTCCGGGAATTGTGGCGCAGATTCCCGTGTTCCAGCAGCAGGAAAAAGAAGAAAAAATGTTTTCGTTCTATGCTGATTTCTGGCTGAATTATTATTATTTCCTGAAATCGTGTCCCGTTGATGGATATATGAAACTTCACGCGGTGAATGAGGTGCTCTACAGCATATACCGTATGGTTTTGCAGGAGCATGAGATTTTGTTTCCAAGCAACAGGCGTCTGGAGGAATTTGTCGGGGCCATATCAGAGGAGACGGCAAAACTGACTGCGCTGGGCAGACAGGCGGCTAAGACACAGCAAATGCCGGATATTGACGCGTTTGTGGATCATTTTAAGCGGATTATCTCTTATTCACTGCCAGAAGATATCGGAAAAGTACTGTCCAGATACACGAAGGATTTTGAGCAGTGGTGGCGGGAGCCACGGCCGAACATCAATGAATGGTAATGTGAGGGGCATTTTATGAATGTGGCTAAGAAAATGTCATAGCAGGTTCTGAGGAGGTGGGTAGCGGATGCAGGATACAAAATACGAACCGGCGGACATTGAGGTTTACATAAGGGGAAAAGGGCTGGTATTCAGGGAGAAATCGCTGATCGCGTATCAGGAAAACGACGGGAAGATTCTGGCAGTCGGGACAGAGGCTGGGCAGATTGCGCAGCAGCAGCGTGACGGCGTGGCGGTGATATCGCCGTTTCGTCGTGGAATGATTGCGGATTACCATGCGGCGGTACAGTTGCTTCGAACAGTGCTCGGGCGGACATGGGGAAAGCGGCATTTTCGCAGGCCACATATTGCAGTCTGTGGTATTTCGCCGGATATCACAGAGGTGGAAAAGAAAGCGCTGGAGGATATGATGTACCAGCTGGGCGCGGGTGAGGTTACGATTTGTACCTGTGCAGATGATTATGAGACATTTTCAAAAGAGATGATGACGCATCAGCCAAAGGAGTTTGCGGCGTATGAGATTATGATTGTAATTGCCAAGTATGAGCCGGAGCGGTATATCACCGAGGCGCTATTGGATGTCCTGCAGTATGCGTACAGGAAGGGAATCCCGATGGAGCGGGTCGGGGAGCTTTGGAAAGAACAGAATGGCGGGTCATGACAGGCTATTATGGGAGGCTAAAGCGCAGCCGGAAATGGGTTAAGGGAGGATTTATGTTAGCATTTTATCATTATCCCTTTGTGCAGAATCAGGATATCAGGGAGTATACGAAAGCGGATTTGTCCCATGCTTCCAAAGTGGAAGAGTTATTTGACTACTGTCAGATATTGGAGGCATATATCACAAAATCTGGCTGGGAGTATCTAATCCGGCGATATGGGTATGACGGACTTTATGAGATTGATCGCAGAAGCGGCTGGTTTGATACGGACAGCCTTGAGGAATTTGAGCAGTGTATCGCTGCGCAAATCGAGTGCTGTATTGCGGCGGGGCTGATTGATTAAATCGGAATAGGACAGGAGGGGATTTTATGGCGACCTGGTCTGGAATCAGGCACAAGCTGGAACAAGAATATCTTGCTGCGTCGCTTCGGGGACACATACAGTACTATGCTACTACGTACAGTAAGAGCCCGGACCATGAGGGGCGGGCGGCGATTCGGCTCGATGGGCGGGAGATTATCAGTGGTTGTTACTGGAACAACTGGTACAAGGCGCACCTTTTTCCAAAGGATGAGCGGTATGCGCTGCGCATGTCAACAGAGTTTGCATATATGGACGATACGGCGGTACAGCTTGGCGTATTTGACCAGCGCTGTTTTTATCATGCCTTTTATGCGTTTGACAATCAGAGCATTGATCAAAGCCTTATCAGTGAGGACATCATCGTCAGGATCTTTGCCCTGCTAGACAGGCGTGTCGGTAAGCGGCGGCTGCTTGCGATGAAGGATGGCATCGGGCTGGAAGGCGAGACGATGCAGTGTTTTTATGCGATCCGTACAGCCGCCGAGGGTTTGAAATAGCGCGCAGAATTATGCGATTCGTGCAGCCGCCGAGGGTTTGAAATAGCGCGGGGATTCAGCCGGGTTCAACAGGTTTTGCAAGCGACTCGTTTTTGCAGACCTCCCGCAGTGCGTCGCGGACTTCCATCAGCGCGAAGCCAAGCAGATTCTGGCCGCGCCAGTTGAGCGGGTTTTGTACATTTTCGTCGGATTCGGACATTTTGATGCCCCAGACGCCATCATAGGGGCTGGCCTCGGCTAAAATTTGATTCCCTGTCTGCAGAAGGAAGTTTTTGAGCGAGGGATCTTGTGAAAACTTTTTGTAATTCCCATTTAGGACGATTGCGTATTTGGCCTCGGACCAGACGGTTTCGTCAAAGTTTCTGACCTTCTGGCCAAGCGCTTTGATCTTTTTGGGATCACTGCTGGACAAAATCTGCTGCATAATTTCCTCATCGCCAAATAATTTTGCTTTCTTTGACATCATGAACTGTTCCATGCAGCAGTAGTGGTCTGTGACAGAAAAGAAATGGGACTGATACCATTGGCTAAGGCAGCCCCGGCTTAGCTTTTTTTGTGATGGGGGCTGTGTTTTCCAGAACAGGCAGTATTTTAAATTCTTTCCAGCACGGTAATCCTTCTGGAGCTTTGCCAGGGAGTATTTTGGCTGGCCGTCCTTCTGCCAGTATTCTATGCGAAATTCGCCATGCTGGTAATACGTGCATTCGTCAGTGTCGAGCCAAAAGCCCTTCCAGGTTGGGGGTTCGGGGAATAGCTGCTGGTATTCGGCGCTTTTTTTTGCGGATAATTTTTGATACCAATGGTGCCATTTTGCGAGATAGTCCTCACCATATCCCATTCTCCAGCCGATAGAGAAGCGCTCGATTTGAGGATATGCGAGCCACGGTGGCAGTAAAATAGTCTGGTTTTTTAACATGGTTGTCTCCTTTTCTAAACTTTTTGTATTTTAATTAATTCTTTTAATTCTTCAGGGCTGTATTCATTCACAGCAGGATTGAAGCATTAGGTTTTCCGTTATTTCCGATTTGATTTGGATCTTTCATACAATAACCTCCTCACATATATTGCAAACAAATACGTATAAGTTTTGATAATTTTGATAATATCAGAATAATATTATCACATTTGTGCGATAGAATCAATAGGTGTGCAAAAGAAATTTTGAGAGCGTTCACAATAAAAGAAATCTTGTCACAGGATAAGCGAGTGACTATAATAAAGGTATAAGGCAGCAGTGGGAGCTTGAGGTGATGGACTGCTTTGATTGCTTTGATATGGAAAGGGGGTGGAATGGTGGCGCAGGATTACAGATATACCAGTGAGGATACCTTGCGGTATCTGTCTCTGCACGACTGTGACTGTAGTCATTTGTATTATGCAGAGGACTGTCTGGTTTTTGTGATGGAATGGCTGGAGGTTTTGAGCAGCCACCCGCTGAATCCATTTCCGCAGGCGCACCAGTCTGGCGGGGGGAGAATCGAGCTGGTCCGTCCAAGGATCGTGTCGTGTTCGATTGCAAGGAGAGAGGGCAGCAGGGTGCAGAATGTGAGCGATGTCGGAGAGCTGGATTATTCCGGGCTGGAATTTTTAGACTACGAGGAGACAGACAGGCGGACGAAGGAGGGCGTCTATCATGCAAAAATGTATCTGATTTTTGACAGGGACTCTAACTATTCGGATATTTCGCTGGAGGTTGAATATGAGAAATCGCGTGTGATGTGGGACGCATTTCATGGTGTGTCATGGTTTGAATGTATAGGACAATCATAGGACAGTCATAGGACTGATAAAAAACTTGTCACGAAATAAGCTGTTGGGTATAATAGAGATAGTTTTGGCTGTGGGAGCAGTCCGTATGCCAGACAGGCATAACATGGCTGAGCTGGTGCAGTTAAGAGGAGAAAATGAGATGCTTTTTAATGGATTAAGGGAGAGTAATGGCTGGACTGTGGCGGAGTACAGCGCGACATGGGCATATGGCTACGACTTTATGCTGGATGCGGCGCAGGTTATTATTGACACTGATTTTGGGGACAAACTGCAGCGGGTTGCGACCGCGGAGGTTGCCGGGGCAAGGGATGTTGAGCGAATCGACGAGGTGCGGGCATGCGAAAACGTGCTGCGGGACTGCCCGTCGGTGTGTGGGGAATGCGGCGTTCTGACGGTATCGGGTATCAGCGGGATAATGGAATGTCCGGTTCAGTTTGTATTTTATAACCAGACCAGGCTGGTGCGGTTGTACTGTCCGTTTGGGCCGTATTTTGAGGAACATGGGGAGCGTGTCTTTGACAATTACATGAATAGTATTGAAATCAAGGCGTATTGTAAAGACACAGAGCGCAGGATGGCTGCGAAGTGACAGGCGGCGCAGAAGGAGGTTTGGCAGTGGGCGGTGTGCAGCAGCTAGATAGCTTTTTGGCAGCAGGCGTAATACATGACAACAGCATGGCGACGAACAACAGTTTTTTGTTTTTCCTGCACGAGCGGGACCAGTTTGACATAGACGCACTAAGAAGGCTGTTGGACAGCATTGATGTTCTAGAAGTGGGAACAAAAGAGGTATTGATGGAATTGAATGACATAGAATTCGAAATACTAAAGCATATCACATATCACTTTGACCCGATGGATCTTAGCCATATAGAGAATCTACCGGAGGATTACTGGGAGTATATCGTGGCGCTGCAACAAGCTGTCAGGAGATTTTTAGGGAGATGTATCTAGGGGCAGCAGGCTCACATGGTTTGCGGCGGTCAGAAATTGTGATTGAATCGTGATAGAAAAAGGGGGAATGATTTATGTGGTTCATTTTTGCGTTATTGTCCGCAGTATTTGCGGCGCTGACCTCCATACTGGCAAAAATTGGCATTGAGGGTGTAAACTCCAATCTTGCGACGGCCATCAGGACCGTTGTAGTGGTTGTGCTGGCGTGGGGAATGGTCTTTTTGACGAACACACAGGGCGGGATTTTCCAGATCGGCAGAAAAAGCTGGATCTTTCTCATACTGTCTGGCCTGGCGACTGGTGCGTCATGGTTGTGCTATTACCATGCGCTGCAGATCGGGGAGGTTTCCAAGGTGGTTCCAATCGACAAGCTCAGCGTTGTCATCACGCTGGTGCTCGGGTTTGTGGTTTTGCATGAACAGTTTAGCGCGAAGTCGCTTTTTGGCTGCGTTCTGATCGGGGCCGGGACGTTGGTGATGGTACTGTAAAAATTGGAGGGCAGCGGAATTTTGAAAAGCGATAAAGCAATATTTGATTTAGTGCAGGAGAAATTTTATGGTGTATACAGGGAGAAATCAGATGCGTAGCGCAGGTTTCGTGCAGACCGGCTACGACAGCCTTGTGCAGGAAATCTACATGGAGATCCTGAAAAAAGAAGGATATAAAAAGGAGCACAGGGCGTTTGTCAAGAAGGAGAATAACATTATCCGCTCGGTTGAGTTTTCATCGTTTTATGACGGGAAAAAGGGAAGCCTGCGGTTTCAAATCTGTGTGGAGGCGAGACTTGAAAATGAGACAATCCTCCGCAGGGAGGGAAAGCTTACCTCAGGAGAGGGTGCGTACCGGAAATTCTTCCCCGGGCTGCCCAAGCGGAGCTTCTGGACTGGAAAAATAAAGTACAGTGAGGAGGACCTGAAAATTTTGGAAGTATTCCGGATTGGGGGACAGACAGATCTTACCGGGGTAAAGGCGCTGGCAGAGAGCCTTGTGTCGCAGGCGCTCGAGGATATGCGGCAGTTTCACTTCGAGGAGGAGCTGACTACGTATCTGAATGTCAGGCAGGACGAGGACGCAAAGTCCCTTGTAGCTTTTTACAGGAAACACACCCTGTTTGAGTTTATTGCATATGGCCTGATGGGTGCCGGCGTGTGGGTTGTTTCCAGGGACTGGTTTGTCCTGATACCTGTGTGGATTATATATTATATTCTTATTCTGGAAGACATGGATCTGACAGACAGGTGGTTTCGCAGGATGCTGGTTGTCCCCGTTGTGGAGCTGGCGGTGATGGGGGTGCTGTTTTATTTGCTGTGGCAGAAGATTACGGACGATTATGAGGTGGGCAGGCTGTGTATCGGGATGTTTGTGTGCGGTTTTGTCCATCTGGTGGATTATATATACAACATATATGCGCGCAAAAGGCGGGAGGAGCTTTATCATAACCGGAGGTTCTGGGGAGGCGCCTAAGATAAAGTATACAAAAGAGACAGTTTCAGACAGCTGATTTAAAGACGTGCAGGCGCACGCGGAGGGGTAGAATATATGGCATTTACACATTTGCACGTACATACGGAGTACAGTCTGCTCGACGGCTCCAACAAGATTAAGGAGTACGTAAAGCGCGTCAAAGAGCTTGGCATGGACAGCGCGGCGATCACGGACCACGGCGTGATGTACGGCGTGATTGATTTTTATAAGGAAGCAAAGGCAAACGGCATCAAGCCGATTCTTGGCTGTGAGGTCTATGTCGCGCCAAACTCGCGCTTTGACAAGGAGATTGGCGGCGGGGAGGAGCGGTATCACCATCTCGTGTTGCTGGCAGAAAATAACACTGGTTATTCAAACCTGATGAAGATTGTCAGCCGGGGCTTTACCGAGGGGTATTACTACAGGCCGCGCGTGGATATGGAGGTTCTGGAACAATACCATGAGGGCATTATCGCGCTCTCCGCATGCCTTGCGGGCGAGGTGCCAAGGCTGCTTGCAAAGGGGCTGTACCAGGAGGCAAAAAAGACTGCACAAAAATACGAGAACTGCTTTGGAAAGGGCAATTATTTTTTTGAGCTGCAGGATCATGGAATCCCTGAACAGCGGACAGTGAACACAGCGCTCCTGCGCATGAGCAAGGAGTTAGATATACCGCTTGTGGCGACAAACGATATCCATTACACCTACGCGGAAGACGCCCAGTCGCACGATATTTTACTGTGTATCCAGACGGCAAAAAAGGTTTCCGACCAGGACAGAATGCGCTATGACGGGGGGCAGTATTATGTCAAGAGCGAGATGGAGATGCGGTCGCTTTTCCCCTATGCGCAGCAGGCGCTCGACAACACGGCCCTGATTGCGGACCGGTGCAATGTGGAGATTGAGTTTGGCGTGACGAAGCTGCCAAGGTTTGATGTTCCGCAGGGGTATGACTCATGGAGCTATCTCAACCATCTCTGTACGGAGGGGCTTTTAGAGCGCTATCCAAACGATGGCGGCACAATCCGGGAGAAGCTCGATTACGAGCTTGGCGTCATTCAGAAGATGGGGTATGTGGATTACTTTCTGATTGTGTGGGATTTTATCAATTGGGCGCGGGAACACGATATACCAGTCGGCCCGGGGCGCGGCTCGGCGGCGGGGAGCATTGTCTCCTACTGTCTGCATATCACCAATATTGACCCGATCCGCTACAGCCTGCTGTTTGAGCGCTTTCTGAACCCGGAGCGCGTGTCGATGCCGGATATTGATATTGATTTCTGCTATGAGCGGCGGCAAGAGGTTATTGACTATGTAAGTCAAAAATACGGACATGACAAGGTTGTGCAGATCGTGACCTTTGGTACGATGGCGGCAAAGGGCGTGATCCGCGACGTGGGGCGTGCGCTGGACCTTCCGTACAATTATGTGGATGGGATTGCCAAGATGATACCAAGTGAGGGTAATGCGCCGGTAAACATCACGCGTGCGCTGGAGATGAACCCGGAGCTGCGCACGCTCTATAAAGAGGATGAGCAGGTGCACTATCTGATCGATATGTGTCTGCGGCTGGAGGGGCTTCCGCGTCACACCTCCATGCACGCGGCGGGTGTCGTGATCTGTCAGAAGCCGGCGGACGAGTTTGTTCCGCTGTCGCGTGGAAGTGACGGCGCTATCACGACGCAGTTTACCATGACCACGATCGAGGAGCTTGGCCTGCTGAAGATGGACTTTTTAGGACTCCGCACGCTGACTGTCATCAAGGACGCAGTGGACAATGTGGAAAAGACGACAGGCGTGCATATTGACGTGGACCACATTGACTATGACGACAAGAAGGTGCTCGCCTCCCTTGGAACTGGAAAAACGGACGGTGTGTTCCAGCTTGAAAGTCAGGGTATGAAGAACTTTATGAAGGAGCTCAAACCGCAGAACCTCGAGGATGTCATAGCTGGGATTTCACTCTATCGGCCAGGTCCGATGGATTTTATTCCGGCATATATCAGGGGAAAAAATAACCATGCTGCGGTCAGATACGCTTGCCCGCAGTTAGAGCCGATCCTGGCGCCCACCTATGGCTGCATCGTCTACCAGGAGCAGGTTATGCAGATCGTGCGTGACCTGGGCGGCTATACGCTTGGCCGCAGCGATCTGGTGCGCCGTGCGATGAGCAAGAAGAAGGCTTACGTCATGGAGCAGGAGCGCAAAAATTTTGTGAATGGCAATCCCGAGGAAGGGGTTCCGGGCTGCGTGGCGTGCGGTATTTCGGAGGCAGTGGCAGACCAGATTTATGGGACAATGATGGATTTTGCCAAGTATGCGTTCAACAAGTCCCATGCGGCGTGTTATGCAGTGGTGGCGTATCAGACCGCGTATTTGAAATATTACTATCCAGTGGAATTTATGGCGGCGCTTCTCACCTCAGTCATCGACAATGCCTCCAAGGTATCAGAGTACATCATGGTCTGCAAGGGTATGGGGATTCAGATTCTGCCGCCTGATATCAATGAGGGCGCGTGTGGATTTTCGGTGTCAAACGGCGCGATTCGCTATGCGCTAAACGCGATCAAGAGCGTGGGTCGGACCGTCATCGAGGGCATCGTCGCGGAGCGGCAGGCGCACGGGGAGTATCAGAACCTCAAGGATTTTATCGAGCGGACGCAGCATGTTGAGATGAACAAACGCGCCATTGAGAATTTTATCAAGGCAGGTGCGTTTGACAGCTTTGGCGCGACCAGAAAGCAGCATATGAGTGTCTATGCAATGGTTCTCGACAGCGTCGTGCACAGCAAGCGCGGCGTGACGGCCGGGCAGATGTCGTTGTTTGACATTGTGTCGGAGGAGGACAAAAAGGAGCTCGAGATCAAGTTGCCCGATGTCGGGGAGTACGAGAAGGAGCTGTTGCTTAGTTTTGAGAAAGAGGTGCTGGGCTTTTACATCAGTGGCCACCCGATGCAGGAGTACCAGGCGGTGTGGGAGAAGCGCATCACCGCAAAGACCTCTGACTTCTACCTCGATGAGGAGACAGGTCTTACGCACGTGCAGGACAACACGAAAGCGACAATTGGCGGCATGATTATGGACAAGAAGATCAAGTACACCAAGCAGGACAAAATCATGGCGTTTCTCACCGTGGAGGACCTGGTGGGAAGCATCGAGGTCATCGTGTTTCCCAATGCCTATGAAAAGTATTCGTCAAAGCTTTTAGAGGAGAATAAGGTGTTTATCGAGGGCCGGGTGCAGGTCGAGGACGAGCGCGATGGCAAGCTGATCTGCGAGCACATCACCTCGTTTGACGAGATTCCAAGAAAAGTATGGCTCAAATTCCCGGACATGAATACCTATATCAGCAAGGAGGCGGCGCTCTTTGAGGCAATCTATGACTCGGAGGGCATTGATAATGTCGTTATATATATAGAAGAAACACGTCAGAAAAAGACGCTGCCGCCCAACAAAAATATCCGGGCGGACAGCACCGTCCTCGACAGGCTCCGCGGATTGTTCGGCGAGGAGAATGTCAAGGTGGTCAGCTGATGTCCGCCGTCAACTATTGATATTTTTTTATCAAAAAATATTGTATTCTTGCAAAAAAAAGGGTACAATCATTTTAGCGAAAAAGAACATTGATATAAAGGAATCAGGCCAGCGTTTTGCAGGCGCAGGCGGTGTATTGTATAGGAGGTATGAAAGGATGTCTAGTGAGATCAAGACAATAGGTGTATTGACAAGCGGGGGTGACGCACCGGGTATGAACGCTGCGATACGTGCAGTGGTGAGAAAGGCCCTGACAAACAATGTGAAGGTGAAGGGGATCAAGCGCGGCTATATGGGGCTTATCAATGAGGAGATCATTGACATGGAGGCGTTTAGCGTGGCGGATATTATCCAGAAGGGCGGTACGATCCTCGGCACGGCGAGATGTCTTGAATTTAAGGAGGATAACATACAGCAGATGGCGGCGGAGATCTGTCATAAGCATGGGATTGACGGGCTTGTTGTGATTGGTGGTGACGGCTCCTACAGGGGGGCACAGGGACTGGC
>CAJUQZ010000038.1:24519-29276 GCA_910588755.1 uncultured Lachnospiraceae bacterium | reverse complement strand
TATTGTAAAAATTCTTCTTGAAAACTTCATATATAGAATTTATAAGTTTATCCTGGCTTATTATCTGTAAATAATGATCTACAATATCACATTTTGCCGTGTTGTAGTATTGACTGTTTAGTCATACACGCTAACCACCCCATTTCGAATACAAAAAATCGCTGCCTGTGTTCGGTCTACACAATCAATTTTCTGATAAACACTCGACAAATGATTCTTGACTGTGCGCTCTGTTATAGAAAGAATAGATGCAATCTCTTTGTTAAAATTTCCATGTGCGGCCAGCTTCAAAACCTCTAGCTCTCTGTTTGTTAGAGAATTAATCTTTTCCTGATCCAAATCCTTCGCAATTAACCTTGAATTTAACAGCGGAATAAGGCCAGGCTGGATAAAGCACTCCCCCTCATTGACAAAGCGAATCGCCCTTATTAATTCCTTTGAGCTGGAATCTTTTAGAATATATCCATCAACACCCAGATCAAGTACTTTCATCAGATATTCAATCTCGTTATGTACCGTAAGTATCAAAATCTTGGGACAGCATTTTCTGCGCTTTAATTTTTTTAATGTCTCTATGCCATCTGCCTCAGGCATATTAATGTCCAACAATATTACGTCAGGCTTAATATATGCAAGCTTAGACATGCAGTCGAGGCCATCACTTGCCTCCCCGACAACCCTGATATCCTCATCAAACTCAACCAGATTTGTCAGGCCCTCCCGAACCATCTTATGGTCATCTACTATCATAATACGAATCATTGGCACACCCCGCTTTCCGCAGGAAGCTCAATTTCAATGCGTGTACCAGAAGCATTAGAGACAATACACATTGTTCCAGAAAGCGCATCAACCCGCTCACTCATAAATTTCAGGCCAAAGTGATTTTGATAATAATTTTTCTCAGTATCGATTCCAGCACCGTCATCCCGAATTGAAATCTTAATTAACTCTTCACTATTTTTGACAGATACCACAATACAGACAGCATCGGAATGCTTTATGGCATTCTGGCAAGCCTCACGCACGATCCTGTAAATTGAGACAGCCGTTACGCCATCTGAACAATCCACCATATCAATATCAAAGAAGAGCTGTAAATTTGGATTTGAACGTAAAAGCTTTTCCCTCAAACGCTCAAACAAAATATACCACCCAATATTGTCAATCATCATCGGGCGCAGACTATAAACGATCTCACGCATTTCTCCAATGATTCCCTTCACCTGCTGGCGCGCTGCGACAGTCTCTAATTTTGCGCGGGTTAAATCCTGTTCCATGTACATGAAAATCAATTCCAGCTGCTGTGACAGACAGACAAGATCCTGTATCGTGGTATCGTGAAGCTCCTCGGCAATACGCTTCCGCTCAGCCTCCTGCAGCCGTACAATCTCTTTTTTGTCCATTTATCATTTTTCCTTTCTTATATATGTAAATCAATATCTTTCACTTAAATGCCTTGCAAAATCTGTTACAGTACAAAACTGCAAAGAGATTGCCCAATCACGTTCGCTTCCCAGTGAGATACAAACCAAAGCGGACTGCGACCAATAAAAGTATGAAACAAATCTGCTTTCAATTTGATTCGTATACAATTTTATAATAACAATTTAACAAATGTGTCTTTTGTTTTGACTTTAGCATCTTATCATATGAATACATAAAAGGGATAAATACAGCGATTGTCTTATGAATCAATATGAAAAATAATATATACATTCAGACATGTCAAAATTAAAGTAATTATAATCAAGCAAGAAATAGACTTGCAGCCTTTTCTTTATTCATTACAAGATATATAAACCAAATCAGTCAATATTATATACATGCACCTGTAATAAATGATTTGTCATGCAAAAAATGCCTCCCTGACGTACGCCAGACACCCACCGGTATTAACTAATATATGTCCTTTGAATGTCCGTGCGCATAAAAACTATCTATAATGGCTCTTTTGAGGGAAGTCCTGCCTTTCTTGGATATTTTTTCGGCGTAGGCTTGACTTTTCTGACTTGAAAAAGATTCCGATAGATATCAGAATTTGGCAAAATCAATTCCTTCTGGTCATACACAAGTCCGCCAAGCATTTCAATTGCATGTGCCGCCGCCTCGCTCTCGTCAGTTATTTTTTCCGACTTATAAGAAATGAAATATCCATCGACCTTCACGTAAGGCAGGCAATACTCTGACAGGGTAGAAAGATTCGCAACCGCGCGCGACACGCACAGATCAAACTGTTCCCGCAGCTGGCCAGGCTTTGCATAATCCTCTGCACGGCCGTGTACTGCACAAATATCCTGCAGTCCCAACCGCCCGATCACTTCATTTAAAAATTTTACTCTTTTACCAAGGGAATCTAAAAGGGTAAGCTTCAGGTCTGGAAATGCAATCTTTAACGGAATACCCGGAAATCCTGCACCTGTCCCGACATCAATCACAGACAGACTCTTTGTACAGTCAAATACCATGCACAGGGACAGACTGTCAATAAAATGTTTCGTACATACCTCATCAAAAGCCGTGATTGCGGTCAAGTTCATATACTGATTCCACTCTGTCAGCAGTTCATAGTATTCCATAAAATTGGATATCTGATCATCGTCTAGTTCCAGCCCAAGCTTTTTAATACTATCATTAAATAATACTAAATCATATTGTTTTAAATTCATGCTATTATCCTTTATTTTGCAGTCTTATTTGCAATTCTGAGCTCCTGTGTACTGCCTGATTGATAATAAAAATACAGGCAGTTATCGTCCTGACAGATACCAAGATTTACGGACAGATGCATGCTGCTTCGGTCCACACCAGCCACTGATAACACGCGCGATATCCTGCTGTTTTGTAAAGCGCTCTCCTCCATTCCAACCATAAGCTGCATCATAAAGCATCAGCTTTAGAAATTCCTCTATATTATCTGCGCATTTCCCATAAGTAACATAATCATCCTTTGTGCTGATATAGACAGGTGGATTCTCAACACCGTCTAGAAGATCCTGCTTTAAATAACCTGCTGTCCATACACACTGATTTTCATGCCATATGATAATATATTCTTCTGTGACAGTATTCCATTGTTCTACAGGCAACTTCCAGAGAGGAAAATATGGATAATCCTCATACGCCTGCGTTTCCCCGTTTTTCTCTGCCTCCGCAAATTCTTCTGCCCATTCATCTTCTAGGTCTTCCTGAATCGCGTCATAAGTTGAATAAATTTCCAAAGGATCCCTAAGCTCATGATTTGATTTATTAACCTTATCCTTCCCGTATTTTAATAAAAAAAGACGATAATTGGCCGGAATTGTAATACCAAGCTCATTCTCTGCCTCCGCAATCTCAGATTCAGAAAATCCACAGTGATTTGTCCCACAGAAAAAATCCATTAGCTCTGATATGGCAGGATTATATTTTATAGACATAGCTCTCCTCCTTAAATTATCAAATAAGTACATCAATCATCGTCAAGCTACATATTCAAGTGTTCTAGATAAACCAGCAACACCGAAATATCTGCGGGTGATACTCCGCTAATCCGCGAAGCCTGTCCGACAGATACCGGCTTAAACCTTTGAAGCTTCTGACGCGCCTCAAGTCTTAAATTTTTGATATCCTCATAGTCAATCCCAGCCGGTATCTTCTTTTTTTCAATTTTTTTAAATTGTTCTACCTGCTTTAGTTGGCGTTTGATATATCCGTCATATTTGATGTTAATGTTAATCTGCTCAATCACATCGTCAGACAATTCTGACCTGTCTGGATCAATTTCAGCGACCAGTTCATAGGAGAGCTCTGGCCTGCTGATAAGCTCCGCAAGTGTTGCGGCCGTCTTTAATCCACTGCTCTTTTTGCTTTCCAGAAATTCCTGCATCTTTTTATTTGCACCGACCTTTGTATTTTGCAGTCGGTTGATCTCCGCCGCAATCAGGCGTTCCTTCTCACATACGTACTCGTACTGCTCTCTTGTAACCAGACCAGCCTTATAACCAATCCTGCGAAGTCTCAAATCCGCATTGTCCTGACGGAGCAAAAGCCTGTATTCCGCGCGCGAAGTCATCATTCGGTACGGCTCAAAATTTTCCTTTGTGACAAGGTCGTCAATCAAGACACCGATATATGCCTGCGAGCGGTCTAGCACGATCTGCTCCTGCCCCCTGATAAAAAGCCCAGCGTTTATTCCAGCAATCAAACCCTGGGCCGCCGCCTCCTCGTATCCGCTGCTACCATTAAACTGACCGGCACTGAACAGTCCCTGTATCTTCTTGAATTCCAATGTCGGATACAGTTGGTCGGACTTAATACAATCATACTCGATGGCATACGCATTTTTTACCATCTTGCAATTTTCCAGTCCAGGCACTGTCCGGTACATGGCAAGCTGCACATCCTCCGGCAGCGAGGAACTCATACCGCCGATATACATTTCATTGGTATGCAATCCCTCTGGCTCTATAAATACCTGATGCCTCTCCTTATCCGCAAACTTCACGACCTTGTCCTCGATCGAGGGACAATAGCGTGGACCTGTGCCCTCGATAATCCCGGCATAGATTGGTGAACGGTCAAGGTTTGCACGAATAATATCATGTGTATTTTCATTGGTGTAGGTGAGCCAGCATGACACTTGGTCAATCTGCACATCTGCCGGGTCTGTGGAAAAGGAAAACGGCACGACCCGCTCGTCTCCAGACTGTTCCTCCATCTTACTAAAATCAATCGAACGTCTGTCCATCCTCGCCGGTGTTCCTGTCTTAAATCTT
>CAJUQZ010000038.1:0-24509 GCA_910588755.1 uncultured Lachnospiraceae bacterium | reverse complement strand
CGCGCCCTCAAATATGTTCCTGTACAGAGAATCACGGCCTTCGCCTCATAGACAGCCCCGGTAAAGGTTCTTACCCCGGTTATTTTTTTCTCATATACTCCTGCCGTTGTCTCTGTTTCCTCTGCCTGCAATCCGACCACCTCTGCCTGCTTGATTGTCAGGTGCTCCTGGTTTTCAAGGACCTTGCGCATTGCCCGGGAATACTCCGCCTTGTCGGCCTGCGCGCGCAATGAGTGGACGGCCGGGCCTTTTGATACATTGAGCATCTTTGATTGAATAAATGTTCTATCAATATTTTTTCCCATCTCGCCGCCAAGTGCATCGAGCTCACGCACCAGATGTCCCTTTGAGGAACCGCCAACATTCGGATTGCATGGCATCAGTGCGATGCTGTCCACGCTCACTGTAAAGATCACTGTCTCAATACCCATTCTCGCACAGGCAAGTGCAGCCTCACAGCCCGCATGTCCCGCACCTACCACGCACACATCTACCTTTTCCTGTATTCCCGGCATATTTTTCCTTCCCTCAATTCTTGCTTCCTAAACGCTCATACCACTTTGCGATACCATCATAAATAAACGCCTTACAACAAGATATTAAATCAGTTTTTTTCAAATATTCTTAAGACTTTTTCAGTACCGAATATTCTTCTTTCAATCCTAGTGCTCCATCCTGATATCTTTCTTTCAATTCATGTTTTCTGTTCATGCAAATCCTAAAACAACAGGTTTTTCCTGTATGATTCTTATGTGAGTAATATCATATTTTATGTAATACATTTATATTATATAAAATATGATATACCTTTTTTTTAATACCCCACCATTTAAAATAAAAAATATTTAATTCTTTTTCCTTTCTAAATGTCATGCTATACCGCAACACCATAAATAAATGACAAATGATCACATATCAATAATTTTGATACATTTTAGCAACTTTTCAATAATAATGAAATATACATCTAGTTCAATTCATTTGTCCCGCATCTCATTTCTTTTCCTTATGGGCTGTGATGATCGTATAGCTATACGCATTTACAGTTATAATACAATGATCCACGTTCACATACCAATTTTTCCCGTTTCTTGTAATCATGGCATCTGCAGAACTGATTTTCGTTTTACACCAGCTAACAACATCATTTATCCCTTCATCTAAGGACAAATTTCTCTTTATGCGTTCCACACCCAATTCAGTTGTGTGTAGTTTGTCTAAATTTTTTTGTAATTCATTCTCTGCATTCATTTTACACTTATTGTTTCCTACTAAAAATCTGATTTGTATTGGGTTATCGAGTACCGCCACTGCCATATTATACACTACATCCTTCGCAAATTCAATATTTCTTCCAGGCAAATATCTGTTTTAAAATATTTCATTTGAACGATTTGCTTTATGATATTCGTATAAAATGTATCTCACGCTATTTTCCCATACAGAACCTCGAAAAAATCTCATTGACCAGATCCTCTCCGACTTCTTCCCCAATAATCCGCCCAAGCGCGGCATAAGCACTCATCAAGTCAATCGAATAAAAATCCTCCGGCATCTGGTCAGCCAGGCTTTTTAAAACCAGCTCTATACTTTCACAAGCTTCTATCAATGCCTGTTTATGGCGCTGGTTTGTGATATATATTTCATCATTTACAGCAATCTCGCCACCAAAAAATAACTGCTTTATAAGCTTCTCAAACACGTCAATTCCTGTGTTCTCCTTCGTGGAAATTTTTATTACTGACACATGTGTCATTTTTTTATCAGCTTCCATGCACGCTTTATCTGCATATGACATATATGTCATTTTCTTATCAGCTTCTATAAACGCTTCATTTGAATATGACATATGTGTCATTTTATCTATAATCTCCTCCTCACTGACTACCTGCTCCAGATCCGTTTTATTAAGTAGTACGATTACCTTCTTATCTGCGATCAGTTCCATAATGGCTTCGTCATTCTCATCAAGCGGAAGCGAAGCATCCACCACGTAGACGATCAGGTCCGCTGACCCTGCATATTTTCTCGCTTTCTCAACACCGATGCGCTCGACCTCATCCTCCGTGTCCCTTATCCCAGCTGTGTCTATAATGTTGAGTCCCACACCGTGCAGCTTGATGGATTCCTCCAGCACATCCCTTGTCGTGCCGGCGACACTTGTGACAATTGCCCTCTCCTCACCGACAATCAAGTTTAACAGAGAAGATTTTCCAGCATTTGGCTTCCCGACAATGACAGTATTGATCCCATCTTTAAGAACCTTCCCATTATCCGCACTGTCAATCAATCTTCTAAGCTCCTCACGAATTTTCTGTGCCTTTTCCCCAAGTCTTAGCGCATACCCGTCCAGACTGATATGCTCAGGATCGTCAAGTGCCGACTCGATAAAAGCGATCTCGTATAAGATATCCTCACGTAGAGCGCGAACCTTGTCTGACAGCACGCCCCTTAACTGTCGCACAGAAGACTGCAGGGCAAATTCATTTTTGGAATGAATGAGATCCATGACAGCCTCCGCCTTTGACAAATCAATCCTTCCATTCAAAAATGCCCTTTTGGTAAACTCCCCTGGCTCTGCCAGCCTGCACCCGTTTTTTAAAACCACTTCGAGTATCTGATTCATCACAAGGATCCCGCCATGACAGTCAATCTCAACGGTGTCTTCCCTTGTGTACGTATTGGGCGCGCGCATAACCGCAACCATCACCTCATCAACTAGCCTGTCATTGTCATAGATATATCCATAATGAATCGTATGGCTTTTCACACTGGCAAGACGCTTCTGGTTCTTTTTTGAGCGGTACACCCGATCGGCAACCTTCACCGCAGCTTCACCGCTGATTCTGATAATGCCAATTCCTGAGTCGCTCACTGCCGTGGCAATCGCCGCGATGGTATCTGTCTTCATTTTCTGGTTCCTCCTGATTTAAAATTAGATCACATTTTTCCTTGGGGTGCCCGTGTGCTATCGAGTAGGGGAATGACCTTTTCCTCTACTCGCCGCGCGCCCAGTGCGCCGCCTTAGCGGCATATTTCTTCTGCACGGGGCTGTGCATAAAAAATGAACCCTGATTATCCAAGGTTCATTTTATCATAACGCATAACCCTTATTCAACTGTTTCCGTGTTGCTTTCTGCGCTATCCCTGTCGTAATTTTTATTCCCGTCTTTGCCGTTCCTGTTGTAACTCTTATTATAATTTCTGTTATAGCCCTTGTTTCCCTTATAGCCTCTGTTATCATTATAACTGCTATCCCGCTTTGGTGTCACCACCACACGGCGGAATGGCTCATCACCCTCGCTGTGTGTCGTCACATATTTGTCATTTTGCAGTGCAGAGTGAATAATCCGCCGTTCATAGGGATTCATCGGCTCAAGGGATACAGGCCTTCTAGTTCTCTTGACCTTATAAGCAATATTTTTTGCAAGATTTTCTAGCGTCTCCCTGCGCCTTTGTCTGTAATTCTCCGTGTCTACCTTCACCCGGATATATTCGCTTGTCCCTTTATTCACTACGAGCGAAATCAAATACTGCAGCGAGTCAAGCGTCTGCCCTCTCTTGCCAATCAGCACGCCCATATCGTCACCGCTTAACTCCACCTCAAGGGATTTCAGGGAATCATTATATTTTGCAGAGATCTCTGCCGCAATTCCCATAGCTGCAAACACATCTGTCAGAAACTTTTTGGCGGACGCCTCCACATCAATCTCCTCAATATTTGCAGCCGCCGCTGCAACACTTGCGATCGTCGGGGAATCAACGAGTTTTACAGGCTCGATCACTTCCTCTATGGCTGCCTCTTCCTTTACCTTTGCCCTAATGATAGCTGGTTTTGAACCCATTCCAAGGAAACCTGCTTTTCCTTCGTCGATAATTTCATAGTCAAGCCTGTCACTTGGTATTGAAAAATGTCTGCATGCCTCGGTGATGGCATCGCTCTTGGTTCTACCTTTAAATTCCATGTATTCCATATCATTTTCCCCCATAAAATCCACTATTTTCTTTCATTATACTGTTTGACCATATTGGCTTTTGCAGCCAGGCTACCTGGCTTTGCATTATTGTTGTAATATTCTGTAGATTTTCTGATATCCTCCGCCTTCTCCTCCTCTGTCTTCGACGGGCGCTTCGCTGCCGTATTCTGGTATGAGGTTTTTGATGAGATATTTTTTGTATTAATTTTGGAAGCAGCCTGAAGCTTGGCGGCATCAATCCCCTGCTTTTTCAGCTTCTCTTTGTATTTCTCTACATTCTTTTCAATCTCCGCCTCAATATCCATCCTATCGATATGCTTGTTGATGGCCACCTGCTGGATACTTCTAACCACAGCACCGATCACCCAGTATAGACCCATACCGGCAGGAAGTGTGAGACAGAACCACGCTGACATAATAGGCATCAGCGTATTCATCATTTTCATGGACTGCTGCATCGCCTCCGCCGTATCACTAGAGGGCTGTTTCTTTTTGTTGTTATCATCGTTCGTTGCAGCCTGCGGCATCAGCTTATAGTTGATCCACTGTGTGACAGCCGCAAGTACAGGAATCGCAATCGCACCTGCAAGAAGCAGGTAGTTTCCAGCTGCAAACGCTGTCTTCATCGTATCCATCGGAGAATTTCCGATATTGAGACCCAGAAAATTGTTGTATATATCAATCAGGCCCTTCTCAGAACCGTTTGTAAGAATCAGCTTTCCATTGTATGTCAGCTCCGCCAGTCCAAACTTCTCAGAAAGGACAGCCATATCAAATGTTGATGTCTTATTTAGGGTATCAATAATCGCATTCCTGGTATTGTCCACGATATCAAAATTTTTTGCAAAATAAGCCGCGGAGGATAATGCTCTGACTTCCTCCACACCGTTTGGAGCCTGCATAATCTTGTCTGCAAGGACACCAAAGGCCTCACCAATCTTGGTCACATATGCCGGCATTGAGTAAATAACACGGTAGAGTGCCAGCAATATAGGCATCTGAATCAAAAGCTGAACACAGCTTCCCGACGGGGACACACCGTACTTCGCATACACGGCTTTCGTCTCCTGGTTCATAGCCATCATGGACGCCTGGTCCTGCTTGCCCTTGTACTTTGCCTGGATTGCCTGAATCTCAGGATTCATCCTCGCAGAGAGCTTTGAAAACCGTTGCTGCTTAATGGTAAGCGGCATCAAAAGCAGGTAGATGATAATTGTAAATAAAATAATAGATAAACCGATATTTGGAATGCCAATCAAATTCAGAAACTCGAAAATGCCATTCATGATTAAGCCCAAAAGCTTAACAACGTACTTAAATATCGGAGTTGAATTTTGCGTTAACAGCATAAAATCCATTTGACTCCTCCTGATCAATCAAAACTTATAAAAAGTCTTGATTTTCTTCTTGTCTTCTTTCTTATTATCATAATTAATAGAAGGAACGGGATCATATCCTCCACTGGAGAAAGGATTGCATCTTAAAATTCTCCATACACACAGCAGTCCGCCCTTTAAGGCCCCATACTGCCTGACAGCCTCAAGCCCATACTGGGAACATGAGGGAAAATACGGACATTTCGTCGATTTCAATGGCGAGAGATATTTTTGGTAAAATAAAATAAGTCCGATAAAAAGCTTTTTCATAACAGGCTCCTGTCTATACCAGTATATTTTTGTGAAGCCGTGACACGTGGAGCAGTGCACGCTCAATCTCAGCGTACTTTGCATCTCTTGCGCTGACTCTTGCAACGACAACAATATCAAAACCACTGCAAAACATATCCTCATGTAACCTGTAGCTTTCCCGAATCAGTCTGGTGACATGATGTCTGACAACACTGTTCCCAACTTTTTTGCTGACCGAAATCCCAAGCCTGTTCTTATCCAATCCATTTTCTAACACATACATCACCAGATATCTGTTGGCATAACTCTTCCTGCCATTATAAACATTCTTAAAATCCCTGTTGCTCTTTAACGATTCCGAAAATTTCATAACGCACCTCTGCGCAATTGAGGGCTACGCAATCGGGCAGAGAAGACTTTTCCTGCCTATTACGCACCATAAAGCCGTCTTAGCGGCGTTTTCCCCTACATGGGACTGCTCATTTTCTTACGTGCCCGCGCGCAATCAAGTAGGGAAATGACCTACTCCACTACTCACCACGCAGGACACCCGAAAACCTCTGCTAACATATTTCTTTAGGATGTCCGTGCACATAGAAAAAAAGGTCACATACCGTGACCTGTAAATTATGCAGATAATCTCTTTCTTCCCTTAGCACGTCTTGCAGCTAAAACCTTTCTGCCGCCCGGTGTGCTCATTCTGGCCCTAAAGCCATGCACTTTACTTCTCTGCCTTTTCTTTGGCTGAAATGTCATCTTCATATTCAAAACACCTCCTTTTAACGCTTCTCCAAACAAATGCCACATTCCCAATACCCGTATGGATTTACCACTAAAATCCCATGACCGACATTTGCATAAAGGACAAAATATTCTACGGTATCTGGCGATATCCGTCCCAAGTATCAGAAAATATCATGATGATTATATACCATAAAAATATTGAAGTCAAGAAAAATCTGTAAATAAAACACTGACAAAGCGCTAACCACACTCCTTCCACACAAAAAGCCATGAAATCCACACAAATCAGAAGATATCCACAAATTGTGGGTAACTTGTGGATATCTCGTCGAAAAGATGTAGAAAACCTGACTCTATAAAAGTCTAATGCCAATAAATATCGATGTGGATGATGTATATAACTATTCACATTTTTATCCACAACATTGTGGATTTCTGGTTTATAAAGGTGTAAAAAATCGGATTTCCACATATTTTGGATAAAGTTATCCACATTATCAACAATTAATTGGGGATTTCGCGAATTACTTTAAAATTTTTTCACATTTATTTGCTTTTTTTCCTCATTTGGGTTACTATTAATGTGTATGATTTTGTAAATCTGAAACAATATCCTTTTGTGCGTATCCACATTAAAAACTTTTGTAAATCAGAGGTAACACATGAACGAAATAAAAGACAGATGGAATGAAATAAAGGAACTGATCAAGAATGAATACGATCTCACAGATATTTCATTCAACAACTGGGTTGAACCCTTACAATTCTATAAGGTGGAGGAGGACATCGTAACCATCCTGATTCCTTCAGCCCAGGCCCGCCTGCTGAAATATATACAGAAAAATTATTACTTTTGCTTTAAGGCAACAATATCAGAGCTGATGAACCATGATTATGATGTTGTCTTTATTGCGGAGGAAGATGCCATCGTGGAACAGCAGGAGGCATCCAGCGATAAAAAACAGACGAAAAAGAGCATAAGCAGCCTCAAATACGAAAGTGCAAATTTAAATAACAAATACAAATTCGACACCTTTGTCGTGGGCAGCAACAATAAGTTTGCCCATTCCGCCGCACTGGCTGTGGCAGAATCCCCGGGGGAAGCGTACAATCCCCTCTATATCTACGGAGGTGCGGGACTTGGCAAGACGCACCTGATGCACTCCATCGGGCATTTTGTGCTAGAGCAAAACCAGGACAAGAAGGTGCTCTATGTGACCTCAGAACAATTTACCAACGAGGTAATTGAATCAATCCGAAGCGGTAATGCCGCGGCGATGACAAAGCTGCGTGACAAATACAGAACGGTTGACGTCCTTCTCATAGACGATGTACAATTTATAATAGGAAAGGAATCAACCCAGGAGGAGTTCTTCCACACCTTCAATGTCCTTCATTCTGCGGGCAAACAGATCATTTTATCTTCCGATAAACCACCCAAGGAGATGGAGACTTTAGAGGAGCGCTTCCGGTCACGTTTTGAGTGGGGGCTGATCGCTGACATACAGCCTCCGGACTATGAGACGCGCATGGCGATCCTGCGCAAAAATGCAGAGATGTATGACAAAGAGATTGATGACGAGATTATACAGTATATTGCCACCAATATCAAATCAAATATCCGTGAGCTCGAGGGGGCGTTAAACAAGGTTATGGCAAACGCCCGCCTTAACAAGCAGGAGCTCAACCTTGCCCTTGCAGAAGACGCTCTAAAGGATGTCATCTATCCAGACCAGAGACGCGAGATATCGCCGTCGCTCATTATTGATGTTGTCGCAGAGCATTTTAATATCTCCAAGGAAGACATAACCTCCAAAAAGCGCAATTCCGAATATGTCATTCCTAGACAGATCATCATGTACTTGTGCCGCCAGATGACGGAGGCTACCTTCCAGATGATCGCGGCTTATCTCGGAAAAAAAGACCATACGACCGTCATTCACGGTGTGGAAAAGATTGAGGAAAAGTTGCGGACAGATGAGGATTTGAGAAATAAAATCGAGACGATCCAGAAAAAACTCTCACCCTCATAAACTGCCAGATGTAAAAGTCTCTGAAGGCATTGTGAATAAATCTGAATAACTTTACAGTTTTTCTAAAGGTTATCCACAGAATATTTCTGACAGATTTCCCGTTTTTTGGGCAAAAAAAGCGCATATTCACATTTCCACTGCTATTATTACGAAGATTACGGATTTATATATTAATATATATATTTTTTGCAGCGGCTGTCTTGCCAGCCATATTACAATTACAGCGAAGGGAGTTATACACATGAAAATCATATGTTCGAAATCAAATCTCTTAATCGGTGTAAACACCGTTTCCAAGGCTGTGCCGAGTAAAACAACAATGTCAATATTAGAATGTATCCTAATTGACGCCACAAAGGGCGAGATCAAACTAACTGCCAACGATATGGAGCTTGGAATTGAGACGATTATAGAAGGTGAGATTGTAGAAAAGGGAATCATTGCGTTGGATGCAAAAATCTTTTTGGAAATGGTGCGCAAGCTCCCAGATAACGATGTCACGATTGTAACCGATCCCACTTATAAAGCGACAATCACATGCGAGAAGGTCAAATTTAATATTGCGGGAAAATCAGGTGAGGATTTTTCCTATCTGCCGCAGATTGACCGGTCGGAGTCCATCTGTGTCTCACAGTTTACTTTAAAGGAAGTGATTCGGCAAACGATTTTCTCCATCGCGGATAACTTTACGAACAAGATACTGACAGGTGAGCTTTTTGAGATAAATGATGATGTTTTAAAAGTCGTTTCGTCGGATGGGCTGCGCATTTCACTGCGGCGCATACATCTGAAAAATTCGTATCCGGCTAGAAAAGTGATTGTGCCAGGCAAGACGCTTAGCGAGATCAGCAAGATTCTGTCGGGAGATGCTGACAAGGATGTCAATATTTTCTTTACCAGCAAACATATTTTGTTTGAGTTTGACAACACGACAGTCGTGTCGAGGCTGATTGAGGGGGATTACCTGAAAATTGATAACATTCTGTCAGCTGACTATGAGACAAAGGTGACGATTAACAAGAGGGAGTTTCAAAGCTGTATTGACCGCTCCACCCTGCTTGTCAAGGAGGGTGACAAAAAGCCAATTATACTGGATATAAAGGACGATGTGATGGAACTTAAGATGAATTCTGTCATTGGCAGCCTCAATGAGGATATCGATATCACCAAGACTGGTAAAGATCTGATGATTGGTTTTGACCCGAAATTTTTGATTGATTCGCTGAAGGTGATTGATGATGAGGAGATTGAGATTAAGTTGCTCAACTCCAAAGCGCCATGTTTTATCAAGGATGATGAAGAAAATTATACGTATCTGATACTGCCTGTTACATTCAGCAGTGTGAACTGATTTTCTTTCATTTCATAGATCATATGTATTTATCTAAATGCGGTTATACAATTGGTCCTATTGATTAGTAGTATTATCTGGTAGCTTTACAGAAAGGCAGGATTGTTTGTGATGGAAAAAATAAGGATCAGAGATGATTTCATCAAGCTCGGGCAGGCGCTGAAGCTTTCAGGTCTTGTCGGGTCAGGTGTTGATGCTAAGATTGTGGTCCAGGATGGGCAGGTAAAGGTGAACGGGCGCGTGGAGACGCAGCGCGGGAAGAAGCTTGTCGCGGGCGATGAAGTAAGCTATGATAGTAATACATTTGTGATAGTGAGTGATAAAGAATGACCATAAAATCACTAGAGCTTGAGAATTTTAGGAATTATGGGACGCTTTCCATTGATTTTGACTGTGGGACCAATATTTTATACGGCGATAACGCACAGGGAAAGACAAATATATTAGAAGCAATCTTTGTGTCTGCCACAACGAAATCCCACAAGGGGAGCAAGGATAGGGAGGTTATCCGCTTTGATTCACAGGAGGCGCACATACGTACTTATGTCGTTAAGGATGGGCTTGAAAACCGTGTGGATATGCACCTTAGGAAAGATAAATCTAAAGGAATCGCCATCAATGGACAGAAGATTAAAAAAGCGGCTGATCTGTTGGGCTTGTTAAATGTCTTGTTTTTTTAGCCCGAAGATCTGTCAATCATCAAAAACGGTCCGTCACAGAGGCGGCGCTTTGTGGATCTGGAACTGTGCCAGCTAGACAGCGTGTATCTGCATAACCTGAACAATTACAATAAAGTCATCAACCAGAGAAACAGGTTGTTGAAGGAGCTGTATCACAATCCGGGACTAAAGGATACGCTTTCCATATGGGACGCACAGCTTGTATCTTTTGGAAACAGCGTCATTGAGCGCAGAAGTGCGTTTGTGGATCAGCTCAATGGGATTTTATATGAAATTCATCTGAAACTTTCCGGTGGAAAGGAAAAGCTTCAGATTGTTTATGAACCAGATGTTGCCACAGACCAGTTTGAAAAAAGGCTTCTGTCATGTCAAGAGAAGGATATTAAGTTTAAGCAGACCTCCATCGGACCGCACCGCGATGATTTTTCCTTTGTGGCAGATGATATTGATATTCGGAAATTCGGTTCGCAGGGGCAGCAGCGGACGGCTGCGCTGTCCTTAAAGCTGGCAGAGCTCGAGCTTGTCAAGCAAGTTACAGGGGATGTCCCTCTGCTGTTGCTTGATGATGTGCTGTCGGAACTTGACAGCAACAGGCAGAATTATTTGCTTAACAGTATTGGTGATATCCAGACGATTATCACCTGTACGGGGCTTGAGGAGTTTGTGAACAATCGATTTGAGATCAACAAGGTGTTTGAGGTCTCCAATGCTGCTGTAGAGGTGAGGAGTGTTCCGAAATATGGTGCAGATAATCTATATTGATCAAAATGTAAAGGAGTTTCATCATGTCAAAGCAGCAGATTATAGAAAATTTGATTTCTACTGATCCTGAGAATAAGCTGGATATTATTCTTGCTTTTGTACAGTTTGTTTTGCTCGAAAATGGCGAAATAAATAATTTACTTCTCAGTGAACCCAGTCTGTCCGGGGAATGGATGCTGGAGGAGGATAAAGCATGGCAGGATTTATAAAAGGCGATGTTGTTGTCCTGCCGTTTCCTTTTACGGATATAAGTATGTCAAAAAAACGTCCTGCTGTTGTACTTTCAGATCTACAAGGTAATGATTATATTATGCTGCAGATTACATCCAAAAATGTCAGGGATAATTTTTACATTTCATTAATGCAGTCTGATTTTGAATCAGGATCACTTCATCAGGACAGTAACATACGCCCGAATAAAATATTTACTTTGGATAGAAGTTTGATTTTATATAAGGTTGGACATTTGACAGAGGATAAATTGAGTGAATGTATCGGGAAGGATTGTTCAATTGTGCAAAATTAAAAATGAATGTGATATGATAACAATATTTGGCATAAGTGGCAGAATAGGTATCTTATGCAGGGATTAAGGTATAAAGATCGTTTTAAAATGGGAGGAAATATATGAGCACTGAGTATGGAGCAGACCAGATTCAGATATTGGAAGGTCTTGAGGCTGTGAGAAAGAGATCCGGTATGTATATTGACAATACATCTTCAAGCGGATTGCATCATCTGGTGTATGAAATCGTAGATAATGCGGTAGATGAGGCACTTGGAGGCTATTGTGATACCATTGATGTGACGATTCAATCCGATAACTCTATCACTGTCATTGATAATGGGCGCGGCATTCCTGTCGGAATCAACCATAAGGCGGGGATTCCTGCGGTGGAGGTTGTATTTACAGTCCTTCATGCCGGCGGAAAATTTGGCGGTGGGGGATACAAGGTTTCCGGCGGTCTGCACGGTGTGGGTGCATCAGTCGTGAACGCGCTCTCCGAATGGTTGGAAGTGGATATTTATTCGGAAGGTAAAATATATAACCAGCGGTATGAGAGGGGACGTGTCTGTTATCCCCTGAAAGTGACCGGCGAGTGCGAGGCGGGGAAGACCGGTACAAAGATATCTTTTCTGCCGGACAAGACGATTTTCGAGGAGACAGTATTTGATTATAATGTGCTGAAGCAACGGCTGCGGGAAATCGCTTTTCTGACCCAGAAGCTGAAAATTGTTCTTCGTGACATGCGTCCGGAGGATGGTATTGTTGAGAAATCATTTTACTATGAGGGTGGTATCAGAGAATTTGTCACGTATCTGAATAAGAGTAAAACACCGTTATATGAAGATGTTCTATATTTTGAGGGCAAGAAGGATAATGTATACGTCGAAGTTGCCATGCAGCACAATGATTCTTACACAGAGAGTACGTACAGTTTTGTCAATAATATCAATACACACGAGGGCGGTACGCACTTGATCGGATTTCGGAATGCAATCACAAAGACGTTTAATGATTACGCAAGGAGTGCAAAACTGTTAAAGGACAGTGAGGCAAACTTAAATGGTGACGATATCCGGGAAGGGCTGACTGCAATTATTTCTATAAAGATAGAAGAACCTCAGTTTGGAGGGCAGACCAAGCGGAAGCTTGGAAACAGTGAGGCAAGGGGTGCTGTTGAGAGCGTTGTCAGTGAGCAGCTCACGTACTATCTTGAGCAGAATCCGTCTGTGGCAAAGTTGATCTGCGAGAAATCAATTCTTGCGCAGCGCGCAAGGGAAGCCGCCAGAAAGGCCAGGGACCTGACAAGGAGAAAGACGGCGCTTGACGGGATGACACTTCCGGGAAAATTAGCCGACTGTTCTGACAAAAATCCTGAAAACTGTGAAATCTTTATCGTGGAGGGAGATTCTGCGGGCGGCAGCGCCAAGACAGCCAGAAGCCGTGCGACGCAGGCGATTCTGCCGCTTCGTGGCAAGATATTGAACGTGGAGAAGGCAAGGCTTGACAAGATTTATGGCAATGCGGAGATCAAGGCGATGATCACAGCATTTGGAACAGGAATCCATGAGGATTTTGACATCACAAAGCTGCGCTATGGCAAGATTATTATTATGACGGATGCCGACGTGGACGGAGCGCATATCGCAACGCTGATGCTCACTTTCTTGTACCGTTTTATGCCGGAGCTTATTAAGCAGGGACATGTGTATCTGGCAAAGCCACCTCTATTTAAGCTTGAAAAGAACAAAAAGGTATGGTATGCGTACTCGGATGAGGAGCTTGCAGCGATTCTCGACGAGGTGGGGCGCGACCAGAATAACAAGATACAGCGCTACAAGGGCCTTGGGGAGATGGACGCAGAGCAGCTCTGGGACACGACGATGGATCCTGAGAAGCGTGTATTATTAAAAGTTTCTATGGACGAGGAGGCGGAGTCGGAGATCGACCTTACGTTCACGACACTGATGGGTGACAAGGTAGAGCCAAGGCGTGAGTTTATCGAGGCGAATGCCAAGAAGGCGAAAAATCTTGATATATAACATGTTATAAGTAACTGGCGAAGATGTGTAACCAGGGATAACCCGTTTACAGAGGAAGGAGTATATCTATTCATATGGATGATACAGTTTTTGACAAAATAGAGGAAGTAGACCTTCAGAAAACGATGGAGGAGTCGTATATAGAGTACGCCATGAGCGTGATCGCTTCCCGCGCACTCCCCGATGTGCGGGATGGATTAAAGCCGGTGCAGAGGCGCGTGCTCTATTCCATGATTGAGCTCAATAATGGTCCTGACAAGCCGCACAGAAAGAGCGCGCGTATTGTCGGTGATACGATGGGTAAATACCATCCTCATGGTGATAGCTCCATCTATGGCGCATTGGTAAATATGGCACAGGAGTGGTCTACGCGGTATCCGCTTGTCGATGGACATGGAAACTTTGGTTCTGTGGATGGTGACGGTGCGGCGGCCATGCGATATACGGAGGCGAGATTAAGTAAGATCTCTATGGAGCTTCTTGCTGATATCAATAAAAATACAGTAGATTTTGTTCCGAATTTCGATGAGACAGAGAAGGAGCCGGTCGTACTTCCAAGCCGTTATCCAAACTTGCTTGTCAACGGCACGCAGGGGATTGCTGTCGGTATGGCGACCAACATTCCGCCGCACAATCTAAGGGAGGTCATCGCGGCTGTCGTCAAGATGATAGACAATCGGGTGCAGGAGGACAGAGATACAGAGATTGAGGAGCTTCTTCCTATTGTGAAAGGGCCGGATTTTCCTACAGGGGGTATTATCCTTGGCACGCGTGGCGTGGAGGAGGCTTACCGCACTGGGCGTGGCAAGATCAGAGTGCGCAGTGTGACCAACATTGAAACGATGGCTAACGGAAAGAACCGTATTATCGTGACCGAAATACCCTATATGGTCAACAAGGCACGCTTGATAGAAAAAATCGCAGAGCTTGTAAAGGACAAAAAGATAGACGGTATCACAGACCTGCGCGACGAGTCTAACAGGGAAGGCATGCGCATCTGCATCGAGCTTCGCAAGGATGTCAATGCGAATGTGATCTTAAACCAGCTCTACAAGCACACACAGCTGCAGGATAGCTTTGGCGTGATTATGCTGGCACTGGTGAATAACCAGCCAAAGGTGATGAATCTAAAGGATGTCCTTGTGCATTATATCAGGCATCAGGAGGAGGTCGTCACCAGACGGACGCAGTATGACCTGAATAAGGCTGAGGAGCGGGACCACATATTGCAGGGACTGCTCATTGCGCTCGACAACATAGACGAAGTGATCCGCATTATCAGGGGCAGCGCCAATACGCAGGCGGCAAAGGAAGGTCTGGTTGCACGGTTTGCCCTCACAGATGTACAGGCACAGGCGATTGTGGACATGAGGCTGCGCGCTCTGACAGGTCTGGAGCGGGAGAAGCTGGAACAGGAGCACGCAGAGTTATTGAAAAAGATAGAGGAGTACAAGGCGATTCTGGCTGACAAGAAGCTGCTTCTGGGTGTCATTAGGACAGAAATTATGCTAATTTCAGACAAATATGGTGATGACAGACGCACGAAGTTTGGTTATGACGAATCTGAGATTAATTTAGAGGATTTGATTCCACGCGGCAATACCGTGATTGCCATGACAAGCTTAGGGTACATCAAGCGCATGACGGTTGATAATTTCAAGACGCAGCGCAGGGGCGGCCGCGGCATCAAAGGCATGTCCACGATCGAGGATGATTATATCGAAGATCTGCTGATGACCTCGACGCATCATTATCTCATGTTTTTTACAAATTTTGGGCGCGTGTATCGTCTGAAGGCTTATGAGATTCCGGAGGCGGGCAGGACAGCACGGGGGACGGCGATCGTCAATCTGCTGCAGCTCAATCCAGGTGAAAAGATATCCGCAATGATTCCGATACAGGAATTTGAGGAGGGGAAACACCTGTTTATGGTTACGAAGAAGGGCATCACGAAAAAGACGCCGATCATGGAATTTTCCAATGTCCGAAAGAACGGGCTGGCTGCTATCTCGCTGCGGGACGATGATGAGCTGATTGAGGTCAAGACGACAGATGAAAATTCAGAGATTTTCCTGATTACAAAATATGGCATGTGTATCCGATTTAAAGAAACTGATGTTCGTTCTATGGGACGCATCGCAATGGGTGTGATCGGCATGAACCTTGACGACGGGGACGAGATTGTCGGGATGCAGCTTAACACGCAGGGCAGCGCGCTGCTTATTGTATCTGAGATGGGTATGGGCAAGCGCACGCTGTTAGAGGAGTTTACCGTGCAGAAGCGCGGCGGCAAGGGTGTCAAGTGCTACCGCATCACGGAAAAGACGGGAAATGTGGTTGGCATCAAGGCTGTCAATGATGACCATGAGATCATGATGATCACGACAGAGGGCGTCATTATCCAGATTCCTGTGGGAGAGATCTCCACATACAGCAGGAATACCTCGGGTGTCAAGCTGATCAATCTCGACAATGACAATGTCAGAGTTGCAAAGATTGCAAAGGTGCGCGAGAAGCTCTCAGACGGCACACAGGAGTTCGAGGATGTCGAGGAGGCGCTTGACAGTGCTGCGGCGGAAGTATCAGGAGACATGGATACATCAGTTGATGCGGTCATGGACGAACTGATTGAGCGCGCGATTGCTGACGGGGCATCTGATGCGGATTCGTCTGATGGTGGGGACGATGACACCGAGACAGAAGATAACGCGTCTGGGTTTGACTTAGAAGATGACAGTGAATAAATTGATATAAACAATATAAAAACTGCAATTTGTTTCTCAAGGTGATTTTAGAGCGTTTACAAACACACTCTGATAAGTCACTTTGGAAGGGATTGCAGTTTTTTAGTTGATTCTACAGCTCCTTATTTTTTGCTGAAATTCTGTAGAAAATATTCAAACACTTATAGAGGACAATCCAGCATAAGTATTTACCCCCGTTTCTGGGAAACACTTCTCAAATCCCGCTATGATAGAATCCATGCTAATGTGCTGATATCCATACTGCTTTGCCAGCCGATGGGAGATTGTACTTTTTCCGGCTCTTGGAACGCCTGCAATAATAATATTGTTTTTCATCTTGTACCCTTTCAGGAAATGGTTTTATTTCCATTTCATATTATAGTTTTTTTGTATTTGTCTTTTCAGAATTTAATAAATATTTTTTTGATACAGGTAACTGTTCCCTGTCTTGCCAACCCTGTTGATAATCTTCGTTTCTAGCAGCACGTTCAGCAAAGTACCTGCGCTGTTTTGCGTGATCTTTGCGGCCTTGCCAAGATCTTTTGACGTAAAGCGTTCGGGAAGAGTGTCAGGGAGGAATACCATATAATCGGAAAACGTGTCAATGCGGACTTCATCATAGAGGTTTACTGGGATTCCATCCATGCGGGAGGAGCCTCTCTTTTTGTTGCGGCCCCAGCCGTTTAGATATCGCGTCTCCTCCACGTCAATCAGGCTGATGATAAAGTGCAGCCTTGGGTTTCCGATAAACATTTTAATTTTATATAGTTCAGGGATAATCTGATAAACTGTGCCGGTTTTTGGAGATTTTCGCTTTGGCGAGAGTTCCCCGGTATCCATGTCAAGCCACGACAGCCATTTGGTGTGCGCAACCGGATAGATGATGGTCACATCGTGCTCCTTCAGGAAGAAGTCAAGCTTGTTTCGCATTGTGTTAAAATTGCGTGTCTGAACCTCAAAAATTTCGCCGTCCACACAGATATCCGCTACATAGGATCCAATTTTGATCTCATGGTAGACGGGATCTGGGGCATAATAATATTTTAATACACTATGTATGGTCTTTTCGCGGAGTGTGCCGATGCCGTTTTGTCCCTGCAGTGCGCCGATCATTTTGTAACAGGCCTCCGAGAAAAGCTTCTGGTCAATTGTATCCTGCATGAAAAATCCTCTTTCAAAGCTGCAGGAAATGCTTCTGTGTGGTCTGTGTCGCGAAATTTTCTGCAGTTTCTGGTTATTGGTCATAAACGATCATATATAGTGTATCAGATAATTGATATTTTAGATACATTTTCTTGAAAATATGTGGAATCGTGGTAAAATGAAGTTACTGTTTATACAGGAATTGACAGTTCCTAAGTGCTTATTGTGGTCTTACAGGCCATGTGCGAAGGCGTGTATGCAGCAAGAAAAATCCAGTTTCACTTCAAGCCTGCTTAAATCGTAGTTTTTATATGGATTTTTGCGTGTTTCAAAAATGCTTTCTGCCAGATGTGCGTCATAATTTGTGGGAGATTAAATCATTTTTCAGATGATTGGCCAAATGAAGGGCGCAGAGGAGGCAAAGGCATAAAGGGAAATGCATTATGTAATCTGAATTTGGTGTAAATTTCACGCAAAGTGGGCCGTGCAGATGTCACGCCATAAAAATGGCAGGAATGATTTTTGAGATATACCCTGGGACAGTACAGGCAGATGTAAATGTTTTGCACGCATTGGAGTTAGAAAGGACACGATGAAAATGGGAATCGTTAGAAGTAAATATTATGGAATTATACGGGGTATTACGGTAGGAATTTCATTTTTTTTACAAATTGGCCTGATGATATTTTTGGGAATGTATTTGTTGCGATACTCCATTATTGTGTATTTTATATTGGAGCTTGTGAGTGTGATCACGGTGTTTGCGCTGGTAAACAATGCGGAATCCTACAAAATGAGCTGGATCGTTATTATACTGGTATTGCCGGTGTCCGGCCTTTTTCTGTATTTTATGTGGGGGCGCAAGAGGGTGAATTCCAGATATTTCAGGCTTTTCAGGCAGTATGACAGCCAGATGATGCAAAGCCTCAGGCAGGATGACAGCATTGTACAGGATCTCGAAAGGCAGCATCCGAATAAAGTACAGATCAGTCGCTATCTGAGGAAAGAAGGTTTCCCGATCTATAATAATACGCAGGCGACGTACTATAAAGTCGGTGAGGACGTGATCGCGGCAATGCTTGAAGACATCAGGAAAGCCAGAAAGTTTGTCTTCATGGAGTATTTTATCGTGTCTGAGGGAAAAGTGTGGAATGACATTCTGGAAGTGCTCACGCAGAAGGTTCAGGAAGGTGTCGAAGTCAAACTTTTGTTCGATGATTTTGGCACGCTGCGCATCAATACGCAAGCGTTCCGCAAAGATATGAAAAGGCGCGGCATTGAGATGAGCATTTTCAATCCGATTCATCGTGATATCGCAAGAATGTCTTTTAACTATAGAAATCATAAAAAGATTACGGTCATTGACGGCGATATCGCGTATACTGGCGGATTTAATCTTGCGGACGAGTATGCGAACTATATCGAGCGGTTTGGCCACTGGAAGGATTCGGGAATCCGTCTGTACGGGGACGGCGCATATAGCTTTACCTGTTTTTTTCTGAATATGTGGCATGTATGTAACAAGGACATTGAGATTCACAATGAAGATTATAAGCCGCAGGTTCATATTGACGAGGAGGGATATGTACAGCCGTTTATGGGTGGCCCGCACAGGAATCCACACAATCCCACAGAGGGTGCGTATACCAGAATGATTAACAAGGCGAGGGATTATGTCTATATCACGACGCCTTACCTGGTGCTTGACCAGAATATGCGGGACGATCTGACCAGCGCGGCGGAGAGCGGTGTGGATGTGCGCATTATTGTTCCAAAGATTTATGACAAGTGGTATGTCTATATGGTAAACGTCTCAAATTACGGAAAGCTGATGGAAGCGGGTGTTCATATCTATGAGTATCAGCCTGGTTTTATCCATGCCAAAAATGTGATTGCAGACGATGAGTGCGCGATCTGTGGTACTATTAATACTGATTACAGAAGCTTTTATCTGCATTATGAGTGCGGTGTGTTTTTGAGTGAAATGAGTGCAATCAGGGACATGAAAGCCGATTTCCTGAAGACGCTGGATCAGTGCGAGGAGATGAACCTTTTGAGCTGGTCACGGCGGCCGATTGGAAATAAGATGATGCAGGCGGCGCTGAAGGTCTTGTCGCCGCTTCTGTAACATGCACTGCTTTCGTTCATTGGGAAATGCCATTGTTACCTCTTTGCGTTGGGCTAAAAACTGTAACGTCTGGAATGTACATTCGAATCTTTGTTCTAATTGTTTATTGTGTTCGAATCATGTATACTGATATCAGTTGGATACAGTCTTGCGTTGCAGGAGGTGTGGCATGGATAAGAGACCTGTGGTAAATATAGGGGAACAGCGGTTTTATAAGCTGATTGAAGAAAATAAATTTTATATAGACAAGACAGATTTTATCAGGGAATGGTGGGAGAACGGTTCTACTGTGACGCTGATCACACGGCCGCGCCGCTTTGGCAAGACGCTGAACATGAGTATGCTTGAGTGCTTTTTTTCAAGAAAATACGAGGGCAGGGCTGATTTGTTTGAGGGGCTTTCGATATTTGATGACGGATTGGATGAGGAAAAGTACAGGAATCTACAGGGGAAATTCTCAGTGATCTTTCTGACTTTTGGAAATATTAAGGCGGTTAAGTATTCAGAGATGGAGAATAAGATTACAGAAGTGATTGCCAGCCTTTATAATGATAATGATTATTTGCTTGATGGAGATTGTCTGAATGCAAATGAGAAAGAATACTATAAAAGCATAAAGATAGATATGTCTGTCAACACTGCGATAAGTGCAGTTCAACAGATGACATGTTTTATACAACGCTATTATCAGAAAGATGTTATCATTATTCTTGATGAGTACGATACGCCCATGTAGGAGGCGTGTTTTTTTGGATACTGGGACAGGGCTGTTAGGTTTTTTGACAGAACCTGAACGTTTTTATCACGGGTTTGTGCTTGGCATGGTGGTGAATATGGCGGATACGTACATTGTTCGCTCAAACCGCGAAAGCGGTTACGGACGTTACGATGTCATGCCGGAACCTGTTGACAAAAATGGAAAGGCGTTTATCTTTGAGTTCAAGGTACTCGATCCGGACGAGGACGAATTGACGCTCGAGGATACCCTTGCGGCGGCGCACCGCCAGATCAATGAAAAGAAATATGAGGCGGAGCTTGTGTCGCGCGGCTTTTCCCCGGAGAAGATCCACAGGTATGGATTTGCGTTTCGGGGAAAGGAATGTCTCATTGGATAAAAATGCCTTTCGTTCCATTGATATTCAATTGTCAGATAATTGTCCGATATATATAATGAAATCAGAGAGATTATCAGTTTGCATTAAAATAAAGATTATCATTATGAAAGGGGAATATACACATGGATATCAACCAGATTGCATCGATGTCACGGCAGCAGCTGATGGACTGTATCAGTGAGAAAAAGAAGGAGATCGCAAGGAAAGTACAAAACGGTGAGACAGAGCCAAAATTTTCTATCGGGGCGGAAAGCTACACAGTAAAGGAGTGGGACAAGCTGATTGCCAAGGTGGACAAAAATAACGAGGAAGTCCGAAAAGAGCAGGAGCAGAGAAAGGAAGAACAGGAGAAGGAAACGTTAGAGGAAAAGACAATTGGCAATACACAGTTTAAAAGCCTGATGGAAGTCACTGATGCCAGACGCAATCATTTCATGGAAAAGATGAATGGAACATATGTTCCATCTTTCCCATATGCTGCCTATGCGGACGGCAATACCATCAATTACAACGGTGTGGTGTTTAGCTGTGACAGTGAGAAAAATGCAATCTGTCTCGGTGATATGAGTAACAAGGGCGACGTGCTGACAATCCCGTTAGAGGGCGGAGGCAGCCTGATGGTGAACAGGAACGCGATTGGTATGCTGGCGGGTGCGATGTCGATGTTCTCCCCAGAAGATGCCAACCGCATCATGCGCGCCATAGCGGATGACAAGAAAGCGCAGGAGACGCAGAAGGAGATCGAGGACGACAAGAACAGCCTTGGCGATGATGCCGACGAGAAGGTGATTGAGGAAATGGTAGTCAAATTGCTGGAGCCCATGACGAATGAGGAGGATTCTCCCTTTTAATTATTTCAGGATGAACCGGGTAAGAAAAATTGAACAAAGAAGAATTACGTAAAGAAAAATCGTATAAAGAAGAATCACATAAAAAAACGGTTTGCGTAACGCCAACCGTTTTTCTTTTTTATCCAATAACCTTTTTGACCGCTTCTAGAACACGTTCCGCCTGGAACGGTTTGACGATAAAATCCTTGGCCCCTGACTGGATGGCCTCGATAACCATTGCCTGCTGTCCCATAGCAGAACACATGATTACAGATGCGTTGGGATCAATCGCCTTGATTCCCTTTAAAGCCTGGATACCGTCCATCTCAGGCATAGTGATATCCATAAGTACCAGGTCTGGTTTTGTCTCGTTATATTTATCGACAGCAATTCTTCCATTTTCTGCTTCGGCAGCAATCGTATATCCATTCTTTGTCAAGATATCTTTAATCATCATTCTCATGAAAGCTGCATCATCCACAATTAAAACATTCTTTGCCATTATTTAGTCCCTCCTCTGAAATAATTTGTAAATGGAATGCGCAAGATCAAACGGGTACAATTGCATAATCGTACTATCAATCAGCTTTCCGATTCTCAGTTTAAAGTTGATTTTGACAAATAGATCCTCCCGGATATCATCCGGAAATTCGTACTCCTCGACAACGATCTGCTGTACAGAAGGGGGTGAGATGTCGATTTTCTTCTGGAACATCTTACTCATAGCGGTAGCAGAGCTTGCTGTCATCTGATTCATGGCTTCTGATACGGCACTGATATGCAGAGGTGTGATGTCCCCTCTGGAGTATTCTCCGATTCCACCATTTCCCATCATGAGATCTGTGATAATCTTGGCATCTTCATCTTTCAAGACAAGCATATTCGTACCGAACAAACCTTCTGTGTACTGTACGCGCACCAGAATACAGGAATTTTCATAATCCTCTAAAATGTCATTTTTGTGTGCAAGGGTGACATGCGGCGTTGTAATGGTGATTGGCTGCCCAAGCATCAGGTTCATGGCTGTTGCCGAAGAACCAATGGAAATATTGGATATTTCACCAATTACATCTGCCTCCTCTTTTGAAAAAAATTCCATGACAGACTCCTTCTTTAATTTAGACTTATGTTGAATAATATCATTTTACAAAATTTTTTTATTTTTGTCTATAATAGTTGGTTATTTTTTAAAAAATTTGGAACAAATTATACATTTATATTTTATATACTTTTTTGCGATTTGATATGAGCTTTTGTCAATAATTGACAGCATACAAAAAAGATGATAAAATGACTTTTAAATTTGTGTTTGAAGTGTGGTAAGGAATGTGTAGAGTATGAGTAAAAAAAATAAAAATCGTATTTTGGCCATTGTGCTTGTTTTGTTAATATTAATTCTGTTAGTGGAAATCATGATCTGGATACAGGGTGTCCGCAAAAACCAAAAGGAGCACGAGGAGCCCGGATCAACTGAGGTCAGCAGTACCGTTGAGGAGACATCATCTGAGCCTGGTACAGAGGAGGAATCATCAGAAATAAGTACTACAGAAGAAGTTTACTATCCGGCGCCATCGTATTCATTTCAGACGGAGGAGCTTGTCGTAGAGGTTCCCGGCATTCTAGAGGAATACACAGTGGCGTGGGTGAGTGACCTGCATATGGTGACAGACCATGAAGTGTCGGACGACATTCTGGCCGAGGATTTGGATGCAGTAAGGGCCAGGTATGACTTTTTTCAGACGGCGGACGGTGTGCATGGGGAGGATTTGCTTTCGCAAGTGATTGATTTCCTGAATTATGGGGAATTTGACGGGATTATTTTTGGCGGTGATATGCTTGATTACTGTAGTGCCTCTAATCTGGCATTGCTTGAAGCTGAATTTGCCAGACTGGACAAAAATGTTCCTGTACTGTATATCCGCGCTGACCATGATTATGGTTTCTGGTACGGTGGGGACGGATTTACGGAGGCGGACGCGGAGAACATGCACAGAGAGTTGGCGGATGGGGATGACTTGTCTGGGAAATATCTTGATTTCGGGGAGTTTGTCATTCTGGGCATCAACCGTTCGACGAAGGATATGTTTCCAGCGCAGTATAGTATCCTGGATGAAATGTTTGCCAGGGCGGAATCGGAGGGAAAACCGGTGATCGTTGCCACGCATGTCCCATATGCGTCAAAGATTGATGATTCAAATGAGGTGACACTCTATGATCGGTCTATGGAAATCAGGAACAAGATTTATTACTGGGGCGGTGGGAATTATGTGCCAAATAACGTGACAACGAATTTCCTTGACAAGATTTACAGGGAGGACACAAATGTGGTTCAGGTGTTGGCCGGCCATCTTCACGCCGGCTGGGATGGAAAATTGACTGAACAGGTCAGACAGCATATTTTTGAGCCGGCCTATCTTGGCAGTATCGGGATTATCAGGTTTGTTCCAAAGGGTGAGGGAGACTGATGCAAAAGATTGGAGTATTTATCACGGTGGGTGCACTCTGTATATTATCCTGTGACAGTGTCTGTGCGGCAAAGTCAGGGTTAGAGTCGTATGGGAATATCGCGAAAATAGAATCAGTATTTAACGGGAATACAACAGAATCAGATTTGATATTCTCTGAAAATGCAGTATTTACCAGGCTGGAGCAATACAGTAACGCAGCGAAAATAGAATCAATAGGAAACAGGAATAAAGCAAAAACAGATTTGGTATTTTCTGAAAACGCAGCAGAAATTAAATCGGAAGCAATCGAAGACGCAGCAAATATCGGATCGGAAGTAAATGGAAACGTAGCAAATATCAAATCGGAAGCAATCGAAGAC
>CAJUQZ010000037.1 GCA_910588755.1 uncultured Lachnospiraceae bacterium | reverse complement strand
TCCCCGAAGGGGTAAAATGTAAACCCCCATTTGAAATGGGGGTTGCTAACTTAGACGGAGGATATCATGATAAGGTACATGGAGGAGCTGTCTCCCGGTGAGGCGGCAGGGATCAAGAAGACAATACAGGACCTGTTCCGGCAGACCTGTATCCTGCAGGTAAAATGCGATCCGGTGACGCTGGTGCAGCGGGATAATCCGCGCTACCGCATTCTGGCAAACCACAGGGAGTTTATCGCGGATTATCTGTCAGTTCTCGACTGCGAGCTGGTGCACGACCCGCACGAGCATATTTTCCGCATTAGGGGCGAGGGGATGCCAGTGGACAGGATGACGCTGACCACCACGCGTATCATGCTCATTTTAAAGGTAATCTACAGGGACAAAATCATGGGCGAGGGGCTCAACGCCACAGTCACAAGCCTAGCGGAGATCCGGGAAGTCGGCGGTAGCACGAACCTGCTAACCCGCAAGCTTTCCTTACAGGAGTGGCAGGACGCGCTGGTGATGCTCAAAACGCATCAGATCATAGAGCTTCCAGGGGCGATTGGCAGTCTCGAGGACGATTCACCGATTTACATATATAGCACGATCAATATTTTCTGCGCATCGGCAGAGCTTGGCGAGCTGGTAAAAAGTTATACAGAAGCCCAGGAGGAGTCAGAGGAGTTTACAAGTGAAGAAAGCGAAGAAACTATTTACGAGAATGTGTCTGAATAACTGGGGTGGAATCACCCATCAGGTGTTGACGTTTCACGAGTATGTCAATCTGTTCAGCGGCATGAGCGGCTCAGGAAAGTCAACCGTGATGGACGCCATACAGGTTATATTATATGGAAGTATTTCATCAAGTTTTTTGAACAAGGCAGCGGACGACGCCAGAAACAGGCGGAGCGTTTTCAGTTACCTTAGGGGTGAGCAAAAGGACGGCACGGCCAACCGCGGCGGGAGTGATTTTTGCTCAAACATCGTGCTCGAGATTGAGGACACAGGAAATCACCAGACAAGCTGTGTGGGCTTGGCGTTTGAAGTGCGCAGGAGCGACTCAGAAATCAGAAAAATGATTTATTTCAGCCATTCGGGGAAGCTGCCGGAGTCAGGGTATCTCACGGACAAAGGGTATCCGTATACGAACCAGGAGATCAGAAGCCTGGTGGAGGAGCGCGCCGCCAGCGCTGAAAACAGGGGGCGGGACATCAACCGCATCTATCCGTCCAAGGAAGCGTACACGAATGCGCTTTATGATGTCCTGTTAGGCTATATAGACGGCAGGCGCTTTACCGTGATGGAAAAGAGTGCCATTGCGCTGCGTATGACAGATGGTACAGGACAGTTTATCAAGGACTATATGTTTCCCAAAAACGAGGGGGATATCATTAACAAGATCAGTGAACAGCTTGGCTCCTATCGCGATATCCAGGAAAAAATCCAGGATATGCGCCATAGAATAGAACTGTTGTGCGAAGTGCATGATGCTGGAAAAAGGCGGCTTGCAGTCAGCACGGACATCATACGTGCACGCGCCATGATACGATGCACGGAAGTTTTAGAGCTGCAGGATAGGATCGCCGCAGATGAGGAGGGAATCAAGACGGCTGCGGAGGAGCTTGAGCGCCTTGAAAAGAACCGGGCAGGACTTGAGGCGGACATGGAGGAGCTTGAGCGGGAGTTCATCCAGGTATCGGCGGACTTACAGTCAAGTGATCTGGGCGTAAAGCAGAGCCAGCTTGAAGAACTTGTGACACTCCAGAAAATGTATGCGGCGGACTGTGAACAGTGGCAAAAGGTTACAAAGGGGCTTATGCTGTGGGCGGAGGATACCGTCATCACAGACTATGTCAGCAATCCCATGCTCAACAAAATCGAGGATTTCTGCAAGGGTAAGGTCGGAGAGGAGTTGTGTGAAAGCCTTCGGAAGAGCATACGGGAAACGCAGGAAAATATTGATGTGCTGCTGGAGGAATACAATGACCAGCGCCGCGAGCTCGAAAAGGAAATCAGGGAATTAAGGCATCTGGTAGATGATTTGCAAAATGATAGAAAACCGTATCCCGCGCTGCTAAGAGAGGCGCGGGCGGCGCTTGAGCGCAAGCTGACAGACCGTTATGGACGTACAATTAAGGTCAGCATTCTCGCGGATTTGTTTAATGTGGAGGATGCAGAGTGGAAGGATGCCATCGAGGGCAGAATGGGTCGGCTGAAGCTGTCGCTTGTGACAGAGCCTGCATATGCCCGCGACGCGGCGGTGGTTTTCCGGGAAATGAAAAAATATGAGGAGGTTGACCTGATCAACACAGAGGCCATTGCAAAGCAAAACAGCACTGTTGATGACAATTCGCTGTATGAGGCGGTGCACACTGATCTAACGTATGCCGATGCGTGCCTGAAACGCTATCTGGGACGGATCCAAAAGTGCCGTACCGTGGAGGAGCTTATGCAGGTGCACGACGGCGTGACGCCGGACTGCTATTCGTACAGCAATTACATTTTCCGACATCTTAGGAAAAATGATTATGAAAAGTACGCGTGTATCGGGACAAGGGTGTCAAAGGCGAAGCTTGCAAAGTACCAGGAGAAACTGCAGGGCAAGGAGGCACAGTGCGCAGAGCAAAAGCAGATGATTGAGCGGCTAAAGGCGGCTGCAGGTTTTGAGCGGCTCGACAATGACACAGAATATTTCACGCGTTTGTCGCGGGCTGGAAAAGAGCTCGAGAAGGTGACAGGAAACATCATGAAGCTGCAGCAGGACATCGCAAGGCTCGTGGAGGGGGAGTACAGGGAGCTAAAGGAGCGCAAAGACCGTCTGGAGGAGAAAAAGAGAGAAAAGAAGATACAGCTAAGCCAGAACCAGAACCTCTCAAACGAGCGAACCAGGATGATGAGTCAGAAGGAGGGGGAGGTAAACAGGCTGCGGACTGATTTAGACGAGAAGCGTACCGGATACAGGGCGGATGCCCAGATCGAGGCAGAGGTGACACAGCAGCTGCGCACGCGTTCCGGACAGGCACTTCGCAGCAGGCTTTTCGCGCAGATTGCAGCGCTCGAGGAGAAGGAGCAGGAGGAGACAGAGACACTCCAGAATGCCAGAAACCGCTTTAACAGGGAGTACCCATCGATTGGGTTTAACGGCGCGGAGAAGGACAATACAGTATATGACAGGCTGTTGCAGGATTACCAGAATGACTATGAGCCAAAGTACGAAAGTGAGTTCGAACGTCAGTGCGAACTCATATATAAGAGCCTGCGCGAGAATGTGATCGCCACAATCCACGGGGATATCAAGGCAGCAAAGCGCCACACGCACGACATTAACCGCCTGCTTCGTAAGACAAACTTCGCAGACAGCACATACCAGATCAAGATTGAGCCGGCGCGCGACGAGAAAGGGCAGTTTTATGAGCTGCTGACAGCGCCGGAGCTCGACAGCAAGAATGTCGGCGCGGACGTGATCGAGGGGCAGCTAAGCCTTGGTGAGGACGAGTTTTACCAGAAATATGAGCAGAAGATCAGGCTTTTAACAGACAAGTTTATGCCAGTCCGTGAGGAGGACGGCAGGGCTCGGGAACAGCGAATGCGGGACATGGAGGAGTATGCGGATTACAGGAATTATCTTTCCTTTAGCATGTATGAGCAGGTGACGGATGAGAGCGGCACAGTCATACGCGAGAATTTCGTGGACGAGATGGCGGGGCGCGACTCGGGTGGCGAGGGGCAGAACCCGAAGTATGTGGCGCTGCTTGCAGGGTTCGCCATGCTCTACAACGCGCAGGGCAGCAGGGATTCCAGGATCAGATTGGTGCTTTTGGACGAGGCGTTTTCCAAGATGGACCAGGAGCGCAGCGCAGTCTGCCTGAAATATGCGCGCAGGATGGATTTGCAGTTGATCGTCTGCGTGCCGGACGAGCGCCTGCAGTCGTTGATTCAGAATGTTGACTGTGTATATGGGTTCCGCAGATACCAGAATCAGATATCAATGATGCATATTGACAAGGGGGATTATCTTAGGATGCTCGAGGGGGAGGAGGACGGAAATGGAACAGCTGACACTGTTTGACAGGGAGCTTGTGCAGCCGCTTGCGGCAAGGCTGCGCCCGCAGAGTCTTGATGACTACGCAGGGCAGGCGCATTTGCTAGGAGAGGGCAAGGTACTGCGCCGGTTGATCGAGAGCGACCAGGTATCGTCCATGATCTTTTGGGGGCCACCCGGCGTGGGCAAGACGACGCTTGCTAGGATCATTGCGGGCAGAACGAAGTCTGCGTTTATTGATTTCTCCGCGGTGACGAGCGGAATCAAGGAGATCCGTACAGTCATGGAACAGGCGGAGCAAAACCGCCGTTATGGCGAGCGCACGATCGTCTTCGTGGATGAGATCCACCGTTTTAACAAGGCGCAGCAGGATGCGTTTTTGCCGTTTGTGGAGAAGGGAAGCATCATTCTGATCGGTGCCACGACGGAGAATCCATCGTTTGAGATCAACAGCGCGCTTTTGTCAAGATGCAAGGTATTTGTGTTGCACGCGCTCACGGTGGAGGAGCTCGTAGGACTGCTAAGGCGGGCCCTGCAGGACGAAAGAGGCTTTGGCCTGCAGCAGGTGCACATCTCAGATGAAATGCTCCATGTGATCGCAGGCTTTGCAAACGGTGACGCGCGCAGTGCCCTGTCAACACTGGAGATGGTTGTATTGAACGGCAAAATCAGTGAAAACGGGGCAGTTACAGTCACAGCAGACACACTTGAACAGTGCACCTCGAAGAAGTCACTGTTGTATGACAAAAAGGGCGAGGAGCACTACAACCTGATCTCGGCGCTTCACAAATCCATGCGGAATTCTGATCCGGACGCCGCGGTCTACTGGCTTGCACGCATGCTCGAGGCGGGGGAGGATCCACTGTATGTCGCGCGCAGGGTTACGCGCTTTGCCAGCGAGGATGTTGGGCTTGCCGATCCGCAGGCGCTTCAGATCGCGGTGGCGGCGTATCAGGCGTGCCATTTTATCGGAATGCCAGAGTGCACTGTGCACCTGACACAGGCGGTAGTCTACATGTCACTTGCGCCCAAATCAAACGCCTTGTATATGGCCTATGAGCACGCAAAGCGCGATGCCGTAGGGCAGCTTGCAGAGCCGGTTCCGCTCGTGCTCCGCAATGCCGTCACAGAGTTGATGGGCACGCTGGATTACGGGAAGGGCTACCAGTACGCCCACGATACACAGGAGAAGCTCACCAACATGCAGTGCCTGCCCGATTCGCTGGCAGACAGAGTGTACTATCAGCCTGATGGACAGGGGCAGGAAGCGGAACTTCAAAAGAGACTCGAGCAGCTTAGGAACTGGCGGGAACAGCACTGACCAGAGCCGTGTCTGGGGTGATCAGTTCAATAGGGGAAAAATTTGGGGTATGGATATGAAAAAGAGAATCATATATTGTATTTTGACAGTCATTTTGCTGGCAGTGGAGGTTTTCATCGCGCTGTTTGTCCATGACAGGATTGTGCGGCCGTATGTTGGTGATATGCTAGTCGTAGTCGTTATCTATACTTTTGTCCGGTGCTGGATACCGGATGCGGTGCGGCTGCTGCCATTGTATGTGTTTTTGTTTGCCACGGGAGTGGAGATTTTGCAGTATTTTAAACTGGTAGAGCTTTTAGGCGTGGGGGACAACCGGTTTTTGCGCATACTGCTGGGAACATCTTTTGACGTGAAGGATATTTTGTGCTATGCGGCCGGCTGTGTGCTGGTGTGGTTGGCCGAGCGAAAGATCAGGCATTTGTGATGCCTGATTTTTCTAAAAAATACTGACGTCTGTCCATCAGCTGCTTCTGCTTTTCTGCGGGCAGTGTCTTGAAGATATCTTCGTAATCGAGATTCATGAGTGGTGGATCTTCTAGCGCGATTTGAAAAAGCTGCTCGTTCAGCCAGTCTTTCCACAGGGCGCCAAACAGCTCTGCGCTGTCGGTGTAGCAGACTGCCTTGCCAAAACCGCAAAAATCATCGTAGTACAAAAGTCTTACAAAGCCAAATTTCCCGGCGTCTGCAACGACGACATCGATATCTTCATTGTTCAATTCTGCAAAGGCATCTGCAACCTTGCGACATTTCTTGCGTTCTTCATCCGTTATGTAGGTTTTCCTGTTCATTATAATTACTCCCATACTTCATTTTTCTTCTATTATAATATGCCGCTATTATGCCGTCAACTCAAACCTTGCCGTCAAATTAATATGTATAATGAAGTCAAAAAATTACTAAAGGGGTTTTTGGGAATGCCAGATAAAATCATCAAGTTTACATTCCGGACTGATGAAGAGATACTAAAGAAGCTCCGCTATGTCGCATCATATGACGCGCGCTCTGCAAACAGGGAGCTGGAGGTTCTTGTAAAGAGACATATCGCCGAATTTGAGAAGGAACATGGTAAGATAACGATTTCATAAATACATATGTTTGCCCAATTCTTGCATTTCGGTTTATCTATTTCTTTGAATGGACTATTTTCAGTCCCATTATAATCATATTATTACATAAAATAAATAAAAAATTAGACTGGTTTTGGTTCAGAGGGTGTGATAGAACGGAACAGAAGATTAAACAGGATACGACGGGAACGATCGGACATAATATCAGGAAAATCCGCAAGTCGAGGGGAATCGGGCAGGTCGAACTTGTGCGCATGATGAATTTGCAGGGGATTCCGATTACAAGGGAATGTCTAGTCAAGATCGAGCGTGGGATCCAGCATATCCAGATTCAGCAGCTTCGCGCAATCAGGGACGCACTCGAGACGACTTACGAAAAACTTTTGGATTAGGACGATGAAAAACAGGGCTAATGGCAGTCCTGTTTTTCGTTGGATTACATTGTTTTTTGCAGATACCATAACCGCGCGACAACGACGAGCTGTCCCACAGTGTATGCGCCGATGAGCGTAAAGCAGGGTACGATGGTCATGTATCCTGTGAAGATAAGGGCAAATATTGCGATTGCAATGGCAAGGCTCATCACCTTGAAACCGCTCGCCATAGCCGCGTTGCCAAGTGCAATATTGCGCTCGTCCTTTTCCTCGATTTCCATTTCCTTGGATTGCCTTCCTATCAGGTCGCACGCTCCGGGTATGATGAGCAGAAGGCCAATCAGCGAGGTGCCCACCACGATCAGGTCGGGACGCGGCACTGGTACAAGCGCATGGATTCCAAGCACATAGGTCAGCAATCCGCCCAGCAAAATGATCACTCCGCCAACAGTCATCAAAACCGCCATTCTTTTTTTCATCAGTCACTCCTCCTCATAAATGAAAATTTCTTCAATAGACATACCAAAATACCGGGCAAGCTTAAAGGCCAGCTGGATGGACGGGTTGTATCGCCCATTCTCAAGGGAACCAATTGTCTGCCGTGATACCTCCAGCGCACTGGCTAAATCCTCCTGCTTGATTCCGCGCTGCTTTCGCAGTTCTTCAAGTCGGTTCTTCATAGGTGCTCCTTTCTGTGGAAAGTATGCTTTCCATATGCTTATTATAACAGAAGCTAGAGAAATGTCAAGTGTACTTTCCGTTAATTTTGCAAGTTACAAATTCAGTAAATTTTCGCGGGCCGGTGAGGGTATACTGCGACGGGAAGGAGGTTATTGATATCATCCATAAATAATGCGAATCATTTCTGAAAGGCTTGCGCCTGCATGCATTGTTCGGTATAATAATAAGCGTAAATAAGTCGGATATACGAGAGGATGATTCAATGCATATACAGATCCAATGCTGCGGGATAGTTTTGATGCTTGTGCTGTTTTATTTTTACGCGCGCCAGAAGCGGATCGCCCTAGAGACGCAGCGGGCGTTTCTGGGGGTGTTCTGGGCGTCTTTTTTCTGCATCGCCTTTGATATTTTCTCAATTCTGGTGATCCAGTACCGGCATGTGCTGTCTGAGCCGTTTGCGAAGTTTATCGCAAAGACCTATCTCGTCACACTGCTGGGCGTGGCGGTCAGCGCACTGGCGTACATATATGTTGATATGTATGAGAAAAGGGACGACTACTGGCACGATATGAGGCGGTATCTGGTGCTTGGGGCAGTCGGTGTGGCAGGCACGTACGCCGTGCCGCTGTATTACAATTACGCCCCGGACGGTATTGAGGTACTCTACACATACGGCCCGAGTGTATATGTCACCTACGGGGTGTCCCTTGTCTTTTTTGTCAGGATTTTCTACCTGATCAGGAAGGAGAAGGCAAGGATCAATCCCAGACGAAGAGAGGCGGTGTGCATCTGGCTTGTAGCGTGGATTGTGGCGTCGCAGATACAGTTTATGTACACAGATATATTGATTGTGGGCTATGCAGGTTCCATTGGGATCATGGTGCTCTATTTAAAGTTAGAAAATCCGGAGACGAACCTGGACAGAAGCACAGGTCTTTTTAACAGTGGGGCGCTGTACCAGTATACGAAGCAGCTCTTTGCAAAGGAGAAGGATTTCTCGGCGCTTGTGCTGATCTTTGAAAATAATACGTACCAGAATGTTCATATGGAAAAGCGTGAAGCGATCAAGATGGAGGTCATTGAGTATCTGTTAAAGCTGCAAAATTGCCTTGTCTTTAAGAATGCGGAGGATGAAACCTATATTTTGTTTACCGATCCGGCGTGTGCGCAGGCAAAGGTGGAGGAGATCCGCGGGCGTTTTGCGTCTGGCTGGGGAGAGGACGGCGCAAGCCGGATCCGCCCGCACTGGATGTATGTGCCGCACGCGAATGTGATAGACCGGGCGGAAAGCCTCACGTATCTTGTCCGCTATATCAGGCAGGAGGAGAAGGCGTTTTCAGAGAATACTTTCTATTGTGTTGAGAAAGAAAGTGTGGATAGGATGTACCGCAAGCGCGAGGTGGAGCAGTTGATTATTGACGCGGTTGACAATGACCGCGTGGAGGTGTTTTACCAGCCTATTTTCTCGACGAGTGAGCAGCACATCACATCGGCGGAGGCGCTGGTGCGCATCCGTGACAGGGAGGGGAAGATTGTGCCGCCGGGTGTCTTCATTGACACCGCGGAGGAGAGCGGTATGATTTTAAAGCTCGGGGAGATCGTGTTCGAGAAGGTGTGCAGGTTTATACGCAAACACCCGCTAGAGCGGTTTGGCATGCACTATATCGAGGTGAATCTGTCCGTGGTACAGTGTGCCTATGAAAATCTGGCACAGGACTATATCGGTATTATGGAGCGCTACAGCGTCGATCCGGAGTACATCAATCTAGAGATCACAGAGTCGGCATCCACCAATGCCAAGAAGACGCTGCTTGGCAACATGGAAAACCTGATGGAATATGGGGTGCGCTTCTCGCTGGATGATTTTGGGACAGGGCAGTCGAACCTGAATTATATCGTGGAGATGCCAGTTGATATCGTAAAATTTGACAGGAGTATGACGAACTCTTACTTCGAGAACGGAAAGGCAAAGTATGTCATGGAGGCTGCAATCCATATGATTCACGGAATGAACCTCGAGATTGTGTCGGAGGGAATCGAGACGAAGGAGCAGTTCCAGACGATGGAGGATCTGGGCATCAGCCATATACAAGGGTATTATTTTTCAAAGCCGCTGCCGGAAGATGAATTTGTCGCATTTCTTGAGAGCAAAAAAGCAGAATTTTTATGAAAAGCACTTTACAAATCAATTGTCAGATAATATAATAAATTTACATAATATTTTGAAAATAACTAAAGTATTGTGAAAAAACGGCCGATATAGTTACTGTAAACCGATTTGGCGGCACTATTTAAGGTTTCAGGATTTTTTATTGTAAAAAAAGTATGAAAACCCTTTGAAAAATGGTTAAATTAGGTTATAATGGCTTAGTTATAGTATGTCTTCATAGATATCAACATAGATATAAACGGAATGGGAATACTAAGTTATCAGAAGATTACGCCAGCTAAGGAACAAACACAACGTTACAGGATGATATTGTCGGATTTATTGTGACAATTCCTGATGATAAATGACCTGATTTACCAGTTTGGACAAATTTGAATCAAAGAAAGGGGCATACAGCCATGCAATACACAGATATTGGAATCGATCTTGGAACCGCGAGCATATTAGTTTACATCAGAGGGAAGGGCGTTGTACTCAAAGAGCCTTCCGTCGTTGCTTTTGACAGGGACACACAGAAGATAAAAGCGATTGGGGAGGATGCGCGGCTGATGCTTGGCCGAACACCGGGCAATATCGTGGCGGTCAGGCCGCTTAGGCAGGGTGTCATTTCTGATTATAAAGTGACTGAGCAGATGATGAAGCACTTTATTCAGAAAGCACTTGGAAGGAAGACGTTTCGCAAGCCGATTATCGCTGTGTGTGTGCCAAGCGGTGTCACGGAGGTGGAGAAGAAAGCGGTCGAGGATGCTACGTATCAGGCCGGTGCAAGGGATGTCAAGATTATCGAGGAGCCAATCGCTGCAGCAATTGGCGCCGGGATTGATATTTCAAAGCCATGTGGAAATATGATTGTCGATATTGGGGGAGGTACGTCTGATATCGCAGTGATCTCACTTGGCGGCACAGTAGTCAGTGCATCAATTAAGGTCGCAGGCGATGACTTTGATGAAGCCATCGTCAGATATATGAGGAAAAAACACAATCTTTTGATTGGTGAGAGAACGGCAGAAGACATTAAAATTAAAATAGGTTCAGCATTTAAGAGACCGGAGGTTGATTATCTGGATGTCAGGGGACGCAATCTTGTCACAGGGCTTCCTAAGACAATCAGGGTTTCCTCTGAGGAGACAGAGGAGGCGCTTCGCGAGACAACCTCCCAGATCATCGATACAATCCACAGCGTTCTGGAGAAGACGCCGCCTGAACTGGCAGCGGATATTGCCGATAGAGGTATCGTGCTTACCGGGGGCGGAAGTCTACTGTGTGGGCTGGAGGATCTTATCGAGTCTAGGACTGGTATCAATACCATGACCGCGGAGGATCCCATGACAGCCGTTGCGATTGGAACGGGAAAGTATGTGGAGTTCCTTGCGGGGAGCAGGGATGAGTGATTGACAGTGGTTTTCCTGACTGTGCTGGAGCTGTTTGAGTCGAGGCAGCTGGACAAAGTAGGAGGAGTTTATGCTTAGAGGTCTATACACATCATACACAGGTATGTTGAATGAGCAGTACAGAATGGATATCATGTCGAACAATCTGGCCAATGCAGATACGACAGGATTTAAGAAGGAGGGGTCTACGAGTCAGGCGTATGCCGAGGTGATGGCCGTGAAAATCAAGGATTGGACCGAGAGCCCCAACACGCCAAAGCGCCTTGGAAACATGAGCCTGGGCGTAAAGATCGGCGAGACATATACAGATTTTTCACAGGGATCGCTCAGGGATACGGGGAATACGTATGATATGGCACTCGGTGGAAGCGGGTTCTTTAACATTGAGTTTACCAGCAAATCCGGTGAGACCTCTACAAAATATACAAGGGACGGTGGATTTACCATCACGAAGGACGGCTATCTGGTGACAAAGGATGGCGATTATGTCCTCGGTGAGAATGGCAGAATCCAACTTTCCACGACAGCGGGCACCACAGTATTTGACAGGAATGGGGATATTTACCAGGATGACAGGTATGTGGCAAGCCTCAAAATATCAGATTTTGAAGATACCAATTATCTGACGCATTACGGCGAGACGATGTGGGATGCCAAGGAGGGGGCAGTGGAGATTGAAGCTGCGGATCCCGAACTTCATCAGGGATACCTTGAGATGTCCAACGCAAACGTTGTCAAGGAAATGGTAAACATGATAACGATTTCCAGGCAGTACGAGTCAAACCAGAAGATGCTGACTACCTTTGATGAGACGCTTGAAAAAACAATGTCATTGAGTAAAGTATAATAGATCATATGATTTTTAATCACAGGAGGGAACAGGATATGGTACGATCATTATGGACAGGTGCAACAGGCATGATTGCACAGCAGTTAAATGTAGACAATATTTCCAATAATCTCGCAAACGTCAATACGACGGGCTACAAGTCAGAGGTTATGGAGTTTAAATCGCTTTTATATCAGACGATACAGACAAGGACCACCACCGCAAACGGTGCGAACAAGCCGATCGGTGCGGAGGTAGGCCTGGGTGTCAGAAATTCTTCGATCACGTCCATCTTCACAGACGGAAATCTGTTAGAGACGCCTGGATCGGCAAATATTGCACTCAACGGGCGTGGCTTTTTTGGCATCAGGGGCGCAGATGGGAATACATATTATACGCGCAATGGTAATTTTGTGTTTGCTGTCGGGCCAGAGGGCATTACGCTGGAGACAACAGACGGGCTTCCGGTTCTGGATTCAGAGGGCGAGCCGATTATTTTCGAGGATGACGATATCGTCACCAGCAAAATTACGATTGGACAGAAGGATGGGGTGCTCTACTATCCAAACGAGAAGGGAATACCAGAGAGCCTCGAGGTTCAGATCGGACTTTGGCAGTTCAACAATCCGGCAGGTTTGAACAAGGAGGGCGACAGTCTGTTTTCAGAGACTTCGGCAAGCGGCGAGCCGATGAATGAGGCTGAGAATGAGAACTTGACTAAGACGAAAATGATTCAGGGATACCTGGAGGGATCTAATGTACAGATTGCTGATGAGATGGTGAACCTGATTGTGGCACAGAGGGCCTACGAGATGAACTCCAAGGTGATCACGACCTCGGATGAGATGCTCCAGCAGGCCAACCAGTTAAAACGATAATTGCGTGAACACAGGAGATTCCGTTAAACGGTAATTGCGTGAACACAGGAGATTCTGTTAAACGGTAATTGCCCGAATAAATATTGTGGGATGCGACAAGGTACAGGTCTGACAGAAAGCAGGGAGATGATAAATATGGAAATCGGCGGGATTGGTTCTGCGTATGCAGACTTTATGACAAGCCAGGCTTCAAACAGTAAGGCGGAGGCGCTGCAGGGGAAGCTTGCAAACGGGAGTTCGGTTACGGATGAGGATGAACTAAAGGAAGCCTGCAAGGAGTTTGAAGCGTATTTTATGGAGCAGGTCTTCAACTCGATGATGGAGACAACAAAGGTTTTCTCCGATGACGAAGAAGATGGTTACGCGTCAAAGATGGTAGATTATTTCAAGGATTTTGCGGTGCAGGAGCTGTGCGACAATGTGACGGATGGCAATGGACTGGGACTTGCAAATATTTTGTATGAGCAGATGAAGCGTAATTACGGTATCGGGGTAGTGCAGCCAGAGGAGCTTTTAGAGGATTGAAAACAGCCGGCCTTGTTTGAAAGAACAGGTCGGTTTTTACTTATGGAGGGGCATGGGTCTTGGAGAAGCTGAAAGGTTTTGTCGAGCATATTATTTTTAAAAATGCCGAGAATGGCTATGGGGTGATTCATCTCAAGGTAGGGGAGCTTGCGGTTACCTGCACGGGAATTTTCACCAGTCTTGATGAGGGGGAAAGCATTGAGGCAGAGGGGGCTTATGTAGATCACGCAGTCTACGGGAAGCAGTTTAAGGTGGAGCGCTATGAGGTGATTGCCCCGGAGGACAGGGTGGCCGTGGAGCGCTATCTTGGCTCTGGTGCGATCAAGGGAGTCGGCGCGGCGCTGGCTGCCCGTATCGTGCGGCATTTTGGAGATGATACCTTTCGGATTATCGAGGAGGAACCGCACCGGCTTGCGGAGGTAAAGGGAATCAGTGAGCGGAAGGCGCGAGAGATTGCAGAGCAGGTTGAGGAGAAGAAGGACGCGCGGGACGCGATGCTTTTTTTGCAGAAATATGGTATCTCCAATGCGCTGGCAATCAAGATTTACAGGCAGTACGGCATGGGGCTGTACAAAATTATGCAAGAAAATCCATATAAGCTTGCGGAGGACGTGTCGGGTATCGGGTTTCGCATTGCGGATGAGATTGCATCACGCATTGGGATACATACGGATTCGGATTACCGGATCAGGAGTGGTATTTTGTATACATTGTTGCAGGCGGGGGCGGAGGGCCATGTGTTTCTGCCGGAGGAGCTTCTGCTTGGCAAGGCTGCAGATATGCTGGGACTCATGCCGGAGCAGATTGCACCGCAGATTATGAATCTTGCGATGGACAAGAAACTTGTGATCAAGGAAAAGGCGCAGGAGGACGGCCCATGCATAAAATGCATCTATGGCATGGGATTTTACTATGCGGAGCTAAACTGCGCCAGAATGCTCTATGAGCTCCAGCAGGCATTTGACGGGGCGGAGCGCTTTACGAAGGTGGAGTTGGACCGGCTTGAGAGGAAGATAAAAAAGCTGGAGGAGAGCAGCCATATGGAGCTGGATGCCCTTCAGCGCAGGGCTGTGACAGAGGCAGTACAGAACGGTATTTTTATCCTTTCCGGCGGTCCCGGAACGGGAAAGACAACGACGATCAACATGATTATCCGCTATTTTGAGCAGGAGGGTATGGATATTTTTCTTGCGGCGCCCACTGGGAGGGCGGCCAAGCGCATGACGGAGGCGACAGGCTTTGAGGCAAAGACGATTCACCGGCTCTTAGAGTTAAATGGCGACATGTCAGATGATCGGCAGACAAAGGCAGTACATTTTGAGAAGAATGAGCTCAATCCGCTGGAGGCGGATGTCATCATTATCGACGAGATGTCGATGGTTGACATCCATCTGTTTCAGTCCCTGCTTAGGGCGGTTGCACCAGGTACAAGGCTTGTGATGGTCGGAGACAGGAACCAGCTTCCGTCCGTGGGGCCGGGCCAGGTCCTGAAGGACCTGATGGAGAGTGGCTGTATCGCCACGGTCGTGCTGTCAAAAATATTTCGTCAGGCAGGCGGGAGTGATATCGTGGTCAATGCGCACTGCATCAATGAGGGAAAGCCAATTCGGCTGGACAATAAGAGCAGGGATTTTTTCTTCCTGGAGCGGGATAATGTCAATGTAATTTATAAGCATATGATACAGTTAATTACGGAGAAGCTTCCGCGGTATGTCAAGGCAGGCATCTATGATATTCAGGTACTTACGCCAATGCGCAAGGGCGCGCTTGGCGTGGAGACACTAAACGGTATATTACAGCGGTATCTCAATCCACCGTCACCTGATAAAACGGAGCTTCCACACGGTGACGGCGTGCTCCGGCTGGGCGACAAGGTGATGCAGATTAAGAACAATTATCAGCTTGAGTGGGAGATTGTCAGCAAATACGGCATTGCGGTGGACAGTGGACAGGGCATCTTTAACGGGGACGTGGGCATTGTAAGGGAAATCAACGAGACAGCGCGGACCGTTGTGGTGGAGTATGATGACCAGCGAAGGGTGACATATCCGTTTACAGGGTTGGACGAGCTAGAGCTTGCCTATGCGCTCACCATACACAAGTCTCAAGGCAGCGAGTATCCCGCAGTCATCATGCCGCTGCTTGCAGGGCCTAAGCTGCTGCTAAACAGAAACCTGCTCTACACTGGCGTGACCCGTGCGAAAAACTGCGTGACGATACTAGGGAGCAGGGAGACGGTCAATCAGATGATTGCAAACGAAAATGAACAGAGGCGGTATACGGGGTTAAAGGAAAGAATATGCGAGATAGCAAACCAGGATCTGGAATAAAAGACGCACTGGTCAACATGGTATTCCCGCGGCGGTGTCCTGTGTGTGATGAGATTGTCCCGGCGGGGGACGGACTGGTCTGCCGTCCATGTAGGACAAAGCCGCAGTATATCAGGGAACCTAGGTGCAGGCGTTGCGGAAAGCAGCTTGCAGGCGCTGCGGGTATGGGACAGTTCTGTCATGACTGCACACAGCGCAGGCATGTGTATGACTATGGCTATGCGCTGTATGATTATCACAGTATGCAAAAGAGCATTTACCGGTTCAAATATAGAAAGCGGTGTGAGTACGCAGCATTTTATGCTAGGGATATCTGTGAAAAACTTGCGGATGAGATCCGCATCATGGAAGCAGACGCATTCATTCCAGTCCCGGTGCATTCGTCGAGGAAAAGGAGCCGCGGCTATAACCAGGCCGAGCTTGTCGCAGCGGAAATGTCTGCGCTTACAGGGATACCAATGTATGGGAAACTGGTGCATAGAATCAAAAAAACAGTACCGCAGAAAGATCTTACCATACAAGAAAGACAAAATAATTTGAAAAAGGCTTTTAATATTCGCACAAATGTTGTAAAATTAAATAGAGTCATTCTTGTCGATGATATTTATACGACAGGAAGCACATTGGATGCCGTTGCCACAGAGCTTAGACGGCATGGCGTGAAGGCAGTTTATTTCATAGCGCTCTGCATCGGTGAAGGGATGTAGGAATAAAATGATCAATGGAGGGATTTTCAATGAACGTAAGGAATTGTAGAAAATGTGGAAAGCTGTTTAATTACATATCCGGAATGCCGATCTGTCCGGCATGCAAGGATAAACTCGAGGAGAAGTTTCAGACAGTAAAGAAGTACATCCGTGAGAATCGCCTAGCGGACATCAAGCAGGTTGCGGAGGATTGCGAGGTTGAGGTGGGACAGATTCAGCAGTGGATCCGCGAGGATCGTCTTGAGTTTACGGAGGATTCTCCTGTCAAGATTCCGTGCGAGAACTGCGGTGCGTCAATTCGGTCCGGAAAATACTGTGAGAAGTGCAAGCGCGAGATGACCAACAATCTCTCAAGCGTGATGGATAAGCCAAGGGCTGTGCTGGTGGAGCCCAAGAAGCCACAGTCCACAGGAAACAAGATGCGCTTCCTCGACAGACAGTAGTACTATATTACATAGTACGAAAAGGGATTGCTGAAGGAATAGAGTTATGTTAAATGAAGAAAGAATAAGATTAATGACCAAAATGGCATGTTATGAGGCCGATGAAGGAAAGAAAAATGTTGCTATTGGAAATTACTTTCGAGGCGATTATATAGGTCTGCAGGTCATTAAATCCATTATCAGTGCAACGATTGCATATGTTATCATATTTGCAATGTTCATTTTTTACGATTTTGAGGATTTTATGGCAAACATCTACAAGATGGACTTGTTTGGTTTTGCAAAGTCCGTGATTATGTACTATCTGATCTTTACGCTGGTGTACGCCCTGATCGCGTATGGCGTGTACACCTACCGGTATATAAAGGCAAGGAAGAGCCTAAAGATCTATTACAATAATCTCAAAAAACTTGCTTATATGTATGACAGGGAGACGAAAAAATTATGACAAACCTTTTGGTTTTTAGGGAACAGTTAAAAAAATTTTACAGCAAATATGAGATTTATCTCACACCGGTTTTCAAATTTTTGCTGGCATTGGTGACACTGGTCATGATTAACAGCAGCATTGGCTATATGAGTGAGCTCAAAAAATTCTCGGTGGTATTTGTGCTTTCGCTCATGTGTTCATTTCTGCCGATGAACTGTAGCGTGTTTATGGCGGCGGCTGTGACGCTCGGACACCTGTACAAATTCTCAACGGAATGCGCGCTTGTGGCACTGGTGATATTTTTGTTGCTGTTTATTCTTTATTTCCGGTTTGCGGCCAAAGACGCGGTCGCGGTATTGCTCACACCGCTGTGCTTTATATTGAAAATACCTTATGTGATGCCCCTTGCGATGGGGCTTGTGGGTACGCCGGCATCAGCGGTGTCTGTTGCAAGTGGTGCGGTCATATATTATGCGGTGCGCTATATGACGGGAAGCGCGTCGGTGCTTGGCACGTTTGAGGATGACGGCGCGCTGGAGAAATTCCGGTATGTCATCGACGGAATCCTTGGGAATAAGGCGATGTATGTGACGCTTGTGGCCTTTATGGCGACGGTGATTGTCGTGTATTTTATCAGGCGCCTGAGCGTCGATTATGCATGGACGATCGCTATGGTGACAGGAGCACTTCTGGATGTGCTTGTCATGCTGTTTGGGGATCTGATGTACAATACCAATCTTTCGATTGCCGGTTTGATTGTCGGGAGTGTGGTGTCTGTCGCGCTGGCAAAGGCACTGGAATTTTTTGTCTTCAATGTGGACTACTCACGGACAGAGTATGTGCAGTTTGAGGACGACGAGTATTATTATTATGTGAAGGCTGTTCCCAAGAATACGGTGGCAGCGCCGCAAAAGCGGGTAAAGACAATCAGGGTGCCCGAAAGAGCGGTCAGGGAGCAGAAGAGGGATAGATAAGAGGGATGGATCAAAATGGATATGATTCTTGAAAACCTTAGTTCATATTTTGAGATTTTGTCATTGCGCAGTCTGAACATCAGGTGGCAGGATATAGTGGAGGTTATCATTATATCCTTTTTATTGTATCAGATTATGGCATGGATCAAGCACACAAAGGTGTGGCTTCTGATGAAGGGAATCATCATCATTATAGCGTTTATCCTTCTGGCGCTCATCTTCAAGATGCATACAATCATCTGGATTGTGGAGCATGTGCTGGGGTTGGCGGTCACGGCGGTGATCGTCATTCTGCAGCCGGAGCTTAGGCGCGCGCTTGAGGAGCTTGGGCGCAAGAGCTTTGTCACGGGTCTGATCACTTTTGAGAAGCCATCGGATGAGCGCTTTTCAGACAAGACCGTGAATGATCTGGTGAAAGCGAGCTTCGAGATGGGCAAGGTGAAGACGGGAGCGCTTATGGTGATCGAGCAGAAGGTGCTGCTCACGGAGTACGAAAGAACAGGTATTGAGGTGGATGGACTGATTTCAAGCCAGCTGCTCATCAATATCTTTGAACATAATACACCGCTTCATGACGGTGCGGTGATCATACGCGGAAACAGGGTGGTATCAGCGACCTGCTATCTGCCCCTGTCCGATAACATGGAGATCAGCAAGGAACTGGGGACGAGGCATCGTGCGGGTGTCGGGATCTCTGAGGTGACAGATGCACTAACGATTATTGTGTCGGAGGAGACGGGGCATGTCAGTGTGACCTACGAAGGAAAACTGTACCGCAATCTTGACGCAAATGAACTGAAAGAAAAGATCAGCATGATACAGAATAAAGAAGTGGAGGATAATAAGAAGCGCAGGCTCTGGAAAGGTAGGGCTAAGGATGAAAGATAGTATATTGAAGAAGATATTCAGTCTGGTCACGAACAATTTTGGCCTGAAAATCCTCGCGGTGATTGTATCCTGCGGTCTGTGGGTTGTGGTGGACAGTATCAATGATCCGATTGAGTCAGAGACGTACTACAATGTTCCAGTCGAGATCAGAAACGCGGATCTGGTGACGAATGAGGGCAAGGTGTACGAGGTGCTTGACGGGACAAATATGGTCAATGTCACCGTGAAGGGAAAGCGGTCTGTGCTCTCGTATATCTCAAAGGAGGACATCAAGGCCATCGCGGATATGTCGGAGCTTACCTTCATGAACACGGTGGGAATCAAGGTGTCAAGCGCACGCAGCAACTCGGAGCTTGATTTCAAGACCAATATCGACAGTGTGAAGCTGTCCATTGAAAATATGGTGCCTGCCCAGAAGTTTATCAATGTATATACATCTGGCGAGCCGGCGGAGGGCTATGTGGTCGGTGCGATAAAGCCCAGCCAGAATGTCGTCAGGCTTTCCGGGCCGGAGTCGCTGATTGACCAGATTGACCATATTGATGCAGTGGCAAACATTGACGGATATTCTTCTGATATCGATACGAGCGTGGAGCTCAAGCTCTATGACAAGGAGAATAAGGAGATTAAAAACAATGCTATCAAGATGAATATATCGACAGTCAATGTGGCTGTGACGATCCTTGCGACCAAGATTGTACCGCTAAGCTTTGTCGTCCCTGATGAGCCGGCGGAGGGCTATGTGGTGAGCGGCGAGCCGGTCAGCATGCCTGAGACGGTGACAATCGCGGGCCGCAGCAGTGTTCTAGATGGAATCTCCAAGATCGTCATATCCGACCCGGCGCTTAGTGTGAGCGGGCGGACAGAGAATCTGACTACAATAGTCAATACGAAAAAGTACCTGCCGTCAGGCGTACAGTTTGCGGACAGCAGCTTTGGCGGTAATGTGAATGTGACTGTTGCGATTGAGCAGCTAGTGACAAGGGAACTAGAGATTCCGGCAAGGAACTTTGCGGCAGGGTTTGTGACAGGCAACAGGCCAGATAACCTGAAGTTGACTTTGAGAGAGGTGGAGGATGAGGCGTATTATACGATTCAGATTTCGGGGACGAAGGCCGCGGTGGACAGTGTCAACCCAGAGGAAGTGATCGGTGTGATTGACATGGATGCACTGCTCGAAAAGCTGGGGCTGATTGAGTGGACTGCAGGAGTCTATCAGGGCGAGATTACCTTTAGGCTTCCGGATACGGTCACGCTGCAGGAACCATACCAGATGACGGTACTGCTGGAAGAGAATGAAGATGTGGACAGTGAAAATGAATAAATTTTGGAGGATAGGAAGAGATGGCAAGACTATTTGGAACAGATGGTGTGCGTGGTGTGGCAAATGATGAGCTGACGCCGCTTCTGGCAATGCAGCTGGGGCAGGCGGGGGCATATGTACTGTCGAAGGAGAATGCACATAAGCCGACGATTATGGTGGGGTGTGATACGCGCATATCGGGCGATATGCTGGCAAATGCCCTGATGGCGGGAGCCTGCTCTGTCGGGGCAAACGTGGTGTACGTGGGTGTGATTCCGACGCCGGCAATAGCCTATCTGACCAAGAAGTACAGGGTGGATGCGGGCGTTGTGATATCGGCTTCGCACAACCCTGTTGAGTTCAACGGAATCAAGTTCTTTGACGGCAATGGGTTTAAGCTGCCGGATTCTTTAGAGGATGAGATTGAGGAGCTGATTCACAGCGGCATGAAGGATATTCAGTTCCCGACAGGGCCAAGTGTGGGCAAGATCAAGTACCGCACGGACGCGAGGGAGGAGTATATCAATCATTCGGTGCGCGCTGTCCCGGTGGATTTAAGCGGTATGAAGATTGTGGTGGACTGTGCGGAGGGCGCTTCTTACTATACTTCTGTGGAGACCTTAAAGGAGCTTGGCGCCAATATTGTGGCAATACACAACAATCCTGATGGGACGAACATCAATGCAAACTGCGGTTCCACACACATGGGTGAGCTGCAGGCGCGCGTCGTGTATGAGAAGGCGGATATTGGGCTTGCGTTTGACGGGGACGCTGACAGGCTTCTTGCGGTGGATGAGAACGGAAACCAGGTGGACGGCGATGTGATTATGGCGATCATTGGAAACCACATGAAGTCAAAAGGTACATTGAAGGATAACACAATTGTTGCCACAGTGATGAGCAATCTCGGGTTTTTCCTGATGGGAAAGGAGAATGGCATCAATATCGAGCAGACCAAGGTGGGGGACCGCTACGTGCTCGAGCGCATGATTGAGATTGGGGCGAACCTTGGCGGGGAGCAGTCGGGGCATATTATTTTCCTGGACGAGAATACGACAGGCGACGGCCTGTTAAGCGCTCTGCATCTGCTGCAGGTGATGGTCGAGACGAAGAAAGCCCTCTCGGAGCTTGCGACGATTATGACAGTGCTTCCGCAGGCATTGGTGGGCGCAAAGGTTCCTAATCATAAGAAGAACAGCTATATGGAGTATGCGGAGATTGCGTCGGCAATCGAGCGCGTGAGCGCAAAGTTTGCTGAGGAGGGCAGGGTATTGATACGGCCTTCGGGAACAGAACCGCTGGTGCGCGTGATGATCGAGGGAAAAGATCAGGAGCTGATTGAGAAAGAGGCGCGGGCGCTTGCAGAGCTGATACAGAATGTCATGTTGTAAGGTACAGTCCTATAAAGAAATCAGAATCTACGTTCGGAGGTGTGTGAGATGGTTAGTCAGAAAGTAGTTATTAAAAACCCGACAGGGCTTCATTTGCGTCCGGCAGGAATTTTGTGTAAGGAGGCGATGGCGTTTCACTCACTGATAACCTTTACATTCCGCGGAGATACGGCAAATGCCAAAAGTGTGTTGAGCGTGCTTGGTGCAGGCATTAAAAGTGGTGATGAGATTGAGGTTTTTTGCGAAGGCACAGATGAGAAAGAGGCGTTGTCAGCGATTGTAGGAATCATAGAGGACGGCTTGGGTGAGTAAAAATTTTGGGGTGCGGCCCATGTGCAATTGAGTAGGGGAATGACCTTTTTCACTACTCGCCGCGCCGGGCGTCCGTCAGCTTTTGCTGACATTTTTCATCTGGACGCCCGTGTGCATAAAAATTAGCCCGAAGCTGCTTCGGGCTAATTTCATGTAGGGCGTATTTTTGGCATCATGGTGAATAGAGGCAGGTCTTACGAGAAAAGATAGTACAAAAGACGTTTAGAAAGGAAATACAGGTGCAATATTATGACGAAAAAAATTATTGTCACAGGCTGCAACGGACAGCTTGGGCGTGCAATCAATAAAATATATCAAGACAGCACAGAATATGAGTGTGTGAATACGGATGTTGGGGAGCTTGACATTACAAATGTTGACGCGGTGGATCAGTTCGTGGCGGCAAACAGGCCCTATGCCATCATTAACTGTGCGGCACATACCAATGTGAACGGATGCGAGACGGATGTGGACAATGCATACCGGATCAATGCAATCGGGCCGCGCAACCTAAGCATTGCGGCGTCGCGGCATCACGCAAGGCTGGTGCACATTTCGACGGACTATGTGTTTGACGGGCAGGCCAGTAGCCCGTACACGGAGTTTGACACACCTAACCCAAAAGCGGTATATGGGAAGACAAAACTTGCCGGTGAGAATTTCGTGAGGGCGTTTGCGGATGAGTACTTTATCATCCGCACAGCCTGGTTGTACGGCGACGGGAAAAATTTCGTGCGGACAATGCTCGGGTTAGCTGACAGCCATGAAAAGGTGACAGTGGTCGGGGATCAGTTTGGGTCGCCAACGAGCGCTGATGAACTCGCCAAAATGATTGCGTATCTGCTTCCGACAGACAACTTCGGCTTGTTTCACGGTACATGTGAAGGAACGACAAACTGGGCTGATTTCACGCGTGAGATTTATAGACTCACTGGGAAATCCACTGTGGTTGAGACTGTCACGACAGCGCAGTATGACAGGAACGTGACAGGGGTCGTTGCACCTAGGCCGGCATACTCTGTGCTGGAAAACTATATGTTAAAGCTCACGACGGATTATATGTTTGCGGACTGGAAAGAGGCGATTGCGGAATATATAAAAGGCTTGTCTTTCTGACAAACTATATGTATACTAGAGTGTGTAGCGTCGTTGTGCAGATGTGGGTAATAGTTGTTAGAAAACCATTAAAAGCGATTCATACATTGAAGGCGATTCATACATTGAAAGCCATTCATACATTGAAAGCGATTAATATAAGAAAGGAATCAAAAATGACATGAACAATATAGCATTGATCACCGGAATAACAGGGCAGGATGGTTCTTATCTTGCAGAGTTTTTGCTTGCGAAGGGGTATGAGGTGCACGGACTGATCAGAAGACACAGTATATCTAACACGATGCGCATTGATCACTTGATCCGCTCAGAGTACCACAAGGTGAAGTTTTTCCTGCATTTTGCGGACACGACGGACTCCTCGAATCTAATGCGCATTATCGGTGAGATTCGGCCGACGGAAGTGTACAATCTCGCTGCGCAGTCTCATGTGGGAGTTTCGTTTGAGGTGCCAGAGTACACGGCTGATGCGACAGGTGTCAGCACATTGAAGCTGCTCGAGGCGATCCGCGTAAACGGCGGTAACTGCAGGTATTATCAGGCCTCTACATCAGAGCTGTTCGGCGGACTGCCAGAGACGGCGCCGCAGAGCGAGTCAACGCCGTTTTATCCCAAGAGCCCATATGGTGTGGCAAAGCTGTATTCCTACTGGATTACAGTCAATTACAGAGAGTCCTATAACATGTACGCGTGCAACGGGATCCTGTTCAACCATGAATCGCCAAGACGCGGTGAGAATTTTGTGACAAGAAAAATTACGCTCGCCATTGCAAATATCATTGCCGGCAAGCAGGACAGGCTTTCCCTGGGAAATATGAATGCCAAGAGGGACTGGGGGTATGCAGGCGATTATGTGGAGGGAATGTGGCTGATGCTTCAGCAGAACGCGCCAGGGGATTATGTGCTGGCTACAAATGAGACGCATACCGTACGCCAGTTTGTCGAGGCAGCATTTGCAGAGCTTGGGATTGCTCTTTCCTGGGAGGGCGAAGGCGTTTTGGAGAAGGGCTACGACGCAGCGACAGGAAAGCTACTAGTTGACGTCAATCCTGAGTTTTACCGTCCGGCGGAAGTGGAATTTCTATGGGGAAATCCGGCAAAGGCGGAGAAGGAGCTTGGCTGGAAGAGAAAGGTTGATTTTAAGGGGCTTGTGTCCATGATGATGGATGCGGATATGCAGGCAGTCGCAGGAATGTCCTGTGCAGAGTTTCGACAGAACAAACGCTCTGAAATAGCAGGGGACGCTATTTGAGAGTTTGCATATTAGTAAATATGGATTATGACGGAGGAAGCGATGAATAAGTCAGACAAGATATATGTGGCAGGGCACAGGGGGCTTGTGGGCTCTGCCATCGTAAGAAACTTAGAGGCAAAGGGCTATACGAATGTGATCGGCAGGACACACAGGGAGCTTGATCTCACAAACCAGCAGGCTGTGCGTACGTTTTTTGAGATGGAGCGTCCTGATGTGGTTGTGCTTGCGGCGGCAAAGGTCGGCGGGATCAACGCCAACAATACGACACCGGCAGAATTTGCCTATGAGAATATGCAGATTCAGTGTAATGTGATTAAGTGCTGCCATGACTACCAGGTGAAAAAGCTGTTATTTCTCGGAAGCACCTGTATTTATCCCAGAATGGCACCGCAGCCGATCCCAGAGGACGCGCTGCTTACGGGGCCGCTAGAGGAGACCAATGAGGCGTATGCGATTGCAAAGATCGCAGGTTTGGAAATGTGCAAATTCTTCAAGAGGCAGTACGGCGATGATTTTATCAGCTGTATGCCGACAAATCTCTATGGACCATATGATAATTACGATTTGTCGGGTTCCCATGTCATGCCGGCGATGATCCGGAAATTCCATGATGCAAAGATCAGCAATGCGCCAAGTGTGGAGCTGTGGGGGACAGGAACGCCGCTCCGCGAGTTTCTGTACGTGGACGATATGGCGGATGCCTGTGTGTTTCTGCTCGAGCACTACGACGGGGAACAGCATGTGAATATCGGCACGGGCAGGGAAGTGACCATCAGGGAGCTGGCTAAGACAGTTCAGCGTGTGGTCGGCTATCAGGGGGAGATTGTGTGGAATCATGACATGCCCGACGGTACACCGCGCAAGCTGACGGATGTGACAAAGCTTCACAGCCTTGGATGGACGCACAGGGTGGAACTCGAGGAGGGTGTGAAGCTTGCCTATGACTGGTTTAAGGAGAACGTGAAAGATGCCAGACTTTAGATAAACGACTGTGGATCACTTCAGGATAAAATAGGGTGTGATGGAAGTAAATATGGATGATGAACGTTCGAGAATAAATATCTATACACGGACTACATACCATATGGTTAAATGCGGATTCCGGGCGAGACAGAAGGGCTATCGTTATCTGCGGGAGGCAATATGGATAGCCTGTCAGGATCCGGAAGTCCTATCCTCAGTCACGAAATGCCTGTACCCTGAAGTAGCAAAGCGGTTTGATACCACAGACAAACAGGTGGAACGTGCGATACGGAGTGCAATCGAAACCGCATGGACGGACGGCGAACAAGGGACATTGCAGTATTTCTTTAAAGATATTTATGGCGATGGGACGATAAGACCTACAAACACAGAAGTGATCGAGATTTTTGTTGGATTATTGAGCTAGGAGGAAAATGTAGTTGATGGCCGATACGAAGATTTTGAGTATCATAGTGCCCTGCTATAATGAGGAGGAAAGTATTCCGCATTTCTATGCAGAGGCGGTGAAGCAGGAAGCATTTTTCCGCGGGAAGAATGTAGAACTGGAGTTCATATTTGTGGACGACGGCTCACGGGATGGCACCGTGGCCGCTGTGAAGGCACTCCGGGAAAAGGACGGGCGCGTGCATCTGGTATCGTTTTCCCGCAATTTCGGGAAGGAGGCTGCCATTCTTGCGGGATTAGAGAAGGCTGTCGGAGATTTTACAGTGCTGATGGACGCTGATCTGCAGGACCCGCCGGCGATTCTGCCCGAGATGTACGGTTATATCGAGGAGGGGTATGACTCGGTGGCGACACGGCGCGTGGACAGGAAGGGGGAGCCGCCGATCCGCTCTTTTTTTGCCAGGCGGTTTTATGGCCTGATGCGCAAGATCTCCAGGACAGAGATCGTAGACGGCGCAAGGGATTATAGGCTGATGACAAGGCAGGTGACAGATGCGATCCTGGCGATGCGGGAGTACAACCGTTTTTCCAAGGGAATTTTCGGATGGGTTGGATATCGGACCAAGTGGATTGAGTACGAGAATGTACAAAGGGTGGCGGGGGAGACAAAATGGTCGTTTTGGAAGCTCTTTTTGTATTCCCTGGACGGGATTATGGCGTTCTCGACAGCGCCTTTGTCCATCGCTTCGGTGTTTGGGATGCTGTTTTGTGTGATTGCTTTTGTGTTTATGATTTTTATTTTTGTCAGGGCTATGATTTATGGGGACCCGGTTGCGGGCTGGCCCTCTATGATGTGCATTATCTCCCTGATTGGCGGCGTGCAGCTTCTGTGCCTTGGGATTATGGGGCAGTATATGAGCAAGATGTATATGGAAGTGAAGGACCGGCCAAAGTACCTGGTCAAAGAGGAGTTTTAGGGGCAGTATGATGGATAGAAGAGCTGGGCTTGTGAGTATTATCGTTCCGGTGTACAATGCGGAGCGGTTTATCGCGGAGACAATTGACTATGTGCAAAAGCAAACATATGAGGCGTGGGAGCTTTTGCTGGTGGATGACTGTTCGACAGATCAAAGCCGGGCGGTCATTGAACAGAAAGCGAGGGCGGATGAGCGCGTCAGGCTGATCGTACAGGAGGGCAACGGCGGTGCTGCAAAGGCGAGGAACCGCGGTATTTGGGAGGCTCGCGGACAGTACATCTGTTTCCTGGACGCGGACGATATCTGGCTGCCGGACAAGCTGAAGGTTGAGCTGGATTATATCCGGAAGATGCAGGCAGGCTTTGTGTTTATGGGGTATGAGTTTGCGGACGCGTCGGGCGAAGGGCTTGGGAAGGTGGTGCATGTGCCGGCGCGCATCACGTACCGGCAGGCATTGAAGAATACGACTATTTTCACATCGACGGTGATGATTGACAGGGACCGGATACCAGATGAGGATATCTGTATGCCCTGTATCGAGAGCGAGGACACGGCAACCTGGTGGCGTATCTTAAAAAAGCACGGGGCGGGGTACGGCATCGACGAAAATCTGGTCAGGTACAGAAGAAGTGCGGATACCTTGTCGTCAAACAAACTGACCGCGGTCAGGAGAATATGGAATTTGTACCGCAGGCAGGAGCGGCTGTCTGTCATGAGAAGCGCGTATTGCATGTGCTTCTGGGCATTCAGGGCGGTTCTGCGGCGGATTTAGGTTGGAGGCTGGACAGTGGGACGGATAGAGGCAGCAAAGAGGACGATTATATTACAGATGTCATTGATCGGACTTGTGTTCCAGACAATTTTGTATATCTATGTCTGGTATAAGGTGTATAATGACATTATGCAGAGCAGTATGTGGCGGAGCTTTCACAGAAAGGGCTTCTGGCTTCTGGCGGCCGTTTATTTTATACTGCTGTTGTTTTTTACGGCGACATATGGCGGGCTGAAGGTGGGATATCTAAAGCCGATGGACGTGTTCTTTTCGCAGGTAATCTCGCTCTTGTGCACAAATGTTGTCTCCTATTTTCAAATTTCACTGTTGTCGCTGGGGCTTGTCACGGCTTATCCGCTCCTGCTCATGATGCTGGGGCAGATTGTTGTGTCGGCGGTCTGGACGTTCATAAGCCACAAGCTTTATCTGCGTTTTTTCCCACCAAAGAATCTGCTGTTTATCAGCGGCGAGCGGCCGACAGATGATATCTTAAAGAAGTTTGAGACGCGCAGGGACAAGTACAATATCATCAGGTGCGCGGCACAGAGCGACGGCATTGAGGCGCTCGAGCGGGAGATCGTGACCTGCTATGACGGCGTGGTGCTGTGGGATATGGATACGGCGCTTCGCAATAAGCTGTTGAAATTCTGCTACAGCAGGGGGATTCGGGTATATATGATGCCCAAAATCCCGGATATTATGATAAAGGGTTCTGACCAGCTGCATTTGTTTGATACGCCCATCCTGCTCACAAGGGAGTATGCGATGACGATTGAGCAGCGCGTTGTAAAGCGCCTGATTGACATTGTGTGTTCGATGATTTTGATGATAGTGTCCGCGCCGTTTATGCTTGTTACGGCGGTTGCGATCAAGCTCTATGACGGCGGGCCCATCCTGTATAAGCAGACCAGGTGTACGCGGGACATGCGGGAGTTTCAGATCTTAAAGTTCCGAAGTATGCGGCTGGACGCGGAGAAGGACGGTGTGGCCAGGCTTGCCGCGAAGAATGACAACCGTATCACGCCGATCGGACGGTTTATCAGAAAGGTCAGGATTGATGAACTTCCGCAGCTTTTTAACATATTAAGCGGTGAGATGTCCTTTATCGGCCCGAGGCCGGAGCGTCCTGAGATTATCAGGCAGTATCTGGAGGAGATGCCGGAGTTTACGTTTCGGACGAAGGTGAAAGCCGGGCTTGCGGGATACGCACAGGTGTACGGAAAATACAATACGACACCGTACGACAAGCTTAAGCTTGATTTGTTTTATATTGAAAACTATAGTGTGTGGCTGGACCTGAAGCTGATGCTCCTCACACTCAAGATTCTGTTTCAGTCGGAGAGCACGGAGGGCGTGGAGCAGGACCAGACAACTGCGATGAAGAGAGAGAAAGGGTAATGGAGGAAATCGAATTGATGCAGCAGGGCGTTGACAGCAGGGCAATGTTTGCGACTTTCATAATGAAACTGCCGAAACTGCTTATCCTGGCAGTGGCCGGTGCCATCGTGGGCAGCGGTCTTAATTTGTTGGTGGTGCTGGTCAGGCTGCAGGATTGCTGTTTTGTGTCGGAGACGGAGTACTATGTCGCGTTTGACAAGGGACAGGACGATGCGAGACACTGGTACAACGACTTTACGTGGAATGATGTCCTCGCGACAGACCCGATTCTTGGCAGGATGATGGAGATGCTTGGGAGCGGGTATGAGCGGAGTCAGGTCCAAGAAATGCTAAAAGCCGATATCCTGTCGGATGTGCGCTATCTGACAATCACGGTGAGAGGGCAGGACGCCGCGCAGGTGGAGGCGGTGAAAGATGCCCTTGGGACGGCGCTTTGGGAGTTTGGTGCGGCAAAGGAGGAATTTGCTTCCATAGAAAAAATAGAAGATCAGGGGATCGTGCAGGAGGAGATTCCTTATTTTGCATGGAGGGCGGCATGTCTGGGTGGTGTCATTGCATTTGGGGCCGGCGCTTTTGTGGTGGCGTTTGGCTTTTGCATGGGCTCTGTGTTTTATACAAAGAGGGATATCAGGGTGCGGCTTGGGATTCCAGCCTGCGGAATGACCTTTCGAAAAGGGCACGGCAAAAGCAGAGCCTGCGCGATGGAGCAGCGGCAGGCTGAGAAGCTTGATGCGGGTTTTAAGAGGCTTGCGGCGGGCGATACACAGATTTTATTGATGGATGCATCGGACG
>CAJUQZ010000036.1:22113-29808 GCA_910588755.1 uncultured Lachnospiraceae bacterium | reverse complement strand
ATGCTGTGAGTGCTGTTGAGCAAACCAGCCACACCGTCTGCAAATTGATGAACGATGCTGTGAGTGCTGTTGAGCAAACCAGCCACACTGTCTGCAAATTGATGAACGATACCCTGAGTGCTGTCTACCGTGCCAGCCAGCCGCCGTCTACCGCGAGGGTGAAGCCGTGTACGTAGGACGCGGCATCGGAGGCGAGGAAGATCGCCGCGCCGGCGATATCCTCCGGCGTGCCCCAGCGTCCGGCGGGAATGCGGCCTAAGATTTCATCACTTCTCTGCTCGTCACTTCTGAGATTCTGCGTGTTGTTTGTCGCCATATAACCGGGTGCGATCGCGTTGACATTGATGTTATATTTTGCCCACTCGTTTGCAAGCGCTCTTGTAAGTCCCATAACCGCGCTCTTGCTCGCGGTGTAGGAGGGAACGCGGATGCCGCCCTGGTAGCTTAGCATGGAAGCGATATTGATAATTTTTCCGCCCCTGCCGTCATGAATCCAGTTTTGGGCAAATGCCTGTGAGAGAAAGAATACCATTTTTTCATTGAGATGAATCACCGAGTCCCAGTCCGCCATTGTCACGTCCACTGCGTCACATCTCTTGATAATACCGGCATTGTTTACGACGATATCAACGCGGCCATATGCCTTCTGTGCTTCCTCCACAATACGGGGAATCACATTGAGGTCGGAGAGGTCGGCGATGATTTCCGTGAAAGAGCCGCCGACAGCGCTGATCTTGTCAGCAGTCTCCTGGCAGCTGCGCCTTGCGACACCAATGACATTTGCGCCGGCGCTGGCGTAAGCTGTGCAGATTCCCTGTCCTAAGCCGGTGTTTGCCCCTGTTACGAGAGCGGTCTTTCCTTCGAGTGAAAATAGATTCATATTCTGTGGCATGATGAGTTCTTCCTTTCTTTTTTTATCCTTGTATAGATGAGTTTTAACAAGCACTATGGTATTGTTACCTATATAAATTGTGTAACCGTATTTTGTAATACTTGCATTATATAGCTTTTTAAAAGCTAAAAAGCGTTTACTCATAGTTTCTTACTTTTAAAGTTTCTAATTAAATGTTTGTAATTGAATGTTTCTTAAATTTGAAAGTTTCTAAATTAAAGGTTTCTTAAAAAAGTATCTAATTGATAGTTTTTAATTGAAATAGTAACTATTAAATTTCTTATACTGGTCAGGGATATGCAGCTGTTGGCATATACAGGCTTCATTTGTATCATTATTGTATGGGTTATATCTCTGAACTGCTTTTATTATATTATGTTTCTAGGCGCATATCAAACATGATTGACGTTAAAAGTATCATGATCGTAGCGAAACAAGTATGCAGATGTATTAAAAGAATACCGCATAAGCGATACCTTGCTTGTATACACAGAGGTCATGAAGGAATTTGTCATTGTGTTTGAAAAGTTCTGTTTGGTTGATAATTAGAAGTGGAGAGCGTTTGCGAGTCAAAATTTCGACGGCGATGCGGTGACATTGCCGTCGAAATATTAACGCCACAAACGTGCAAAGCAGATGTTCACGAGTCTGATTTCTGGCCGGATGGAGCACTGCTATATCTATGCAGAGAACAAAATCAAAAGTTATCCTGTCACACTATTTTCTAAAAATACAATTTTCCTATGCAGTTTCTCTCTCAGCTGAACCATCCAATCTGGTTCATTTGGAAATTTTTCATCAACACAGCGGATGAGTCTTGCGTAAGAATATGAATTGCAGAATCTTCGCATCAGTTTTAACTTTTCGGCATAATCTGGTTCTAACATTTTTACGCTTTGATACCCTTGCAGGAAAGTAGTTTTTGCGATGAATTGCCTGTCTGCCGGAATCTTTTCCAGCAATGCATCCAGAGCCTGTTCCAAATCAAGCAAAAAGAAGTGATACATGCCATCTTCAAAGTCAATTGCTGTGCAACATTGCCTGGTTTCATCCCAAAATACATTATCCGGCTCAAAATCGTAATGAACCAATCCAAAAGAATCATTTGACTGAGGAAGCATGTCCAGCGCTTGCCGGACTTCCTCTAACTCCACCAACATTTTGTCTGGGGCATGGTATTTTTCCAGCGTTTTCCCAATCCATTGCAGGACATCACGATATGTCCATTTTCTGATTTTCGGGGAATATTCAGCGGATAACATATGAAGCTGTCCAAGAGCCTTTCCATACGAATACACAATATGGTCGCTACAGTCGGTATCTTCTATAGGAATTCCGTCAGCACCCTTAAAGACACTTGCATAATATTTCCCCCAAATTGAATCGAGTGTAACAACAAGTTCACCTGAATTGGCTGCAACGGGAATTGCGGCAGGATAACGCCTGCTTTGCAGATAGCACAAAAATTCTAATTCACCTTTTAGATTGTTTTCTATTTTCTCAGACGCAGGAGATAGACGCAGAAAATGCGTATTTCCCTGCCATAAGAAAGGATAGACCGCATTTGATGAAATTCTAAAATGTTGCAAACAGTCGTCAAGAGTCTCTGTATCATATTCCCAATTGTCCAATGCAAACTTTGCAAGGTCGTAGTTTTCATATAAATATTTTAATTTGAGCATATAAGTCCTTTCTGAAGCACTGGCTTCTGTCCATTAATATGAATTCACCTCATAGACTTCGGATTTATCACGACTCATATTCTTCTGATATGTTTTCATGTCAATCGCCTCCTTTCGATAACAATACACTGCAGCATAGTTCAACCTATCGGCTTGATTATACCACGTTCATTTTTCGTTTGCCACAAAAATTACAGGGCATGCCAACTGCCACGCCCATATTTTTTCGTATGGCGGGCGTGCCCGTCAAAGTCAGCAATACTTGAAAGAAAGATGGAATCTGTTATAATGCAATGTAGGGGGAGCACAGTGAATCAAAGGATTTTAGGGGACAGAAGGGTTCTCGGATGAACGTATGACGATCCAAAAGGCCGGATCAAAAGCAATACTTCCATTCAAACCGGAGGTATTTCATGTTCGGAGAACTGTCGTTCTAAAAAGGAGGTGTGGACAAATGGAGCGGTTAAGGGCGACGCAGACGATCGTTGACGGCAGTTTGCGCGAGACGAAGGTGCACGGGACGGAAGGGTTTCCAATTGGTGTCTATTTGGATGATTTTTCGGATTTTGAAAATGGCTACATCTGCTGGCACTGGCATGAGGAGGTGCAGCTGACAATGATTCTCGAGGGCGAATTCACCTGTCAGGTGGAGACAAATGAAATGCATCTGGCGAAAGGGGATATTGCATTTATCAATTCGGGCCTTATGCATCAGATCAGGCCCTGCAAACTGGCGCAGGGGAAGCTCTATTCCTTTATATGGCGCGGGGAGCTGATCGGTGGGAGCAGAAGCTGTGACATCTATCAGCAATGTGTCGTGCCGGTCATCAACGGGAATCTGCCCTGTATCAAATGGGATGGCAAAAGTCCTGCGCATGGTAAGATAGCATCATCGCTCGAGGAGATTGTGCGCCTGTATATGAAAAAGGAGCCTGCCTATCAGCTTAGAATATCAGTTCTCTTATCAGACCTGTGGCTCGGGATATTTGAACAGATACCAGAGGGGAATCCGGCTGTGAGTGCCAGCCTGGAGCGTGATAAACAGCGGGTTAAGGCCGCGATCCAGTATATGCAGGAAAATTATCAGCAGCAGCTGCGGCTTGAGGAGATTGCGGAGGCCGCATATATCAGCAGGAGCGAGCTGTGCCGCAGCTTTCAGCGGACGATCAATATGACGCCCCTGGAATTTCTGATGCAGTACAGGATACGCCAGTCAACGGTACTGTTGAAAAACAGGGATTTGAGGATACTGGACATCGCGGAGATGACAGGCTTTTGCAGTCCGAGTCATTTTGGGAATTATTTTCACCGGTATATGGGGTGCACACCCAGGGAGTACAGGAATCAGTGAGGAAGCAAGGAGTGTCGTTTCGCATAGAAACAGTGAATAAGGAGGGCGTTATGATTAAAAATATTGTCTTTGATATGGGAAATGTGCTTACGGTATACAATGCCAGGGAGTATATCTATGGATATGTGGACAATGAAGAAGATTTTAGGTGGATCAAAAATCATCTCTGCGCGTCGGTGGAGTGGCTGCAGATGGACAGGGGAACGATCACGGACGAGGAGGCTGTCGCCTCTGTCTGCAAAAGAATACCACCGCATCTGCATGATACTGTGGCGCGGATTGTGCGGGAGTACCGGATGGTACAGCCGCCCAATCCGCCGATGGAGGAGCTGGTGAAGGAGCTGTCCCGCAAGGGTTATGACTTATATCTGATGTCCAACACATCGCACCGCTTTCGGATATTTTGTCAGTATATTCAGTCCATCGCATATATGAAGGGCATCTGGATTTCCTGCGAGCATGGACTGCTCAAACCGGAGCCTGCAGCGTATCTTGATTTTTTCAGGACATTCTCCTTAAAGCCGGAGGAGTGTTTCTTTATAGATGATACACCCGCCAACATAGAGGCAGCCCGCATTCTGGGCATGGACGGATGCGTTTATTATGGGGATGTGGGAGAGCTTAGGAAGGTTTTAATCGACGCAGCAAAAGTCACAGTTCAATGTCATGATGCTAGGGTCAAAAGCCCAATTACCGAACCATGAAAAATTAATATTTTACAGTAAATACAGACAATCCACCCTTTTTGAGTTATAACGGTAGTAGTTTGTGAAAAGTGGTATTTCTTATGACATTTAAACTGAATGATTGTCAACAGTTGGTCCTTTGAAGACAGTGTTATAGCACGAACTGACGCCCTGTATACCACAAGTTTTGTCGAACGGCCTATTTAGATAAAACCCTGAATCATCTATGTAAAACAATAGAGTAGTACAAAGGATATGGTCGGCAAAAATGGTCCTGCCGTGACGGATTCTGACGATCAATCCACTTACTGCGCTTTTGCTCTTACGATATCAATTATTTCCTGAATGTGCTTCACATTCTTACTACCAATATTGACCGTATCCACACCGTCTAACGCAAAGGTTATCATTTCTTTTAACGTGTGCTGTTCAAATCCCTTCCCGCTGCACATGGGCATACTGCCAGTCACATGCATTCCCAGCTTGCGCGCTGCCTTAAGGAGGGAAACCCTTTCTGACGTATCTTCTTTGCCATATCGCTGGTTTGGCACTGTGGCTGCATAGGGACAATCCATATTATATGGAAGCTGGACATATTTCAAATGTGAATCCCGCCCACTAATTTTTTCTGCGATCTGGCATACTTTCTCAATATCAATAAACCATTTTTCTTCGCCGGGTTCCATGCACAGCATTTCAAATGCAAGTCCGTAAAATCTTATTTTACCTTGTTTTACTTTTTCTTCATACCATGCAAACAGCGCGGCAAGCCTCTGGTAAAATTCCGCTTCTGTCAACTGGGCGCGCGTGATTTCCGGGAGGTGAATATAGTGAACATCAATGGTGCTGACGCCAAGATTCTGTAGACTTATATGCAGCGCATATTCAAAAAAATCGGGATTGAGCGTCTGATACAATCCATCATATTCACAAAAATCATCAAGTCGGATTCCTGTTGGCTCTAAGACTTCATGCAGGTATCTCGATGGGTTCAGCCCTCTTGTGATATCGCCAAATAATAACCCCGCCTTTGATGCGATCACAATGTCATCCCTTTGTATCTCGTCAGACGAGATCAGGTTGTTTATGGCCTTTCCCACATCCTTCTCAGAGCGCATTCCCCTGTAGTTAATGGCTGTATCTATTGTGGTAATGCCGTTTCTTACTGCGAATGAAGCCGCCTCTATGTATTGTCTGGAATCCTCCTCTGAGAAAGAACCAAGATGGGTTCCAAGTCCCAGTCTTACCGCATTTTCTTTACTTGCAGCGTTTGGAAAACTCTCGTACACTGATTCCTTCATTTTACATGTACTCCTTCCTGCTCTATTTTCTCTGCATTTTTAATACGAAAATCTTTTCTCTTTGGTACGCTTAGGCGCTAAATAACGATATTTTGCGCAAAATGTCAAAATTTATTATATGCTCTTGTGTATCCCCTGTCAATCGTCAGGGCGCGCGTAAAATGTAATAGAAAACTTTTTGCCATGCTTCTTGACATTTTGTGCGGCACATAGTATAGTGTTCCTGTTGAGAACTACTAAAATATAACAGCGGACTGCGCTGCGGGATTGATAAAGTTGTGCAGGAACCATAAATGAGCAGTAAAATGGATAAGAATGGATGATGTCATGCATGGATAATATTGTAACGGGTATTTTGGCGGAAAAACTGGTACAATTTGGCCTGACCAGACAGGAGGCCAATATTTATCTGTGCCTGTTGGGAAACAAGGACCTGTCAGGCTATGAGGTGTCTAAGCTTACCGGGATATCGCGCTCCAATGTATACAGCGCGCTGGCCAGTCTTGTGGAAGAGGGGGCAGCGTATTTACTAGAGGGTGAGACAAACAAGTACACGGCGGTGTGGGTTGAGGATTTCTGCGAGAACAGAATCCGACGGCTAACTGTGTTAAAGCAGGAGCTGGCGGCACAGATACCCCAGATGAAGGACAGCTGCGAAGGCTATATCACGATCGCAAGCCACAGACATATTATGGATAAGATTTACAATATGCTCGAGCATGTCGAGTACCGCGTCTATCTGTCCATGCCGTCAGAATATCTAGAACAGTTTCGGGTGCACCTTGAGCGGCTCACAGCGGACGGAAAAAAGGTCGTGCTTCTGGCAGGAACCCCGCTGGCAGCAGAAATCAAAGGCAGCAAGATGTACTATACGGACAATAAGGACAGGCAGCTGCGCCTGATTGTCGATTCTAACCATGTTCTTACAGGTGAGATGACTGGAAGCGAGACGGATACCTGCCTGTACTGCGGACAGAAAAATTTTGTGAATGTTTTTAAGGACTCTCTTAGAAATGAGATCAGGCTAATTGAGTTAACCAAAAGAGAAAAGGAGCTTTAGAAAGGAGTAAAAAATTAGGAATGAGTAAGAAAGCATTTGTCACCAGAAAACAGATTGAGGAGATTGTAAAGACGTACCCCACACCGTTCCATATTTATGACGAGAAGGGGATTCGGGAGAATGCGCAGGCTTTGAAGGAGGCATTTGCGTGGAATAAGGGCTTCAAGGAGTATTTTGCGGTAAAGGCCACGCCCAATCCGTATCTGATCAGCATTCTGCGTGAGTATGGCTGCGGCTGTGACTGCTCCTCGCTCACGGAGCTGATGCTAAGCAGCGCGATGGGCGTGGAGGGAAAGGACATCATGTTCTCCTCCAATGATACGCCGGCGGAGGAGTTTGCCTACGCTGCCAAAATCGGTGCAACCATCAATCTAGATGATATCACGCACATTGATTTTCTGGAGAAAACGATCGGAAAGCTGCCGGAGACAATTTCCTGCCGTTACAATCCGGGAGGACTGTTTCAGATAACGACGGACATCATGGATAACCCGGGAGATGCGAAGTATGGATTCACGACAGAGCAGCTCTTTGAGGGCTTTCGGATCTTAAAGGAGAAAGGGGTTAAAAATTTTGGTATTCACGCGTTTTTAGCGAGCAATACTGTCACAAACGCGTATTATCCAACCCTTGCAAGGACGCTGTTTGAGGTGGCTGTAAAGCTGCAAAATGAGACTGGGGTCAATATCCGTTTTATCAATTTGTCAGGCGGCATTGGAATTC
>CAJUQZ010000036.1:16644-22103 GCA_910588755.1 uncultured Lachnospiraceae bacterium | reverse complement strand
GAGCAGGAACCCAATGATATCCGGGTAATCGGTGAGGGGGTGCGAAAAGTGTACGAAGAAGTGCTAGTGCCTGCCGGGATGGGCGATGTGGCAATCTACACAGAGCTTGGACGTTTTATGATGGGGCCTTACGGTCATCTTATTGTGAAAGCGATTCATGAGAAACATACCCATAAGGAGTATATCGGCGTAGACGCCTGTGCAGTAAACCTCATGAGACCAGCCATGTATGGCGCATACCACCATATCACGGTGCTTGGCAAGGAGGACGCGTCCTGTGACCACCGATATGACATAACAGGTTCCCTCTGCGAGAACAATGACAAATTTGCGATAGACAGGATGCTGCCTAAGATCGACATGGGGGATTACCTTGCGATCCATGATACCGGTGCGCACGGGTTTTCTATGGGTTATAACTACAATGGCAAATTAAAATCCGCGGAGCTCTTGCTGCGGGAGGACGGCAGCGTACAGCTGATCAGGCGTGCGGAGACACCAAAGGATTATTTTGCGACATTTGATTGTTTTGATATTTATGAAAAATTAGGGTTTTAGGCAGGTAAAAAACTATTTGTCTTTATGGGCGCGGGCATCCGGCAGAAATGTGCCATCTGGATCTGACGGGTGCTTTTTCTGTCCCAGTTCGACCTTGGCTACTCCCGGTTTTGCAGTTGAAGCGCGCACAATCAGGCGTGGTCGTAGCAAGGATCTGGATATGGGAACCTTGGCGATCAGCCAATATAGTGCAGCATAGGAATTTCTCCCCAAATCAATCCGGTCCTGGTTGATTGTGGTCAGCGCGGGTGAGATTTCGCATGCGATTGGGAGATTGTCAAAACCGACGACGCTCAATTCCTGCGGAACCTTGATGTGTAGCCGTTCACACTCCCTGAGCACACCGACTGCGAGGAGGTCATTTCCGCATAAAATGGCAGTAGCACCATTTTCAATCAAAGCCGGCAGGTGATATTTTGCACTTTCTTCGACATAGTAGCCGTATGCCACCAGATTTTCGTCCAGTTCCAGATTATGGCCTAGCATACTGTTTGCATATGCATCATACCGGTTGGCTGTTATCATGGAATCAGGTGAACCGTTTAAAAGCGCGATTCGGGTATGCCCAAGTGTGGTCAGGTGGTCGATGGCAAGGTCAATCCCCTCAAAGCTGTCAGTGCCAACATGGGCAATGTTTGGATTTTTCCTGATATAGTTGTCAAAAAGCACTGTCGGGATCGTGGTGGTTTCAAGCTGGGCCATCAGTGCAAAGCCGACCAGAAACCCACCGTGAAAACTGTTTTTGACCATGTATCTGTCATAGGGATCATGCAACTGCAGCAGCGGGGTGATGGGGGTGACTGTGACCTCCCAGTTGTCACGCACCGCGGCCTGTTTGAAGCCAAGTATAATATCAAAGCCAAAATCCCCAGGCTTTTCGTACTGCATATTTTCGACGAAGACACATAGACGCTTTCTGGTTTCTTTTTTCATACGCTTGGTGACATAGTCCATCTCGATTGCGGTGTCCAGTACCAGCTTCTTTAATTCCGGGCTGATGTCGTTGGCGTCATTTAATCCCTTGGATACTGTGCTGGGAGCAATGCCCAGACGGTTTGCGATATCTTTTATTGTCACCATAATCTATTAACTCACCTTCAAAAATTTTCCCTTATTAATAGTTTACACGATTCGGAAATCGTTTTCAACTGCTTGTTTCAAAAACTGTCATTTTTATGTCAGACAAAGATTCATATTTTGGATTTTGGGACATATATTGAGGTATGGACAAAATGTGCAGGGCAGGATACAGGCGTAAAGGGGGAGCGCGGATGATATCAAATCAACAGCTGCTACAGTTTTTTCCACAGAGACTTAGGGGGGACTGGGAGAGAAGTGGCATAGATTTCAACAGGTTGCAGGAAATCAGGCTGCGCGTCAACCGGGCGGTACGAGTATTGTCCGACTCTGAACAGAAGCTTCCGGTCATATATGGCGAGCGGGAGATGGAGGAGATATTCTGTTATTTGTGCCATGACTCGGTGTACGCGTACGAGGAGGAGCGCAGGCAGGGGTATCTTGTGGTTGAGGGTGGACATCGCATCGGCATCACGGGGGAGCTAGTGACGGGCACAGACGGCAGGTTCACAGCCAAGTACATCCGCTATATGAATATCAGGCTGGCACATGAGCACAAGGGAATTGCGGCAGAAATAATACCATTTCTATATCGCGGTACGGGGGAGGGGGCGCCGCTTAATACCCTGATTATCTCGCCGCCTGGCGTTGGCAAGACCACGCTGCTTAGGGATCTGATACGTTTGCTGTCAGACGGAAGTTGCGGGCATATGGGCTGCAATGTGGGCGTAGTCGATGAGCGCGGTGAGATTGCGGGGGCATACAGGGGAAGTGCCATGCTCGACTGCGGTGAGCGGACGGATGTTGTCACTGGCGGGGATAAGCATCAGGGGATTTCCATACTGGTGAGAACATTTTCGCCGCGGGTGATTGCCATTGATGAGATTGGCAGAAGCCAGGACGCGGAGGCAATCTTCCACGCTGGGGTGAGCGGCTGCAGCATCCTGGCAACCGCACATGGAAATTCCATTGACGACCTTAGGCACAAGGCGGAGTTTTTGCAGATCCTTAGGGCAGGGCTTATCGACCGTTTTATCGTGCTGTACATGCGTGCGGGAATGGACAGGTATTTTGAAGTATATGACGGGGAGGGGAACAAACTATGTGGCAGAAATTTGTTGCAGGGGCCTGTGTGATGACAGGGGCGCTTGGTTTTGGGTGGGCGATTTGCAGTGAGATGAATAGTGATATCTGGCATTTAAAACAGCAAAAACAGATGCTTTTGTATATGGCAGGGGAGATTGCCTACCTGCACAGACCGATGGAGGAAATCTTTGATATCATGGCAGGGCGGGCAGCAGCGCCGTATGATCTATTTCTGGGTGCGGTGTCACAGGGCATGAGAGAGCGGGACGGCAGGTCGTTGATATGCATATGGAAGGAGGCCGTTCAGGACAGGGCAAGCGGAGCGGATTTCCCGCCGCTTGGAATTGATTATCTGATAAAAATGGGGAACTGCTTTGCGTGTGAGGGGGAACAGTTACAGGTGGAGGCCCTCCGGCTGTTCGGGCTGGAGCTGGACAGTGAGATAGACAGGCTTACAGTAAAAAAGAACGAGAACAGCAGGCTGGTCAGGGCACTTAGCACGCTGACTGGTATCCTGTGCATTATTTTATTTATGTAGCTGCACAGTGCCAATAACGGCATAATACCAAGTATTCATGAAATGGGGATGAAAATGGAAGTCAGTCTGATATTTAAGATCGCGGCAGTTGGCATATTAATCACAATACTGGGACAGGTGTTAAAGCACAGTGGCAGAGAAGAACATGCGTTCTTAATCAGCCTTGCAGGGCTGGTTTTGGTGCTGTCATGGATTGTTCCTTACATATACCAGCTGTTTGAAATGATACAGGATTTGTTTGCGTTGTGATTTGTTTTTGGAGGCTGGTATGATTCAGATTTGTGTGCTTGCCATAGCAGGCCTTTTTGCGGCACTTATCATCAAGAAAGACAAGCCGGAGTTTGCGACGTTGATTATCATTCTTGTGAGCTTTTTCATCGCGGCCAGAATCCTTGCGGTGCTGAAAAACGCAGTGGAGGAGCTCGAGGAGTGGGAGTCGGCGCTGGGCGGGAATATCGCTTATGTATCGCTGCTTTTAAAAATCATAGGCATCACCTATGTGTGTGATTTTGCCTCAAATTTATGCAAGGATTCCGGATACTCGGCGCTCAGTAACCACATAGAGCTCTTTGGAAAAGTTGCAATTATGGTGGCTGGTTTCCCGATTATACGGATTATGATAGACATGCTGGAAGGAATGATGCGATGAGTCAGGAGATAGGTTTGTGGCAGGAGATTGATATACTCCCGGATCTGGATGTACTAGATCACCTGCTGGAGGATCTGCTGCCGGGGAGCAATGCAGACTCTATGGATTTTATAGAGGATGTGCTAAAGGGCAACTGGGCGCTGGAGCCAGGGCTGTTCTGGCGGTATATCAGGGAATCGGTGATGGGGGTTTTTAATGATTGGAAGCGTCTGTTTATCACGGTATTGATTTTGTTTATCCTGGTGGCGATGGTGAGTAATCTCATGTCAGCACTCAAAAATGAAGGGGCGGCCAAGGCTGCAAAGACATTTTTTGTCCTTTGCCAGCTTGTGGTGCTGATCGATGCGTTTCATGAGGTGCTTGGCATTGTCGAGGGGACGATGACGCAGATGCTTGAATTTCTAAAGCTGATGATACCGGCGTATATGATCTGTATTGCAGCGGCCGGCTCTGGGCTCACGGCGCTGATTTTCTATAAGATGCTGCTGGGGTTTCTGTGTCTCATAGAAGGGATTGTGGCGGCTTCCCTCACGACAGTGGTAGAGGGGTATGTGATGCTTGGCGTCGTGGAGAGCATTTGGGGCGAGGAACGGTTCAAGGGACTGATGGAACTCATTAAAAAGGGGATGCAGTGGGTGCTCAAGGCGATGGTGGTCGTGATGTCGGGAAGCGGGATTTTGCAGGTGATTATCACACCGGTGGTTGACAGGACAAACAATGCGGTGATACAGAAAACAGCGGGCGCGATACCGGGCATCGGGGATATCGTGGAATCGGTGTCGAGCGTGACACTGGCCTCTGCCATCGCGATCAAAAACAGTCTCGGGGTGCTGATTCTGGTGATTTTAGTGCTGCTGATCCTTGCGCCGGTTATCAAGGCTTTTATGATTCTGTTAATCATCAAAGTGAGCGGCGCACTGGGAAGTATCTGCGGCGAACGCCAGATGATGAAGTGCGTGGAGTACATCTCGGAGGCGGGCTTCATGCTCCTGCGGATACTGATTACAGTCACGACGCTGTTCTTTGTGACGATAGCGGCCGTCACAAACGCCACAAGCTAATAGACGTATATTATGTATTATGGAGGGGTACACTTATGGAGGTTTTGGCGGCAGAGGTAAGGCGGCTTGTGTATACCGTGATCTGTTTTCAATGTCTGATACAGCTCACGGAGGGAAGCGCTTACCAGAAATATCTAAAATTATTTTCCTATCTGTTGACAATGTGTATCTGCTGTAATGTGGTTTTCTCCTTTGTGGGGCAGGTTGGAAATAGCTTTTTTGAGGCGGACCAGCTGTATTCGCGGTGGGAAAAGGAGTGGCAGCGGATGACCAGGACAGACCTGATATATGACGGAGCTGCGTATTATGAACAGCTCTGGGAAGACAAGATTATAGGTGACGCACACGAGGAATATGACAGCAGAATGGGAGGTGTAGAGAATGCCGGGGAAGCTTCAGGACAGGATTCTTCGCTTTATTAGCAAGGCATCTGGTGGAAAAGGACGGCCGACGAAGGAGACTATGCTCATTATATTCTTAAGCGGGATAT
>CAJUQZ010000036.1:5094-16608 GCA_910588755.1 uncultured Lachnospiraceae bacterium | reverse complement strand
AAGCAGCAGTCTGTCGCAAAGTTATCAGAAAAAGACCCAAAACACAAATACTGCCAGGGACACACCAGCAGCGACGGATGAAAAAAGCGAGACATTTCCAGACGAATACAGGAGAGGGCTTGAGCGGGAGCTTGAGGAATTTTTGTCCAGTGTGGAGGGGGTGGGGGAAGTAAAGGTACTGATATATATGAAAAATTCTCAGGAGTATATCGTTGAGAAGGATATGCCAACGACTGATTCGGTTAACGGAGAAAACAGTGAGCATAAGAAAGAGGAGGCCACAGTGTACACGACAAATGAAAATGGCAATGAAGTGCCATTTATCACACAGACCAGAAGACCTAAGGTCGATGGCGTGGTTATCTCTGCAAGGGGGGCTTCAAATGAGGCGATCAAGCTCCAGATTGTCCGGCTTGTGATGGCGCTATATGGTGTGGAAGCCAATAAGGTCGAGGTAATGACGATGGGGTGAGCAAAGGGGAATAAAAAAGTTGAAAATATTAAGTCTAAGAAAAGTATACCATGAATATGATAGAAGTAGCAAAGAGAAACAACAGGAAGGATATGGTTTGGTGAAAAAAATATTAAGAAAGAACCAGATTATGATTACGGCGCTGGCAGTCATGATAGCAGTAGCAGGCTATCTAAACTTTGCCGGTACAAAGATTGGAGAAGAGGATTTCATCTCTGTAGACGGCAGCAGCAGCGGACTTACATATGATATTTCCGATGAAGATATGTACGCCATATCGCTTAGGGAGGATACAGATGGAACAATCCAGAATTACACGACAGGAGACAATGCGGATATTCTAAGCCTTGACACGGATGATGTGACGATCACGGACAATTACCTAAGCAGTGACATGAACGCTGTTTCAGACAGTGCCATTGACACGACAATCGCAGACAGCGGGGCATCTGCTGATATACAGGCAGCAGACGGGTCAGAGCTCGCCGTCAACACAGAGGAGTCCGGCGCGACTGTAATTGAGCAGGAGATACCGGGAGAGGCAGTGTTTACCAGTGCGTCAGGTGTGTCTACCCTTGCGGGGGCAAAGCTTTTGAAGGAACAGACACGAGCACAGAACAAGGAATCGCTCCTGGAGATTATCCAGAACGAGGAATTGACAGAGGAGGCAAAAAAAGAAGCGGTGAGCAGCATGATCCTACTCACGGAAACCGCCCAGAAGGAGTCTGATGCACAGATGTTGCTCGAAGCAAAAGGATTTGCACAGACAGTGGTGAGCATCAGCGGCGACACTGCGGATGTCATGGTGGAGGCAGCAAACCTTACGGAATCACAGACGGCCCAGATTCTGGATATCGTGCAGAGAAAGACGAGTATTGCGCCAGAAAATATCATTATAACAGTGTCGGGCGTCTCAAACAGTGTGTCTGACAATGTGACAGCCGATGAATAAATAGTGGAATTAATTGGATAATTGTGGTATACTAAAGTATTATATTGCAAGCTGCCCTTACCATGTGGATGATGGCGGGCGGTCTGGCGGAAAGGAGCTCATATGAAAAAGGTTTTTTTAATCGTATTGGATAGCTTTGGAATCGGTGAGATGGAGGATGCGGAGATCTATGGTGACAAGGGTACAAATACCATAGGCTCCGTTTCCAAAAGCTCATTTTTTCATGTGCCGAACCTGCAGAAGCTGGGACTTTTTATATTGAGGGTGTGAAATGCGAAAAGCAGGAGCGGGCAGAAAAGCCGCTTGCAGCCGTCGCAAGGATGAAGGAGGCCTCGCGCGGGAAAGATACCACGATAGGGCACTGGGAAATTGCCGGCCTAGTATCTAAGAATCCACTGCCAACCTATCCAGATGGTTTTCCAAAGGAAGTGCTGGATGAATTTTCAAGGTTGACTGGTCGGGGTGTGCTCTGTAATAAAACCTACTCCGGCACACAGGTTATCAGGGATTACGGTGATGCGCATGTGAAAACAGGGGATTTGATTGTGTACACGTCCGCGGACAGTGTATTCCAGATCGCGGCGCACGAGGATGTTGTTCCGTTAGAAACATTGTATGACTATTGCAGGAAGGCAAGGGCCATGCTTCAGGGCAGGCATGGGGTGGGGCGTGTCATAGCAAGGCCGTTTGAGGGCACATCAGGAAGTTATACCAGGACAGCGCGCCGCCATGATTTTTCCCTGCTGCCGCCGCAAACGACGATGCTAGACCAGCTTGCAGAGGCAGGTAAGGAAGTGATTGCGGTGGGAAAGATCAATGATATCTTTGCAGGAAAGGGTATCACGGAGTTTGTGTATACAGGTGGGAACGAGGAGGGTATCGAGCGTACGCTGTCATATCTCGACAAGGATTTCGAGGGGTTGTGTTTTGTGAATCTGGTGGATTATGATATGCTCTATGGCCATCGCAGGGATGTGGACGGCTATGCCAGGGCGTTGACTTATTTTGACGAAAGGCTGTCTGAAATCATGGCAAAGCTTGGCAGGGAGGACCTGCTGATGATCACCGCGGATCACGGGTGCGATCCGGCCTATACCAAAACGACAGATCACACCAGGGAGTACACGCCCTTTATCATGTACGGCCAGCCTGTGAAGCCGGTAAACCTTGGCACGAGACAGACTTTTGCGGATATCGCGGCGACCGTGCTCGATTACCTTGGCGTGGAAAGTAAGGTGTCAGGCACCAGCATGTACAGGGCAGAGAAAGCCGTGGAATAAGGAACAGATTAAGATAGACAAGGGCGTGTTTGAATCAAATATGTCCCAGGATAATTTAAGATAGATGGAGGACAGAACAGTGAGTACAATTGCAGAGGAAATAAACAAGAGAAGGACATTTGCCATTATATCGCATCCAGATGCCGGCAAGACCACCCTGACAGAAAAATTTCTGCTCTATGGGGGTGCGATTAACCTTGCGGGGAGTGTCAAGGGCAAAGCGACGGCAAGACATGCCGTTTCGGACTGGATGGAGATTGAGAAAGAGAGGGGGATCTCGGTCACATCCTCTGTGTTGCAGTTTAATTATGATGGTTATTGCATCAATATTCTGGATACACCAGGACACCAGGATTTCTCGGAGGATACGTACAGGACACTCATGGCGGCGGACTCGGCGGTCATGGTGATCGATGCGTCAAAGGGCGTCGAAGCGCAGACCAGAAAGCTCTTTAAGGTTTGCGGCATGAGGGGGATTCCGATATTTACCTTTATCAACAAGATGGACAGGGACGCGAATGATACGTTTGAGCTGCTTGATGAAATCGAAAAGGAGCTTGGCATTGCCACCTGCCCTGTCAACTGGCCAATCGGCTCGGGAAAACGCTTCAGGGGTGTCTATGACCGACACGGAAACCATGTGCTCACCTACTCTGATACACAGAAGGGGACAAAGGAGGGTGAGACGACCGTGATTCCTATGGACGATGAGGCGCTTCTGGTGGAGAAAATCGGTGAGGAGGCGCTTGCTACACTGCGCGACGAGATCGAATTACTCGATGGGGCGAGTGCTACGTTTGATATCGAAAAGGTGCGCCAGGGAAAGCTGACACCCGTATTTTTTGGCTCGGCGCTCACGAACTTTGGGGTGGAGGTATTTTTGCAGAACTTTTTAAAGATGGCTACGACACCGCTTCCACGGGTATCCCAGGGGGAGACAATTGATCCTGTCGGGAATGATTTTTCCGCGTTTGTGTTCAAGATTCAGGCGAATATGAACAAGGCGCACCGCGACAGGGTAGCGTTTATGCGCATCTGCTCCGGCAAATTTGACGCCAGCGCGGAGGTGAAGCATGTGCAGGGCGGGAAGGTGATGCGCCTCTCACAGCCACAGCAGATTATGGCGGATGAGCGCAAAATACTTGACGAGGCGTATGCAGGAGACATTATCGGCGTGTTTGATCCGGGTATTTTTTCCATCGGGGATACCGTCTGTGCGCCCAAAAACAATATCTGCTATGAGGGGATACCGACTTTCGCGCCAGAGCATTTTGCGCGCGTCAGACAGATAGACACAATGAAGAGAAAGCAGTTTATCAAGGGTGTCAATCAGATTGCGCAGGAGGGTGCGATTCAGATCTTCCAGGAGTTTAACACAGGTATGGAGGAAATCATCGTTGGCGTGGTTGGCGTACTGCAGTTCGATGTACTCAAATACCGTCTGGAAAATGAGTACAATGTCGAGATTTATTTAGAGCCGCTTCCATATGAATATATCCGCTGGATTGAGAACAAGGACGAGGTGGATCTAAACCGGCTCTCCGGCACGTCGGATATGAAAAAGATACAGGATTTAAAAGGAAATCCCCTGCTGTTGTTTATCAATCAGTGGAGTATCGGCATGACTGTTGACAGAAACAAGGGGCTCGTGCTCTCGGAATTTGGAAGAAATTAATCAGGAGTATATCGCATTGATGAGAAAGTGGACCGTGTTGTGGGCGGCGCTGATTGGCAGTATGCTGTTTTTGGTACAGGGCTGCACGGATCAGAATGCTTTTGACCTGCAGGATATGATTCGAGGAGAGGAAAGCGCTAAGGAGGAAGAAAGTACAGGAGAGTCAGGCGGGTATGAACCAGACCAGCCGCAGGATAGCAGCACAGAAACAGAGCCGACCAGGGAGGTATCAGAGCTTTATTATGCCTATCATCAGCTTGACGCAGGACAGCAGAAGATTTACCTCGAGATGCTTGATGCGCTAACTGGGATGAGAAGCGGTGTGCCGCTTTCCACACTGGACAAGTCCGTGCTGGAGGTGGTTTTTACCTGCGTGATGAACGACCATCCAGAACTTTTTTATGTGGAGGGGTATCAGTACACAGAGTACACGTTGGGAGATGCCGTGACGGGAATCACTTTCAGCGGTACGTATTCCATGACAGGCGCGGAAATGGAGCAGGCCGGGTTTATGATTGAGCAGAAGCTTGCGGAGTGCTTTGGGGAGGTTCCGCTCAATGAGGATGAGTACAGCACGGTGAAATATTTGTATGAATGGCTGATTCAGCATACAGAGTATGACAGGAGTGCCGCAAATAATCAGAATATATGTTCGACATTCCTACAGGGAAGATCAGTTTGCCAGGGATATGCAAAGGCGATGCAGTATATGCTGCAGAAGGTCGGTATCCAGTGCGTGCTGGTGACGGGTTTCACAAACGGTGAGCGGCACGGGTGGAATCTGGTGCGGGTAAACGGGGAATACTATTACTTAGATCCGACCTGGGGAGATGCGTCCTACGCACTAGGCAGCGCTGATGGTCCATTAGAGGGTGGTGGCCCGGCCATCAATTATGACTACTTTCTGGTGACGACGGACGAAATCACTAGGACACACTCGATTGAGAGGGTGGTGGCGCTTCCGGTGTGTACCGCGGTTGCGGACAACTATTTTGTGCGCGAAGGTCTGTATTTTGACTGCTATGATGAATCAAAGCTTGCGCTTGCGTTTGACAGTGAAATGGCCAGGACAACAGGCTGTGTGACCATAAAATGCGATACGGATGGAACGTATGGAATGATGGTGCAGGCGCTGATTGATTCGCAGAAGATTTTTGACTTTGTGGACAAGTTGGGGGAGAGCATCGCGTACACCACAAATGATGAACAGCGGACAATCAGTTTCTGGAATTTATAAGGTGATCGGCAGCAGTATGGGATTGCTGCTTTTGGGTCATATTAAAAATAAAAGATTTCTGCTTTGCAAAGTCCGGGTATAATGATATAATAAAATATAATTGCACCTGTCCGGGACAGGGACAGCACAGGAAATACAGGAGGTTTGGAGCATGGAAAAAGAAACAGAAAAGAGCGGGTATGCAGTCAATAACGAGGAATTTGGCACGGTAAAGATTGCCAATGATGTCGTTGCCATGATCGCGGGGCTTGCGGCGACAGAGGTGGACGGCGTAGGCGCTATGGTCGGGAACATCACCAACGAGCTGATGGGCAAGGTCGGCATGAAGAAGCAGACAAAGGGCGTCAAGGTCGATATCCTCGACGGAAACGTGTCTGTGGAGCTTGCAGTCACACTAGAGTACGGCTTTAATATTCCGACAACCTGCAACAAGGTGCAGGAGAAGGTAAAAAATGCGATTGAGACGATGACGGGCTTCAAGGTTTCCGATGTCAATATCAGAATCGTTGGCATTAAAATGGCATCAGATAAATAAAAAAGCTGCAAATAACAGATGCAGGGAAGCCTTTGGGAGGCTGTCAGATAGATTAAAGGAAAGATAAATGAGCAGAAGAGAGCTTAGGGAACAGATATTTAAGTATATTTTCAGAGTCGAATTTAACGACAGGGAAGAAATGGCCGAGCAGGGCACGCTTTTTTTTGAAACCCTGAAAATGGATGCGCAGGAGAACAATACCGCTGAGATCAAGGACGAGGATGCCGCTTATATCTCGGAAAAAAGCAATAAGATCATCGAGAAGCTCGACGCGCTTGACGAGATGATTAACAAAAAGGCCAAGGGCTGGACGACGCAGCGAATGGGAAAGGTAGATCTCACAATCCTGCGCCTTGCCGTGTACGAGATTGTGTTTGACGATGATGTACCTACAGGAGTTGCGATCAATGAGGCGGTCGAGCTCGCCAAGAAATTCGGGCAGGAGGAGTCCTCTGGCTTTGTCAATGGCGTGCTGGCGAAGTTTGCGCCGGCTGAAAAGCAATAAGTTATTGCGGGGTTTGGAGGCGCATTTGTGAGACAGAATGTTTATACGGTAGCCCAGATCAATTCCTACATCAAGAACATGTTTACGCAGGATTACATGCTGCGGTCTGTCTTTGTGAAGGGCGAGGTCAGTAATTGCAAGTACCATTCATCGGGGCACATCTATTTTACGTTAAAAGATGCAAAGGGCGTTATCGCCTGTGTCATGTTTGCCGGCAGCCGCACCGGACTTTCCTTCCGATTGGAAGAAGGGCAGATGGTGGTGGTTGGCGGTGCGATTGACGTGTATGAGCGCGACGGAAAATACCAGCTGTACGCGAAGCAGATTGTGCTTGATGGCGCGGGTGTGCTGTATGAAAAATTTGACCGTATGAAGCGCAGGCTCGAGGAGATGGGCATGTTTGCGCCGGAGTACAAGCAGCCCATTCCCCGATATATCAGGACGCTTGGCGTTGTGACAGCGCCCACGGGGGCGGCCGTGCGCGATATCATCAATATCGCGACGAGGAGAAATCCTTATGTACAGATTATCGTATATCCGGCGATCGTGCAGGGGGAGCAGGCGGTTCCAAGCATTATAAACGGCATCCGCGCACTGGAACATCTGGGCGTGGACGTGATGATCGTCGGCCGGGGTGGCGGTTCTATTGAAGACTTGTGGGCCTTTAATGAGGAGGCTGTGGCGCAGGCCGTATTTGACTGCCAGATTCCGGTTATATCGGCGGTCGGCCATGAGACGGACACGACGATCACAGATTTTGTCGCGGATTTGCGGGCGCCGACACCCTCGGCTGCGGCGGAGCTTGCGGTCTATGATTACGCGCAGCTGATGGAACGGTTTGCGGTGTACCAGAGCACCCTGAATCATGCCATGCAGACGCAGCTTCGAAAGCAGCAGAACAGGCTTGAGGGCCAGAAGCTGCGGCTGAAATATCTAAGTCCTGTCAGCCAGATTCAGCAGAAACGCACGTACTGTATGGATCTGGAGGGACGGCTGACAGGACAGATGAACCGTGCGCTGACAAAGCAGCGCCACCGGATGGCGCTGTATGCCGAGAAGCTAAAGGGCCTGTCACCGCTCGAGAAGCTCAGTCAGGGGTATGCGTATGTGGAGGGTGCAGACCATAAAGTGATCAATGATGTGCATAAGGTAAGGCCGGGGGATTTGCTGCGGATCTATGTGAAAAACGGTACAATACAGGCGAAAGTGAACCAGATTGTCAGCCCGAATGAAAGAGCCGGCGAGGGAAATATATGATAAAATTAGTAGTATTAAGTGCAGCCTGTGGGGTTGGAAAAACGACAATAAAAGACGAATTGAACGCAAGAAGGATATTAGAAAACTGGGTTTGCGCAGACACAGATGAAGTCGGCATTAACTGGTGGGATTATGAAGGGACAGAGAATGCGGCCAGATATTGTGAAGATTGTCTGGCAGAGGCTGTGAGAATGTCCGATAATAAAAATCTGCTTTTTGTGACGTGTGCGAATCCATATGATTTTTATGGAGCGGTTCATATTCCACAGAATATTGTATCGACCTTCTTTATTGGTATGGCTTGTTCAGATGAAGAAATCACAAGGAGATTAAAGGCAAGGCCACAGGAAAGAATGTGTGGAAGTGACGAATTTATTGCTGGACAGATTCAGTATAATGCCTGGTTTAAGGAAAATGCTGGTAAATTTCAGTTTTACATGGATAACACAGATAAAACGGTTGATGAAACGGTAAGGGCGATAATGTCTTTTGTGAAAAAGATTGAATGATCAACTTTAATCGGTATTGATGTAAAATAGTACACAAAAGCAGAATTATGTATAATACTATGGGTTTAAGTCTGTAAAAGTATTTCTTTAAAAGGGAGAATAATTATCATAATCACACTGACAAACGTAGGTTTGGGAAGGGGCAAGGTATGATTGAATTAGATGCACTCAAAAGAATCATGGAAGAAAACGACGACTGTTTACCACTGCTGACGCTTGATGAATTTTTTGAGGGAAATACAGCAGAGGACGCCATCGCGCCAAATGACTGGGAAGAAGGACGTCCCCCGATTGCCGAAATCTGGGATATATTTCGCAGAATTGAGCAGCTGCCGGAGATTGCATGGATACGTGTAGCACTGCATGAGGACACGTTGGAGTCGTATAATGATACAGAGGACTATGTGCTATATGGAGATTCGGTTATCATCTGCACAAATATGCAGAGTGCGGCGCTGGAGGAGCTGGTGGACTGCCAGCGGCTGTGTTCCGGTGGCGCGGAGGAATGGGAACTTTCCGACCTGGATTCCGTCTATTCCTGCCGGCCGCCTGTCCCGGACGGTTATCAGTGTTTTGCGATTGTGTGGGACTGATGGAAAAGCAAAAGGGGGGCATATAACAATGGCGAAGGAGCAGACGCTTGACCAGTCATTTGAGAAGCTCGAGGAAATGATTGGAAAATTAGAGCAGGAAGATATCCCGTTAGAGGAGTCCTTCAAACTATACAAAGAAGGCATGAAGCTGATCAAAGCCTGCAATGACAAGATTGACAAGGTGGAGAAGGAAGTCCTGAAATTAAATGAAAATGGTGAGTTAGATGAATTTTGAGAAGGAATTAGAACGCAGGGTAACGGAAATAGAAGCTGTATTAAAGTCGTATCTTCCAGCGGAGAAAGGCAATTCGGCGGCGGACGGCTGTACAGGGAGTGGCAATCCACAAGCAGGCCATACAGGGAGTGGCAATCCGGCAGCGGACGGCTGTACAGAGGCGGACTGGGCAAAGACCGTGATCACGGCGATGAATTACAGCGTGAATGTGGGCGGCAAACGCCTCCGCCCCCTGCTGATGGCGGAGACATACAGGCTTTTTGGGGGAGACAGCGACGTGATTAAGCCGTTTATGGCGGCAATCGAATTGATCCATACGTATTCGCTTGTGCATGACGACCTGCCGGCTATGGACAATGACCTGTACCGCAGAGGCAAAAAGACGACCTGGGCCGTCTACGGGGAGACAATGGCAATCTTAGCGGGGGACGGACTCCTGAATTACGCTTTTGAGACGGCATTGAAGGTTTTTGAGATGCCCGGCAATGACGCTGTAAAGAGCGCAAAAGCTCTCTCCATACTTGCTAAAAAGGCAGGAATCTATGGAATGATCGGTGGGCAGACAGCGGACATCGAAGCGGAAAACCTCGGTGAAAATGTGACGTTGGAGCATCTGCTGTATATACACGAGCACAAGACAGCGGCGCTGATCCAGGCGGCCATGATGGCTGGCGCGGTGCTTGCAGGGGCAGGTGAGGAGCAGATCCGTCTGATTGAACAGGCCGCTTATGAGATTGGCATTGCGTTCCAGATTCAGGACGATATCCTCGATGTAACAAGCAATCTGGAAACACTGGGAAAGCCTGTCGGAAGCGACGCAAAGAACCAGAAGACAACCTATGTCACGATCAAAGGGATTGAGGCCGCTTCACAGGAGCAGCGGGCGATGTCAGACCACGCCATAGAACAGCTGCAATCCTTGGAAAAAGAAGGGTTTCAGAATGAATTTCTGACAGAGCTGGTACGTAGTCTGATCACGCGCGTCAGATAGTTATATAAATGATTCTTTTGTGTCGTTGCATATTATTGGAAAGTACATGGAAATATAGATGAAATATCGGAAAAGGCAGGTATTACTCAGGCGATTATATATTGCATCAATTTCTTAAAAATTCTGATAAATACAGCAAATTAGCAAGACTGTAATTGCGATTTTTAACAGCCAAAGTAATATCTTAGCTGGTTACAGGAGATCATGGATAAATGAAAACAGTTATTAAGGAAAATATTGCCTTTAAAGATATGAAAAAATATTTACCAGAACGTTATGGTACTATATTTCCAGCAAATTTTAGAAATAGAGAAGAACGTGTTAATATGGTCATATTTCCTTATGATAAACATGTTATTACAAGCAGATATATACAAAAAGCTTTACAAAAAATAAAGAATTTCACTTGGGTAACTGTTTATTTTGCTCATGGTTATTCAACAGAAGCAAAAGCGCTGATAAAAGAAAACAATGGATTGCTCTTTTATATTAACGATTTTGAATGGACAGATGAAGGATGGGCGAAGGTTAAAAATGGAATATTTTGAACAATTTATTTGAAATAGATGCTGTTAACTGTGTGCAAGAATACGCATTATGCAGGAACACATTTCCGAAAGGTAAAGGCGCTGGGTATGATATTAGAGACAATAGAGAAAGAAAATGATATAAAGAACGTAACACCCGAAAACTGGAATCTGCTGGCGGAGGAAATCAGGGATTTTCTGATTAAAAAAATCAGTGTCACAGGCGGACACTTAGGCTCCAACCTCGGTGCAGTCGAGCTGACAATGGCGCTGCATTTAAGCCTGAATCTGCCGCAGGACAAGATTGTGTGGGATGTGGGGCATCAGTCCTATACACATAAACTACTGACAGGAAGGCGTTCCGGTTTTGAGAGCCTGCGCAAATATGGCGGCATGAGCGGTTTTCCCAAGCGCAAGGAGAGCGAGTGCGACTGCTTTGACACAGGGCACAGCTCCACCTCCATTTCCGCAGGGCTCGGTCTTGTGAAGGCGAGGGATCTTCGCAACGAAAACCATACAGTCATCTCGGTCATCGGCGACGGTTCCCTCACGGGTGGAATGGCCTACGAGGCGCTGAACAATGCGTCGCGTTTAAAAAAGAATTTTATCATCGTACTAAATGATAATAATATGTCCATCTCGGAGAATGTCGGCGGCGTGTCAAAATACCTCAACAATATCAGGACAGCGGACAAATACCTCGACATGAAAGAGGGAATCTACAATTCCCTCATGGAATCCAACTT
>CAJUQZ010000036.1:967-5084 GCA_910588755.1 uncultured Lachnospiraceae bacterium | reverse complement strand
ATCGTCACCAGTATCCGGCGGGCAAAAAGCTCTGTCAAGCAGCTGGTGATTCCAGGCATGTTTTTTGAGGATATGGGAATTACATACTTAGGCCCTGTGGACGGACATAACATCAACGCCATGATGAAGGTTCTGCGCGAGGCCAAGCGCTGCAAATCGGCAGTGCTGGTGCATGTGATCACGCAGAAGGGCAAAGGCTTTGCGCCCGCGGAGAAGCACCCGGCGCGCTTTCACGGCGCGGAACCCTTTGACGTGGAGACAGGGCTTCCGCTGGTGCCAAAGACCAAGTCAAGCTACACCGATGTCTTCTCGACCGTGATGTGCAAGCTGGGCGACCGCTGTCATGATATCGTGGCGATTACGGCGGCGATGCCTGACGGCACGGGATTAAAGCGGTTTCGCAATCTGTATCCGGACCGGTTTTTTGATGTCGGAATCGCGGAGGAACATGCCGTGACCTTTGCGGCCGGGCTTGCAGCCGGCGGTTTGCGTCCTGTGGTGGCCGTTTACTCTTCTTTTTTACAGAGAGCCTACGACCAGATTCTGCACGATGTCTGTATCCAGAATCTGCCTGTGGTCTTTGCGATTGACAGGGCAGGGCTTGTGGGAAGCGACGGTGAGACGCACCAGGGCATTTTTGATTTGTCCTATCTGTCCTCCATACCAAACATGCATATTATGGCGCCAAAAAATAAATGGGAACTGTCGGACATGCTCAAATTCGCCATTGCTTTTCAGGGGCCGATCGCGCTCCGCTATCCGAGAGGTGAGGCGTATGACGGGCTTCGCGAATATCGTGAGCCGGTCCGGTTTGGTAAGGCAGAGTGGATTTACCATGAGAATGATATCGCGCTTGTAGCGGTGGGCAGTATGGTTAAGACCGCGCTTACAGTGCGGGAGGAGCTTGTCAAAAAGGGACTGCAATGCAGTATCATCAATGCGCGTTTTGTAAAGCCCATCGACACGGAAATATTGGACGAGGCTGTCAGGGAACACAGCCTGATTGTCACTATGGAGGAAAATGTCGCAAGCGGCGGGTTTGGTGAGAAGGTAAGGGAATATTTCGACGCGCATCACTTTGGGACAAGGCTGCTGACAATCCATATCCCTGACGAGTATGTCGAGCACGGAAACGTGGAGATTCTGCGCCGCGAAGTCGGGATTGACGCGGAGACAGTCACAGATAAAATTCTCAAGAGCCTTAAATAAACTCCCTTTTCGAAATTGTGTACCCATTGAGAAATAACTTATAAATATACATTGTAAATGACAGATAAAGATTTTACAATCAAATATATAAATTGGAATTTGAAAGGAAAGCGAAAATGGAAATTACAGAACAGTTTGAAACGGAAATCAAACCTTTCTGCTGGGTGAAGCTAAGCACAGGCGCAGGTGTCTGTTTAACTGTAGGTGAAGAATACCTACAAGATATTTTTGATGCTCGTGCGGACGATGGTTTCATAGGTAATGGTTATGATTGGGCCAGTTTGGCTCATGCGTTTTTGAACGAGAAGTGTCCAGAGTTACGAGGAAAAATCAATTTTGACCCCGAAGCAGATATGTTCTGTGCTTATTCAGAAGACAAAGAAACGTTGGCAAACTTTATTCTTCTTTTCAAGAAAGCGTGTGAAGATAAAACCTTGATTTCGGATATATTTAGTCGGACTGAATGGGACGAATATTGATTAAGAAAGAAAAATAAAATTCCAGTTCTTTGAAAGCGGCAATTTCTAAGGAAGCTTACAGGGAATTTGAGAAATTAAAACAACGAGAGCTGCTTCCAGACCGTCAGGCAGAGTTCTCAGAGTTGGCGTTAGAAAAAAGAACAGGCTATAGGATTAAATTGGAATAAGAAAGGGCGCGAAACTATGAAGGAACGTCTGGACGTACTGCTGGTGCGGCAGGGGCTTGCCGAGTCGCGCGAGAAGGCAAAAGCGGTGATAATGGCAGGGTGCGTGTATGTCAATGACCAGAAGGAGGACAAGGCCGGCGCCATGTTTGACGAGTCAAAAGTCCGCCTCGAGGTCCGGGGGAATACGCTGAGATATGTGAGCCGCGGCGGCCTGAAGCTGGAGAAGGCGGTCGCGCAGTTTGGCGTGGCGCTTGACGGCAAAATATGTATGGATATCGGCGCGTCCACGGGCGGCTTTACGGACTGCATGCTGCAAAACGGCGCGGCAAAGGTCTACTCCGTGGATGTGGGGCACGGACAGCTGGCGTGGAAGCTGCGCAATGACGCGCGTGTTGTCTGCATGGAAAAGACGAATTTCCGTTACATGACCCCGGAGGATATTGGAGACCGGCTTGATTTTGCATCGGTCGATGTGTCTTTTATCTCGCTGGACAAGATTCTGGGGCCGGCGCACAGCCTGCTGAAACCCAGTGCGCAGATGGTCTGTCTCATCAAACCCCAGTTCGAGGCGGGAAAAGAGAAGGTTGGAAAAAAAGGTGTCGTGCGCGACCCCAAGGTACATATGGAAGTGATCAGGACTGTATTTTCTATTGCCCTGGAAAAAGGGTTTGAGATACAGAACCTTGACTTTTCACCGATCAGGGGGCCCGAGGGAAACATCGAGTACCTGATGCATTTGGTCAGGGTGGAACAGCCGGCGCCGGATTTCGATGCCGCAGGCTTTGTGCAGGAGTATTTTGCAGGCGTCATAACGGAAACAGTTGAGTGCGCGCATCAGACATTGGATGGCGGTGCGAATTTCCTATAGACTATGTTGGACATTTGCCGGATAATAGTATGAAATCAGAGATTTTTTAGAACTATTTAATCCGCTAAAGTGACAGAACGTATATTCTTGCATGCATATGACGAAAAAACGGAGTATTTATGAAAACATTTTATATATACACAAACCAGACAAAGGACGGAAACGGTGAAGTCACGCAGTACATAAGGGATTACCTGCACCTGAAAGGCTGCCTGTGCAGCAGCAGGGTAGATGACAGGGTGGAGGCAATGATCGTGCTTGGCGGTGACGGGACGATGCTGCGCGCGGCGCGGGAATACGTGTCGTATCATATCCCGATGATCGGCGTTACCCTAGGAACGCTGGGCTATCTGGCCGAGGTTGACAAAGAGGAGATCGAGCCCGCGCTTGACAGCCTGATTGAGAACCGGTACGAGATCGAGCCGCGCATGATGTTAAGCGGCATTCCGGTGGTATCCGGCGTGAGCTCTAATCCGCAGACGGCGCTGAACGATATCGTGATCAACAGAAAAGGTGCGCTGCACGTCATCAATTTTAATATTTATGTCAATGGGCGTATGCTCAGTACATACAGTGCGGACGGCATGATTATCTCCACGCCGACAGGCTCCACCGCATATAATCTGTCAGCGGGCGGGCCGATCGTCGAGCCGCGGGCAAGGCTGATTATGATGACGCCCGTCTGTTCCCACACGCTGGTAAACAACAGAACGATTATACTCGCCGAGGACGATGTCATTGACATTGAGATCGGACAGTACAAGACGGGGGAAAAGCAGGAGGTGGACGCCAGTTTTGACGGCAGATGCCCGGTCAGTCTCAACGAGGGTGACAAAATACGGATCATACGTTCGGATAAGGTGACTAAAATTATAAAGCTCAGTGAAGGAAGCTTTCTGGACACACTGCACAAGAAGATGCGTGCATTTTAAAAGGGGTTTCAGTGTTGCGGTTTTCTGAATAAGCTGTGAAAGGCATGGTAAGAAATGCGATGAAAAGAGAGAGACACGAGGTCGTGGTAGATCTGATCAACAGGTACGATATCGAGACGCAGGAGGAGCTGGCGGCCTATCTGCGCAAAGAAGGCTTTGAGGTGACGCAGGCAACCGTGTCGCGGGATATACGGGAGCTGCACCTGTCAAAGATAGCAGCAGGAAATGGCAGGCAGAAATATATCATCCTGCCCAGTGAGGACGCGAAGCTGGGTGATAAGTATATCCGTGTGCTCAGGGACGGCTTTGTCTCGATGAATATGGCCCAGAACATACTGGTGATCAAGACGGTGCAGGGAATGGCAATGGCGGTTGCCGCCGCGGTGGACGCCATGCACTTTCCGGAGATTGTCGGCTGCATAGCGGGGGATGACACAATCTTTGCGGCGGTCAGGTCTGTGG
>CAJUQZ010000036.1:0-957 GCA_910588755.1 uncultured Lachnospiraceae bacterium | reverse complement strand
CATCGTGCGCCCCATCACGCTATGGCCCTTCCCGGAAGAGGCGGTCAGGTCTGTGGATGACACAAGGGCCGTGATGCAGAAATTAGATGAAATTATAAAGGGTTAGGTACAGAAAATGTTAATTAGCTTGCATGTGAAAAATCTGGCTCTGATCTCGGAGACAGAGGTAACTTTTGGGGAAGGGCTGAATATTTTAAGCGGTGAGACCGGCGCCGGAAAATCCATCATTATCGGCTCGATCAACCTTGCGCTGGGCGCGCGGGCTGACAAGGATATGATCAGGACGGGCGCTGATTACGCGCTTGTTGAACTGGTGTTCCAGGCGACGGACGATGCCATGAGGCAGGAGCTTCAGGCGCTGGAGATTCCTGTCGAGGACGATGGAATCATTATCATCCAGCGCAAGATTCAGCCCGGCAGAAATCTGTTTAAGATCTGCGGGGAGACAGTTACGGCAAAGCAGATCAAGGCGATCTCCGAACTGTTGATCGATATTCATGGACAGCACGAGCACCAGTCCCTTCTATATAAGAAGAACCATATGGAAATCCTCGATTCTTTCGCCGGGGAAGAGCTCGCCGTGGTCAAGGAGGAGCTAAGGGAAAAGTACCAGCAATACGTCAAATTGAAAAAAGAACTTGCGGAGTTCTGTGTCGATGAAGGGGCAAAAGCGAAGGAGCTGTCCCTTGCGGAGTTTGAGTATCAGGAGATCGAGGAGGCCGGCCTGACAGCGGGCGAGGACGAGGAACTCGAGCGTGATTACAGAAAGATGGCAAACAGCCGGCAGATCGTCGAGGCGGCGGACAAGGCGTACCAGCTGACCGGAAACGGCGAGCAGTCCGCGGCGGACGCGGTGGGCTATGCCGTGCGGGAGCTGCGCAGTGTGGAGGGCTATGACGACAGGGCGCGGGAGCTTGCCGACGAGCTGGAGAACATCGATGCCCTGCTTAGCGATTT
>CAJUQZ010000035.1:28051-30051 GCA_910588755.1 uncultured Lachnospiraceae bacterium | reverse complement strand
ATGTTTGCCGGTCCCTGGCTCCTCTCCTGGAACCTAAGAATTTGGTTCTCCTCGTTGGTGATCCAGTCTGCGAGCTTATGAGCCCACGCCACATGTTCTGAGTAGGCATTGACGCCAAACATCTTATATCCCTTGAATGAGGACATCTGAATCTGCTTTCCATTGCAGGTGTATGTAGGGAGCTTGCACGCGCTGTAATTTTTTCCCCATGCCTCCTGCACTGCCACCGCGTTCCACACGCCGCTGATGCCCGCTATGCAGGTGCCGTCCTTGATGCCCTCCACGAAGCTGCCGTCCGGCTGCGCCATAAATCCCGGGTGTGTCGCGATATCAAGCAACGCCTGCGCCACATCGACACCCTTGATGCTCCCCTCCTGCGAATTCCAATTGCAATGGTTGGTCACACCGTCGTCGTTGATTCCAAACTCCAGTCCCGTGTTGCCAAAAAACGAATACAGATACCAGCCGGAATTAAATTCCATCGACAGTTTCTTCTCGTTTTCAGCCGCCACCTCAAGAATCCTATCCATCGTCTGCACATCGCTGTCTGACAGATATTCCTTATTGTAATACAGGAAATATCCGTTGTCCGCCGTGTACGGATATGCGTACAGTGTATCCTTGTATGAGGCTGCGTCCACCGCGTCTGGCAGGTTTGCGGCCTTTACCTCACTCTGATTTACCACCGGCGAGAGCGCGCCACCCGCAATCAGACTAAAAAGCTGGTCATCTGGCATGGAGAACACATCTGCCGCACTGTGGATATCGCCTAGAACATTTTTTCTTGTATCCGCGTCCCCTGACACCTCGATTGTAATGTCAAAATCAGCCTGTCCCGCATATTTCTGCTCGAAGCTGTCAATCATCTTCTGCAGATTTTCGGTATTGGACTCCTCCACCCATACTCGCAGTGCCACCTTGCCCGATTCAAGCTTTTCACCTTCGCCTTCCTGCGCATCAGTCTCGGCATCTGCTGTCCCTGTATCAGCCTGTTCACCGGCCGCCGTGTTTCCACAGCCAACAAGCACGGTAGACAGCAAAGAAGCAGATAGTAATACCGCTAATAATTTCTTTTTCACAGTAAGTCTCCTTTCGTAAATAATTTCCGACAATTCCTTACTTTCTATTGTATACTATCCGCATTCTTTTTTCAATGTATATATTTTAAATCTTTTTTAGGCTTTTTTATGTGCAATATATACAAAAATCTTAAGAAATTTTTCTTTCGTCCACAATCGCTACTTTTTTTCCCAGAAGCGCTTCCTGATATGCCTCATGAAAAGCCGGCCCAAAGATTTCTCGAAACTTCCCGAAGTTATTGTCCGCTCCAATAATAACCTCCACTTTCAGTCCAAGGATGGCGGAAACCGCGCCAGCTACCCGCTGCTTCATGTCTGCCTTGTCCGCCTCTGACGCCACTTTACTCCTTCCCGCATCTACGATGCAGACCATCGCCACATCAAGTCCACGTTCTTTTCTGACACATATTATATAACAAATTTCCCTGTCCAAAATTCCGGAAAGCGCTTCCTCTATCCGGGATATTGGCACATGATTGCCCCTGATAAGCAGCACATCGTCTATCCCATATGTTATCCTGTCCATCCTCGCCAGCGTCCTGCCGCATTCACATATCTCATAATGAAGCTTTGTCATGCCCATCGTGCGGTATCTGATCAGCGGAAAGCCCTGCTTCTGGAGTGTAGTAAACACCAGTTGTCCTCTCAAGCCGCCTGGAAGGACGCGCATTGTGTCTGGATCCACAATCTCTGGCAGGAAATAATCCTCCTGGATATGCATTCCCTTCTGGAACGCACATTCACCAGCCACCCCGGGGCCGGTCAACCCGTCCAGGCCAAATATGTCATAAACCCGGCTCCCCATTATGTTCTGAATCTTTTTGCGGACACCCTCTGGCCACGCCCCACCGCTGCAGATTACAGCTTTCAAGCGCAGACTGTTTTGCCAACCCCGCTCCTCCACCAGCTGTGCCAGCTTTT
>CAJUQZ010000035.1:27831-28041 GCA_910588755.1 uncultured Lachnospiraceae bacterium | reverse complement strand
ACAATGCCCGTCACGCCAAGCCGCCGCATCAGCGCAGCCAGCGCCACAGGCCCACAGTCCGAAGCTGCCACCACTGCCGCCCGAACCCGGTTCGCACAGGCCTGTACAGCCAGCCCTTCTGCGCACAACTCGCTTCCACATGCAACCTGTATAATATCCTTTTCTCCCAGGCCTGCCATGCAGATTGACCGTGCCATGCACTCCCCCCAC
>CAJUQZ010000035.1:26769-27769 GCA_910588755.1 uncultured Lachnospiraceae bacterium | reverse complement strand
ATCGAGGTCCCCCTGCGTATATCCGACAACCGTCCCCATTCCTGCGTACTGCGCGCCATGAGCCGATACCTGGTAGTGGACAATGTTGCTGCCCTTTACGGCAAACGCACCCAGCGCTAAATCATCTGCCAGATCCTGCCTTGTCGTAAAGGGCAGCTTATTGAGGTCCCCAATTCCCCGTATATCTCCCGGTTCAAGCCCTACTTTTTGCATTTTTTTCTTGTAATACCCTATGTTTTCATACATATACTTTACAAGCGCCACAAGGCGCCTTCCCTGCAATGCGGCCAGTTCGTCACGACTCACGCATTCTCTTGCTTTATTCCATATCATGTAATCCCCTCCGAGTAAGGACCTGTTCAGAAAAAGTTATTTCTAACAGTTCCTAACTATCTTTTCCATTATCGCTTATTTATTTTCTCAATGCAAGTCCTTTTGATATTGTATGCTTTTGCCAATTAGCAACTTGTATAAAAATACATCCTATATGTACATATTGCCCTATTTTTTTGTCATTTTTTGTTCAAAGTCCTATATTTATAAATTTTAAATGGAATATATCCATGAGTATGATATAATAAAAATATCTTATGAGCAGGGGTGCAGCTACAAATGAATATGAGCAGTAAGAAAAAAAATAATATACTATATATCGTGGCTTGTATAGCCATATTGATATTTCTAGTCGTTATCCTTTTCTATGACAAGGCAACCGATACCCGTCAACAGCAGTCTGCCTATGCAGTTTCAGAGTGGACAGACTACAAATCGGTTTTTAATATGAAGAAAACTGTTCTGTCCGGTACAGTCACTGTCGATTCTTCTATCGGCAATGTGATTGCTTTCTATTCGATTCACCAAAATGTCCAGGTTTATGTCGGCGGACGGCTTATTTATGAATATCCTGTTGTCAACAACAACCCACTGTCAGACTCCCCAGGGTACTGCTGGAACTTCATCAGCCTGCCCTACAACACAAACGATATTGAAATCGTCCTCA
>CAJUQZ010000035.1:15427-26759 GCA_910588755.1 uncultured Lachnospiraceae bacterium | reverse complement strand
CACAAGCCCCTATCCAACGTATCTGAAAAGTGTGCCTGCAATTCATATAGGAAATGCATTTTCACTGCCTGCCCATATTATCACAAAGGATATCCTTCCCTTTGCGCTGTGTATTATCATGCTTGTACTCGGTATTGTATTATCATCTTACCATCTGTTTATTTCGCGCAATATCCACACAAGCGGAAAACTGTTAAAACTGGGGATTTTCTCTATATTTTTGTCCATATGGTCCATCAATGAGTGCAGCCTGACCACATTGCTCATGAAAAACAATCTGGTAACTTCCTACCTATCGTTTTTGTCACTCATGCTACTGGCCTTTCCGTTTGCCATGTTTGTGCAGTCCTTTTACGAGGACGAGAGCAAAATCTGGAACTGGTTCTGCCAGGTGGATCTCGCACAGATTGCGCTCTGCCTGCTACTTGCCATCAGTGGCGTCGCCGATTTGAGGGAATCCATCTGGACTACCCATGTTATGATGATCATTCTCGCAATAATCATCATAGTTCAGTCCTACGCCCTTGTCAAGAACGGGGTTCACTCCAAGACTGTGAAGCTTCACATCGTATGTATCATCATATGTGTCCTAAGCCTCCTGCTGGATATGTTTGGGTTCTACACCGGCACGTGGGATGGGAACACATTTGGGCGCCTGGGCTTTCTTACCTATATCATCGCGCTTGGCCTCTCCTCTGCGAGAGAGTCCACCTCTCTTATGAAAATGGGGCAGGAGGCAAACGCCTACCAGACTCTTGCCTACACAGACCAGATGACAGGACTCAATAACCGCACCTGCTTCAATGTGGATTTCGCGAAACTGTCCGAGAATCCGACAGATATTGCAGTTATTGATTTTGACCTCAACAATCTCAAATATGTCAATGACAACTTTGGCCACAGTGCCGGAGATCAGTACATCAAAAGCTGTGGCACAATCATCTATGAAATATTTAATGGTCTTGGTAAATGTTATCGTGTCGGCGGTGATGAATTTGTGGCATTGATCGAGAAGGCCTCCACCATCGACATGACACATTATATGGCTATGCTCGAATCAAGCGTTGACGCCTCCAACCGCGAAAACAAGGACTTGAAGATAAAAATGCAGATTGCATACGGCTGCGCCATATATACACCTGGAACGGACAAAAACCTCGAGGATACCTACAACAGGGCTGACAAAATCATGTATTCAAATAAAAAAGAGAAAAAAGAGCGCCAGAAATTTGAGCGGTGAGAAACCGACATTTTTCATCTGGTCGCTCGTGTGCAATCGAGTAGGGGAATGACTTTCTCCACTACTCACCGCGGGTGCCCGTGTGCATAAAAGAAGCAGCTGTACTAATATCTCAGCTGCTTCTTTTATTAGGAATTATTTTAGGATTATTTAGGAGTCTGATTTTATCAGAATGACCAGCCGCTGTTACTGCCATAATTACCGTAATTATAGTAAGAATAACCGCTGCTGTAATTGTTATATCCGTTAAAATAAGAATTGCTCATCCCATATTTGTTGTACGTAGAGGTTGCCCCGTAGAGCTTGCTTAGGGTTGTAAGGCTATTTGCCGCGGCGCTCTCGACACTTTCCATCTTTGCGCCAATCTTGTCCGCAAAGCCGTTCTCCTTTGCAAACAATGCTTTTACCTTATCAAAATCAGCCGCCTCGAGTGTCTCTTCATCAATTACGAGCTCACCGGAGCTTGACACTGTAATCCCGATCTCCTTGAGGGCTGTCTTATTCGTTGACACAATACTGTCAAACGCTTTCCTGAAGGCAGCGTTCGCCGCTCCGCCTATATCCGCCAGATTATTATAAACGTCATTGTAATCTTCCACGAAGTTTTTGATATTCTTGATCAGATTGTTTTTATCATTCTCCTGTGCCTTCTTGCCAGTCTCGTCATCTGTGTAGGTCATCTTGCCGATTTTCAACATATTCTTGACATATGTCTGTACATTGTTTGCTGACTGCTCCACCTGCTCATACTTTGCAAGCTGTCTTGTCTGTGTCAGGGACGCCGAAGCCGATGTTGTCCTCTTTGTCGTATTGGTGCTTGAACTGCTGTTCGTCCTTGTCGTTCTGCTGCTGATAACCTTGCCTGCGCGGCTCCTTCTGGCACTGCGCAGATTTCTTGATCTTAATAGGGCATTTCTTGAACTGTTGATATTCATTTTGTATTCCTATCCTTTCCTATTCACATTTTTACATTTTTACATTTTTACATTTTTAAATTGTCGCAATGTAATATGCTTTTATTGTAAGGTCAGGTTCCGTCCTTGTTTACGTAATATATATCGGCATGATTGTCAGAAATATTAACACACTTTGCAAAAAACAAAAAATATTGCGGTAACTTTCTGAAAATTACCGCAATAATCTAATAATTAATCTTAATCACACAATCAATCTGCAAAAGACTTTATTTCATTTCTGAATCAGCCGGACTTTGATTGACTGTCAGGTTCACGCCGTCGAGCCCGTTCACCGTAATATTCCGGTTAACCTTTGCGTCATAGGACTCGGCATTGATGATATTTGCAAGATCAATTCCCGTCGTCTCCTTCATGGACTCAAACAGCTTTGTCATCACAGCCGGAACATTCCCTGCCACCTGGTCAACACCGTTCGAACCACCGTCCCCGCCGATAATCGTAATCTTGTCAATCTGTGCCAACGGCTCTGCAATCTTACCTGCAATGTCGGGCAGCACCTTAATCATCATCTCGGCAACCGCCGCCTTGTTGTACTTCGCGTACGCCTCAGCCTTCTTCTCCATCGCCTCGGCCTCCGCGAGTCCTTTTGCCTGGATCGCCTCGGCCTCCGCGACACCCTTTGCCCGCACCGCGGCAGCCTCTGCCTCACCAAAAGCCCTGATACCCTGCGCCTCCTGCTCCTTCGAATAGCGGTCAGCCTCCGCCTGTGCCTTCTTCGCCTCAGCCTCTCTCTGCGCCTCAAACTGCTGCGCCTCGGCTTCCTTCTGTCGCTGGTATAACGCGGCGTCCGCCTTCTGCTGCGCGGCGTACTTCTCAGCCTCCGCCTGCTTCTTTACCTCGGCCTCGAGCGCCCGCTCTTTGACAGCTACCTGCTTCTGCTTTAGCTCGATCTCGCGCTCCTGCTTTGCAATATCCGCATTTGCAGTGGTAATCTCGATCGTCTTTCGCTGCTCCTCCTTCTGGATCGCATAGGCGGCGTCCGCCATCGCCTTCTTGGTGTCCGCCTCCATCTGGAGCTCTGACTTCTTGATGGCAAGCTCGTTCTGCTTCTTGGCAATCTCGGTCTGTGCTGCCACTGCTGCGTCATTGGAGTCCTTGTCCGCAGCAGCCTGCGCCACCTTGATATCGCGCTCGCTCTCGGCTCTCGCAATCGCTGCGGCCTTCTTGATCTTCACAATATTGTCGATACCAAGGTTCTCGATGACATCATTCCCGTCAACGAAGTTCTGCACATTAAAGCTGATGACATCAAGCCCCATCGCCGCAAGGTCAGGCTCCGCGTTCTCTTTGACAAGCTCCGCAAATTTCTGGCGGTCCGATACCATCTCCTCAAGGCGCATGCGTCCCACAATCTCACGCACATTGCCCTCTAATACCTCGCGTGCTACCCCCGCGATATACTCTGTGTTTTTGTTCAGAAAATTCTCCGCCGCAAGCCTTAACTTGTCTGGCTGGTTGCTAATCTTCACATTGACCGTGGCGTCCACATTGATATTGATATAATCCGCTGTGGGAACCGCGTTGCTGGTCTTGACATCAATGGGGATCAGCCGCAGGTTTTACTTGTCAAGCCGCTCGAAAAAGGGAATCCTGATGCTCGCCTTCCCGATCACTACCTTTGACTTTTTCTTGATACCGGATATGATAAACGCCATATCAGGCGGTGCCTTCACATATCCTAGACATAGCAATACGACCAGAACTACGGCCACCACTGCTGCTATTACTGCTCCTGTCATCTTGTTCTCCTCCTTTGCAAATATAATAAAAAATGTATGTAACCTTTCAGGACCTGATACCCCAAATGGTTACATACATTATATCATAATTTTATACTCCTGTCACGTTTTCCTCTGTCACGGGACTTAGATTGTGGAGTCAAACCGCTGTCCGACCTGCCGCTCAAAACTCGACCGGATATCCTTTCGTATGAGATAGTCTGCATTCTCGATCTGACTGATCAGATCCTCGATGGAATCAGCCACAAACGTCACCTCGCCGTCCTCCTCGTGCTCGAAAAATTCCTCCCGAATTTCCTTTTTCTCTGCCCGTCCAGCCTCTAGCTTCTCCTGTTGTTTCATCTCCTGGGCTTTCTTTGCAGCCTTCTTCTCCTCCGCCTTCTTCGCGGCCTTTTTCTTGGCAAGGCGCTCCTGTGCAGTCTTGTTCTGCGCCTTGAAGGACTGGTCCATCGTCGCAAAGAACGAAGTCGCGCCGTTATCATACACATTCATGCCGCAGCTCTTCACATTAAGGCCCATGTTGGCAAGCCGGCTCTTAAGCTGTGTCAGTCCGTTTGCCCCCTGTGAAATGATCCCCTCGTATTGCTTGCGGAATTTCTCATCCTCCGCCATGCGCTCGATTTTTTCCTCATCGATCAGCACGACCATCTTGTTCGGATTGGAATACTTAGAGGCATTTGCCTTCGCATACTCCTTCTGGTCCTTGCTCACAAGGATAAAATCCAGATTCCCGTACTTCTTTTTCAATTCCTCGTAATACTTTGCAGCCTTCTCCGTCAGCTCCGGACTGCCAACCGTCCTGCCACTGACCTTTGTCTTTTTGACGGTTTCCGTGGTGCTGTCCGTCTTTGTGACTGCAATGTCCTGCACCTTTTCATCTGTCTTTTTGTTTGTCTTTGATGTGTTGTAGTAAGCAGAAACGCTCTCTGCAACAGCGGGTGTTCCCGCAGATATGGTACTCATGGTTCATCCCTCCCTGATATTCATTTGGCCAAACTCCGTTTCAGCCTGTACCGTTTTTTCTCTATATTTTTACGCCTTTGCCTTAAAGCCTGCACTCTCCGCTTCCGGCGTCCAAAATATACTGTTATACCGCACCTGCTCCTCAATCTCCCCGACAGAAGTTGTCCTGATGACGCATCGATTTGGGCGCCTGCTGCCTGGCTGTCCCCCCTCGCCAAAACGATCTGCCGCACAGATCTCAGTACTGATATTATTATAGTTATTCATATGACAGATACAGCTTATGATGTGCCCTCCTGTAATAGCGGTCATATCTGTTAGGCGCTTCATACAGTATGGCAGCATGGTCAGGTTCGTCTCAAGCCACTGTTCAATTTTCTTATCCTTTGTAGCCCTGTAATACAGCCGCTCGCTGATCCTTACCTGATATCCGTCTGCGCGCATACACGCAAAATGTTTTCTGACATATCGCTCATATTCAACCGGATTTTTGTATCTGACCTCCGAATCCTTATTGCCCTCTCTCAGCATGCAATCAACTCGTCCTATGCCTTGAGATCAATGGGTGTGTACTGTTGTTCGAGATACATCTGTGTCAGCTTCTCCCGCTCTATGATCTCTGGAAGCTCCTCTGAAGATGCTTTCCCAGCTGTCTGATCGTCCGCAAGAATCTCCTCGAGTGTCTCCTGCAGCGCGTCCTCTGGCATATCCTCAAGCAGCTCTTCGAGAATACCGCCCTCATCCTCAACGCCAAGTGCCTCCTTTGCAAGATCCTCGCGCCGCTCCTCAGCTGTCTTGGGCTCAAGCTTCTCTGCTGCCTCGGCAATCTTCTCCCCGAGCTCCTGCGCCTCGTCCATACAATGCATCATCTGCTCGTTATTGAACTGCTTCTTCACCGTATCGATCTGGTCATTATAATTGTTAAACAGCTCAAGCTTCTGTGCGATCTCCTCTAGCGTCGCGCAGTGCTTATCTTTGAGTTCCGCCTTTTTTCCCTCAAAAAAACTGATCTGCGACTGTGTCTTCTGGAATCGCTCGATCTTTTCCTCCGTGCTCTTAAGCCCTGGGCCATAGTGCTGTGTGAGGACCGAAAGCGGACTGTTCGCCATTGAAATATTCATACCTACCCCCTATCACTTTCTGTGTATACACCACAAAACAAGTTTCCATAATCACACGACAGTATGATTCTCTATATGTTATATCGGTCTGTGTCTGGAAAGAATCAAGCGCTTTTTCATATTTTTTCAGACATTGCGGTCATCCTTTTTCCGAAGCAGCGATGATGTATCAAGCGTCTGCTCCGGCTGCCTTGATTTTTTTTGTTTTGTCTGATTTCCTGACCGCTTTTGTCTTTTCGTTCCCACTGTAGTCTGCTCCGCCTGCATTTCTGATGTTCGTGTCGCTTGCTGCGGCTCCTGTGCTGCACCGTTCGCCTGCTGTCCATCTACTGCGCTGTCCGGTTGCTGCCCACCTGCTGCACCGCTCGCCTGCTGTCCGTTTACTGCACTGCCGTCGGAAGCAGACAGTTCCTTTTTCCGCTTCGCCCTGCCTGTCGGGGATGCAATCCACCCTGGCACATACTGGAACCTGCGCATCGCCACCTCTGCAAGAAACAAGAAGACTGCAAGCGCCAGAAGCCAGTTTGTCAAAGGATAGCGCTCCCTTGCCGCGGCGGCCTGACGCGTCCAGACTGTGTCCTGCTCTGTGATAATCCTACCGTACTGTTGTACGAATTTCAAATAGGCGTCCGTACTCACATCGAATTTATATTCGTCCGAAAACTGAACTGCTGCTGCAGTGGTCATATAGTTCTGGATCTCGCCATTCTCGGTGCGGCGTATATTAAAGTGATACAAACCTGTCTGCGGTGTGGCAATCTCCGCCGTGTATTTTCCCGGCGCTGTCGCATGGAGCTTCTCCTCCGTCACATCCCCACCAGGATCCATCACTGTCACTAGGATCTGGGTCGCGCTGTCATAGTCACTGGTCTGATAGCTGATCTGTGTCTGCTCACCGGCTGTCACCACATCGACACTGTCCTCACCCATATTGGCATTTCCGGCAGAATAATCTACCACGCGCTTCCACAGCTGCACGTAGTCCTCCTGTCCGGCAAAAGCCCCTGTCCACTCGCCGGTGACATCACTTGTCCACGCCACTGTCCGTCCCAATCCATACTGCCACACCGTCAGGACCGGATCTCCTTTTTCACCGGATACAATCACTGAACTCGAAGCAGTCTTTGGCGTCGCGCTAATATATCCATAGAGCACTGGCCAGCTATCTGAAAACAGATTTTTTGTCAGTTCATGGTGTTGCTGTACGGCCAGGGAAAACACACCGTTTTGAATATAGCTGTCTCCCCAAAGAAATACCTCTTGCGCAAAAATTCTGGGTATGTCGCTGGACTTGTCCGAATAGTAATATCTGCCGCCACAGTTATCCGCTAGGCGTTTCAACAGCTTTGTGTCCGAACTGTCACCCACCGCCACGGTTGACAATGTGATCCCACTGCTGGCGCAGCTTTTGATCACGTCTGAAAAGTTGTCCGTCTCCCCCATACCATCCGTCAGCAGCACAATATGCCTGACAGAAGCCTCACACCCGGAAAGTTCCTTGACCGCCTCCTGCAGCGCTGGCTTGATCGTCGTGCCACCGCCGTCAGCAATCTGCTTTATGCTGTCCTTAATCGCCGCCTTGTCATCCGCCTCTTGCAGCGCCACCTGCCACTCATATTGGTCGTCAAAGGTCAGAACGCCCACATAGTCTGTATGATTGAGATTATCCACAGCAACCTCCGCCGCCCTGACAGCAATGTCAAGGTTGCTGATGCCGTATTTTCCTGTACTGCCTGTCATACTGCCGGAACGATCGATCACCATGACCATCGCCATCGTGGGCATCTCATTTACACCTCTAAGCTGCATATCCACAGGCAACACAGTCTCGAGCACTGTATCCTTATAACCGCCAAGCGCAAAGCTGTCCTCACCGCCACAGCAGACAAAGCCGCAGCCGTAATCCTTCACATATGTCTCCAGATTGTCCAGAAATCCCTCTGGCAAATCGTCGATGTACGTATCCACCAGTATAACGGACTTGTACTCTAGCATTTTATTAATATCGTCCGGCGCATTCCGCGCAGAGACGACACTGTAATTACAACCCGCTGCACCCAGCACAGACGCAAAGCCTTGCGTATCGACACCGCGCCCTGAGATGACCAGAACCCCCGGCGGCGTCTCCACCACAGCATAGGCACTGAAAAAGTCATTCTCCTGACAGGTATCCCCCAGCGCCTGTACCTGCACGCGCAGATTTTCGGTCGCACCGCTGTCCGTATCAGTGCGAACCTGCACGCCAAACACAAATCGGTTGCTGCCCTTACTCAGATGCACATTGTTTGCCGCTGTCTGGCTGCTCCCGCTGTATAGCGCAATCACTGCTTCTGTGTCGTAATTGCTCTCCACCTGCACGGTAATGTTGTATCTGTCACCAGGATGCAGATAGGCCGGAAGCGTGACATTGTCAATGTAGGCATCTGGCGTTTCCTCGTCCTCATACAGCACTGTCAAAAGCTCTGCCTGACCAGCCACCAACGCCTGCGCCATATTTCGAATATCACCTCTGGTCTCCCTGCCATCCGTGAGCACTACAAGCCGCTTGCCATACTCCCCCGGAATCAGTGTGAGTGCCCTAGAAACTGCCTCCTCAAAATTTGTCGCCGCCTTTTCAGGAAGCGTCAGCAGCCCGCTGTAGTGATGCTCTGATGTCAAAAACTGCTCCACGAGCGCATCCTTCCCAAAAGTGACGATCCCGTAGGCATTTCCAGCAGGCATCTTCGCGATCATCTCCTGCAGATACGCCTTCGCAGTCCTGCCGCTACCCTTGTAAATCCGTATGCCAAAAAACGCCAGCAACACACACACAAACACCACACAACGCACAGCCAGATAGAATTTCCCGCGATAACGCATCTGGCGCGCATACACAATCCACTCGACCACCAGAAGCACCAGCACCAATACGATAAAAAGATGCCTGATCGTCTGCTTCACCTTCTGCTGGCGCACGGTGCCAGCGCTGTTTCGAGGCAGCTCCTGCAAACCGGCCTCTATCCTGCCGTCTGACTCTGTGGCCGTCTGGAAGCGCACCACATATGCTTCCTCGTACACATCATTTCCGACCGTGTACACCCCGGCCCTGCCCGGGTGGCTCTCAAACTGGCTTCTGTCCATCTCCGCCCACGGCTGCAAGACAATCTCCTCACCCGCATAAAACGTGTTCGCAACAAGCCATGAAGTGTCCGAGAGATAAATCATAGCATTTGCCAGAAAGACCGGAAACTCTGCACGCAGTGGGAAATCCGACTCCCGTATATCAAACCCGACGACAATCTCCTTCCTGTCGTCAAGCTCCCTGTAATAGCCCACACATTTTCCGTCATACTCCAAAAAGCTCCTGGCCCCTTCTGGAAGCGCAAAACAGTATGCCGTATTCACGCCGATCGTAAACCCGGACAGCCCGGCCGTCAAGTCGCAGTCTGTCATATCCAGCACCACATTTTCCAGTGTCTCCACCAAAGTGCCCCCAGCGTCGCCAAAAACCAGCCGGTTTGTTCCATCGGCATGCGGCGTCTGGCCTGCATCGTAGATCACGATATTGTAGCCCGCCTCCTTTAACGGCGTTCTTGGTGTCAGGATATCGTCCGCGCCATTTACTGCCACGGCCGCATCGGTCTCTGCCCTGGTAATGCTCTCCCCCGTGACGGCAAGATACGCTTTTTCGATGAATGTGTTCCCGTCCCCGACAAGCAGTCCCTGCATCAGGTTTTCTCGGCTTTTCACCGCCGCCGAGTCGTTGTCGCGCGCAAGGCTGTCACTGGACCCTGAAGAAAATACAATCTTGTCAATCCGAGAAGTAACCGCTCGCCCCCGCCAGTCCACCGCCTCAAAAAAGCAGATTCTGCTCTCTAAAGGCGCAAGGCTCATCGAAGAAAGCGCAATCATTTTCTGGTCATACTGTGCATCTTCATACAGGCTGACATCAAAAGAGACCTCCTCATCACTGTAATTTGTAATGCTCACCATCACATCATACAGGCCATCCTCGCGGCGCGTATATGCCGTATATTCGTTCGCCACATTGGCACACACCTCACCGACCACATACAACTCTTTCTCTGCACTGCCATGCAGTTCAGGAAAAGCCGATGCCCCTGCGCCATCTGTGTAGACCAGCAAATCCGCGGCATTCTCCCCATTTGTCCCGTTTATCCCATCAGAAGCACCTAGAACAGCCACAGCGCCCGCCAGCGTATCGAGTGTCGCCTGCGCCTGTGTGAGATTTCCCCCGCTGTCGCTGCATCCGATTCCCTGAAGCGTGCGCACTAGGCTGTCCGCATCCGTGATATCCACTGCCAAAAGCTTCGCGCCCGTTCCATCCGCTGTCACAATAGAAAAGCGAGTATCCTGCGCGGTCCGCACATAGTCGCACGCCTGTTCTATCGCCTCCGCAAGACGGCTCCTGCCCGAAGCACCCACATGCTGCATACTTGCGCTGGTATCGATCAACAGTATCTTTCGCCCTCCGCCATGTCCGCCAAGCTGGACAAACGGTGACATCAGCGCAACCACAAGCAAAACGATAATCAAAATCTGGAGATACATGAGAATATTGTGCACAAACTTCTCAAAAAACGTCCGGGACTGCTCGTTTTTCAACAGCTTTTTCCACAAAAGAGTAGAAGAAACCAGATAGTCTGTCCCTTTTGGCTTCAACAGATATAAAAGGATTATCACTGGAACAGCCGCCAGAAAAAAGAGCGGCCACAAACTCTCAAAAATCATATAGCTTCCTCAACTCCTGAAAAATCAGTTGATAAATATCCGTTTCCGTGCTGCACACTGCATAGAAAGCTCCCCTCAGAGCACACGCCTGCCCAAGCTTTGCAAGAAATGCCTGCAGCGCCTGCCCATACACCTGAATGCTTGCAGCATCCAATGTCAAACGCAGGCTGCTCCCCTCCTCCAAATCAATCAGGTTGCGCGTGCCAACAAGCGCCTCAGCGTGCTCTGGCGAGAGCTCCTCCCCCGAAAGCACATGCAAAAACGCTGTCTTCTGTCTCCTGTATTCTAAAAAGCGCAGGATTTTTCCTGCTGCCTCCTGTTCCTGTTCAAAATCCACAAAGGAGTCCTGCAGAAAATCGCTGATGATTAATGTCACGCCTGGCCCTTTCATCGGAAGCTGTCTAACAGCCCCACCCACATCTACTTTCCCGTCAAATGTGCGCTGTGTTAGCCAGTCTGTCAGCCCTGGCAGGGCGCGCTTCCCGCCGCTGGCCACAAAGGGCTGCTGCATCTGCTGCATGTCGTAGAGTATCACACGGTCCATATTGTTAAGTCCCATGT
>CAJUQZ010000035.1:13139-15417 GCA_910588755.1 uncultured Lachnospiraceae bacterium | reverse complement strand
TGTAGGCGAACGCTGCCGCCAGCATACACGCCCTTTCACTTTTCCGGTGAATGCCATACTCCATCGAAGCGCTGGTATCGAGCAGTATCGAGACAACGGCCTCCTTCTCCTCCATGTACTCCTTCACATAGAGCCTGTCCAACCGCCCGTATGCGTTCCAATCGATGCGCCGTATATCATCACCTGGCATGTACTCCCGGAAATCCGAAAACTCGGTCGAAGAACCCTTCTGTGTGGATTTGCGGTTTCCTGTCAGGTTCATGGAAGCCTTGTGCCCCATCGCCAGTCTCAGACGGGAGATTTTATCAAAAAACGCTGCGTCGAGTGTCATTACCATACCTCATTATCATATCTCATTACCATATTCGGTGATCATACTTTTGTATTCTCCTCCAGAATCCTGCTGATAACGTCATCCTCGCTGATTCCCTCACTGACAGCGTCAAAGCTCAGGATGATACGGTGGCGCAACACTGGAAAGGCCACTTCCTTTACGTCCTGGAAAGAAACGTTAAAGCGCCCCTCCAGAAAAGCCTTCGCCCGCGATGCACGAATCAACGCCTGTGCTGCCCTAGGACTTGCGCCTTCCCTTATATAGGGATTCCCGGCATGGGTATCCATGACGATATCCAGCAGATAATCCATCACCGCGTCGGCAATCGGAATCTGGTTCACCAAGTCCCTTGACGCCATCAGCCCCCTGCTGTCCATCTGCTTTGTGATCACAGGCTCCTGGCTTCCTTCTGTCAGGGAGACGATTCCCTTTAGCTCGTCCCTGCCCGGAAAACGAACCAGAATCTTGAACATAAAACGGTCCAGCTGTGCCTCCGGCAGCGGGTATGTCCCTTCGTTTTCAATGGGATTCTGCGTGGCGAGTACGAAAAAAGGCTCCCCGAGAACATGGCTGTCATTTCCCACGGTCACGGTGTGTTCCTGCATCGCCTCTAGCAAGGCCGACTGGGTCTTTGGTGTGGCGCGGTTAATCTCGTCCGCCAGAACCAAATTGGCAAATACCGGCCCTGGTTCAAAAGAAAAAGAACTGCCCTGCTCGTTTTTGATAATAATATTTGTCCCTGTCACATCGCTTGGCATCAGATCCGGCGTAAACTGAATCCGCTTAAACGACAGGTCAAAGACCTTGCTTATCGTACTGACTAAACGCGTCTTGCCAAGTCCCGGCATACCTTCCAACAACACGTTGCCACCCGTGAGCATGGCGAGCATGACCTGACGGATAATCTCGCGCTGTCCGATGATTCCCTTCTGAATCTCCCTCTCGCAGGCGGCGACCCGCTGCGCCATGTACGCGGGATCCTGCAGACCGCCGTTCACCCATTCACTCATAATCTGTAATCCTCCCTCACCTTAAATACTGAAACAAACCTTATCAAATCTTATCTTGACAAAGAAGCCTGAATCGAATAATATGCCATCAATTCTCTAATTAAAATTCGAGAAATACTCCTTGATAATTTCCTCCATGCCACTGGGATATTTTCCGGCGGCAATTCCCTCATAGGCATTCTGTTCATAGCTTCCAATCACTGCCTCGTGGGATATATGTGTGCCCTCCCAGCTAAGACCGTTCTGCCCGCGGAAATACTCGGAAGCGCTATGATCCACCGCGTTTCCGGTGAGATTGCCACTGTCGGCAATATCGTTTGGGACACTCACATAGTCATGCGGCGTGCTGCTGGTGCCTGTCCCCCTGCCGGAACCCGAACCGCCATTTCCTGAACCTCCGTTCTGTCCGCCATTACCATTCTGACCACCGCTGTCGTTCTGGCCGTTTTCGCCTTGATTGCCAGACTGACCATTTCCATTTTGACCGTTTCCACCTTGATTGCCAGACTGACCATTTCCACCTTGATTGCCATTACTGCCAGGCTGGCCGTTTCCACTTTGACTGCCATTACTGCCATTTTGACCATTTCCACCTTGATTGCCATTGCTGCCAGGCTGGCCGTTTTGACCGCCGTTCTGGCCGGACTGGCCTGTATTTCCCTGTGCAAACTGTGCGCCGCCCAGCCCCTGCATCTTCTCTGCCAGGGCCTGCAGGGACGCTTCGGTGACGGGCGACACTGCCGCCCCGTTCTGTAAGCTCTGCGCAAGCTCTGCTAGCTGACTTCCCACGTCCTCATACCGATAGTTCAGCTTCTCCGTTGCCGCCTGTACCATATCATCAGAGGACGCCTGCAAAAACTCTGACTGGGAGATCTGCAAAGCCTCTGTCATCTCCTGCAAAAGAGCCTGCTGTTCGCCCTGCTCCATGTGGACG
>CAJUQZ010000035.1:0-13129 GCA_910588755.1 uncultured Lachnospiraceae bacterium | reverse complement strand
CCTGCTGTTCTGGCGCCAACTCCTCCTGCGCCAGCTGTTCCAACGCCTCCACAAGCTCCCCGATCTCCTCCACCTTCTCCTTTGCCTCCTGTCTGGCATTGTGCATCTTTTCTGCGCGATCTTTCATTTCCGCAGGCAGCAGCGCAAGGACAGACAACACCGCAAGCAGTCCAAGCAGTGTACCCGTCTTTTTCCACGGTGGCAGCAATGCGATCCGGATGTTGTCCTGACGCGCAAGAAGCTGCCTCATGGCGTCCGCCCTCTGAAGCTCGATCAGTGCACCCTCTTTTTCCAGATTCCCATAAGCCGTGACAATCCGCTCCTCAAACCCAAAACTATCCATCACAAGTGCCGCCTGCTCCATACCTGTCCGCTTCACATACGCCACCACCGCTGCTGTAGCCAGCGCCAAAAACAGCGCCACCACCGCATAAAGTCTGGCATAATACAACGGTATCATAAAAGACACGACCTGAAAAAGAATTCCCACAATCGCACCAATGCACAGTGCAGACACAAGCCTGCTCAAAAAACCTGCCAGCGAAAGCCTGCGCCGACAGTTCTGTATCGCTTTTACAAACGTTTTCTGATCCATTTGGCCCCTCCACGCGCCTTTATTTTCGTTTCCTTGTGCTTGTTCTATTTTGCCTTTTCTATTTTCGCTTTCTTCTATTCCGCCTTTTCTATTTTCGCTTTTTTCTATTTTCGCCTTTTTTCCATTTTACCTTTTTCTATTTTCGCTTTTTTTTGCGTCCTCGCGTATAGATGGTGGTCGTGTTCATTGGATTCACCTTCCACGCCGCCACAATTATAAACAAAAACGACAGCATCAGGATACACGCCGCCGACAAAAACATCCATGCCTTTCCCTGCGATAGATGATAAGTCAAAAAACCGACATCATCGACGCTAAAGGTCGAACCCTCCGTTCCAAATAAAGATGCCCCCGTCATAACCTGCATGAAGAACTCCTCAAAGAACACACCAGGATTAAACAGTAAAAGCAACATGGTTTCCCCTGCATTGTTTCCCTCTGTCCACAACATGTGCAGAATCAGGGGAACAAATGACAGGATGTAGATGACAAAATAAATCACGAACGACAAAACCACTGCCGATATGGACTTGCGGCAGAATGATGAGCAAAAAATGCCAACGCTGGCCGAGAACACCGACAGAAGGATAATCGTGAGCACGAAATAAAACAGGCTTGACCACGCAAGACCGCCCACCACAAACGCCAGGGCCATAACTGGCATACCCGCCGCCACGTAAAAGAGAATGCGGACCACCACAGATATGACCTTACCTAGCACGATCGAAAAGGGGGACATGCAAGTTGTCAGCATGATATCAAAGGTCTGGCGCTCTTTCTCTCCCGAGATGGAGGAGGACGTAATGACTGGCACAATCAATGCCACAATGAACACCTGTGCGATCGCAAGCACAGGAAACAGATAGATAAAGTAACTGTAAATATTACTGTTGCTGTAATAGCCAACACTGCTTCCCTGAATGATTGACAGCACCAGCAGAAAAGCCAGCGCAAGCACTGCGTCATACGCAAACAGACTCCAGCTGAAACGCATGCTGCGCACTGTCACCTGCAGATCCTTTTTCACGATTGGATTCCAATGTATTTTCACTGTACGCCACCTCCTGTCAACTGCATAAACAGCGATTCCAGACTGCCTTCCTCCCTGTAAAACCCTGTCAGGACCACCCCTTGCTGTATCAGTTGTCCAATCAGGGTGCTCGTCTGTTCGTCCGTACTGTTGTTTGTAATAATAACCTCGTTTTCCCTGACGGACTCTACCACCACTCCCGCCTGTTCCATCAGCAGTCGCACCGCCGTGTCCATGCCAGACACCGCCTGAATATGAAGTCGTCTCCCACCTGTAACCTGCTGCATGATATCTTCAATACGGCCAGCCATAATCAGCTGCCCACGGTTCATAATGCCGATGCTGGTACACATCTCTGAGAGCTCTGAGAGGATATGGGAGCTAATCACGATTGTCTTTCCCATAGAATGCAGGTTCTTTAAGAGCTCCTTCATCTCCACCCTCGCCCTTGGATCCAGACCGGAGCTTGGCTCGTCCAAGATCAAGAGCTTTGGATTGTGCAGCAGCGCCCGCGCCACACACAGACGCTGCTTCATGCCGCGGGAGAGCGTGTCCACGTAAAAATCCCGCTTGTCCGAAAGGTTTACAAGCGCCAGGAGGTCATCTGTCAGCCTGGCGATGTCACGCGGCCACATTCCGTACATGGAACCATAGAACTCCATATATTCATATACCTTGAGATTGTCATACACACCAAAAAAATCCGGTACATAGCCAATCTGGCGTTTCATTTCCTTACTGCCCATCCGCGCATTGGTATTCCCGATCTGCACAAAGCCCCCGCTCGCCTTTAACAGACCGCAGACAATGCGGATTGTAGTCGTCTTGCCCGCGCCATTTGGCCCCACAAACCCGAACAGATCACCCTCTGGTATGTGCAGGGAGAGATGGTTGACTGCCGTAAAAGTGCCATATTTTTTGGTCAGATCATATATTGTAAGCATGCAGTCCCTCCCTTCACTGCACAGCGTACAGACAACCGTAAGCTATCTCGCTGCAATTGTCATCCGCCGCTTTGTCCCAATCCTTTGTGACACCAATAATCATAATTCCGCCAGAATAATTCTCCCTGACATACATGTCGCAAACACCTGTCCCCAGCGCAGCCATTGTGTCATAATCCCTATCTTTTTCACGGGTATAGTTGCTTAGGCAAAGCTGCATTGCATTCATTGCCGTTCCATATCCATCATCCCATGATGTATAGAGGCTTTTCCCGAGGGTAACAGTCTCTCCCGCCATAAGGGCGTCATAAACAAAAAGCTCATCGTCTGCAATCACTGCAAAATAAGCAAAATCCCGATTTGTCCTGTTTGTCACTGTCCCTGTTATCCCACACTTCGGGGAAGTGGTCAGATCGCTTAAAATACTGCCTGTCCCCAACTTTTGGGACGTTCCTGCCAGAAAATACCCGTCCTCAAAGCTGCTGTCCGGATCCATTCCCCAAAATATCCTGTCCCCTTCCCTATGGACATGATAATAATATCCATCGTCTATACTGCCATATGAATAATTGCCAAGGACTGGCCCCACATACTCATATCTGTCCGACAACCGCAGCCGCCATTCCTTATAACCGGCATTATAGCTATGTATATAGGTCACCGCGTCCCTGCCCGCATCATCTGCGCGCTCCTGATCAGGAAGCTTTTCCACAGTTACTGAATAAACCCTGGTGTTCACGACCTCAAACCCTCTCCCGGCAAAGTACACCAACAGGATTCCAAAAAGCACCGTGACGGGCACCGCTCCCCAGTACCAGTCCCGCCTTTTTGTGGCACGCAGTATCAGATAAAGCACTGGCCCCACAAAAATCACATACCCGCAGACAATCAGCTTGAGCACGCCAAAACTCATGTGACTGCCGCCATTTCCCAGGCTCTTAAAAATATTGCGGATCACATAATCCAGTTTATGACTCTGAGTGTTGTACTGATCTAAAATATATACATAATCATTCGCGTTCTGCAAGAGCTCCCATATATAGTTCCACCAGTAGTCCACCATCTGATCAGGCTGCCTTAAATCAGACAGCGCATATGGCACAAACTCCACCGCACCATTCCCCCACGAGGAAATCATGTAAAAACTCTTGGTATCTGTGTCATATTGTCCTGACGTGTCCCGCAACTCCGCTAGGGAAAGCTGCTCAATACCCTTGTCATAGTCCTCCCCAAAGATGCTTTGCTGCGGTTCATTTACCCGGACCGACTCGACCCCGAAAAAAAGAAGCCCGCTAAGCGTATCCTCCGCATATTCTCCTGTGCCGACAATCAGCATGCCGCCGTCACGCACCCACTGGTTGATCCCGTCGCGCTCATCGTCCGTCAAGATACTAGTATTATAGTTATCAATTACCAGATATGTCAGAGACTCCAGTGAGTCAAGCAAATTGTCCTGCCTCAGCTCCATGAGATGAATTGGAAAATCTATTCCGCCATAACGGATCTCCTCCCCGCCCATATCCAGATATGTAAGATCCCTGTAGGAATCGCTTAGAATCCCCATAAATAGCACGTCCGCCCCATTGAGCAGAAAACGCCCGAAGCTTTTGTCTGCCACTACATTTCCGTCCTGGTCCAGAAGGGAAACCATCATTGGCTGGTCTTGTTCCTCTATACTGACAACTGGAATACGGACTACAAACTGCTTCGTGCTGCCCTGCGGCAAGGAGAGTGCAGTGTCATAGGCACAGCACAGGAAGTCGTAGGCCGCGTCCATCTGCACGCGCACAATCCCCTCCCAGTCCGCTCCGTGATTCGTGAGCGTCAATTGAATATCATATGTTATTTTATCAGATGCAAGCAGCCGCGCAGCAATGTCAAACAACTGGCTGCCACTTTCCTCCTGACTGTCCTCCTCCGCCGCAAGCCCTATCTCTCCCATAAATATGACGCTCGACATAACGCCCAGTAAAATGCCAAGCATGACAGCTGCCAAAAGCCGCTTTCCTGTTTTGATCCTGTTTTTCATACACATCCTTGCTCTCCATATCCATTATCCGATTATCGTACACAGAACTGTCCCGAAAACATTATACAGGACTTTGCTGAAAATAGCAATGTAAATAGGACAAAAGCGGAGCTTCCCTATTGAACGCTCCACTTTTCTCACTTCCCGATTATTAAAATTATATCCTGACAGCCCCGACGGCCCTGATGTTCATAGGATAGACATTGCCCTCCCCTACGTATTTTGCGATATAGTTCACATAATTGTCAGCCTCGGCAAGCGGCACCAGACACATGATCACCCCGGCAAAGCCGCCGCCGTGCACACGGCATACGCCTTTGCGTATGCCGTTGCATTCGCCTTTCTTAATCCCTTTTAAGAACAGCTCCGTGAGCGCGAGTGTGAGCGTGATCTTCTGCTCCTGGCAGTTTTGCAGCGAATAACAATTCTGCAAAAGTTCCCACGAGGACGTACCGGACTCGTTGACAAGTCTTAATACCGCATCAATGTCATCGGCCTCAATCGCAGCAGCCATCTCATCCACCCTGCGGTTTTCCTCAAAGAAATGAATCGCGCGCAGCACGGCCCTGTCATTTGGAATCTCATTCACATGGGCGAGCAGGCTGTCAAGGTCCGACTCACACAAAAGCTCTACGCCAAGAACCCTTGCAGCCTCCTTCATCTCATTTGGAATCCCGGAATACTCCTCGCTCAAATCCGCATGTCCCTTCCCTGTATTTACTATCACAAGGCGATAACCCTTCGTCTCAAAGGAGAATGAAAGCGGTCTGTACGCCGGCTCGTTTCCGTTTGAGAAATCAAAGAGCACTGGCCCGCCCACAGCACACGCCATCTGATCCATCATGCCCGACGCCTTGTTCCAGTATACATTCTCGGAATACTTCCCAATCTTTGCGTAATCCGCACAGCTCATCGCCCCGTCATTAAAGAAATGGTTGATAATCGTGCACACGAGCATCTCAAACGAAGCCGACGAGCTGACACCTGCCGCTGCAATCACATTCGTGGACACATATGCATCAAAACCGCCAACCTTGAAACCAAACTTCTGTGCGCCCTCCATCATGCCGGCAAGAAGCGCCTCTGTGCCGCTAACCTTTGCCACGCTGTCAAGCTTTGTTATGTCCACGACGATTTCTTGATCGTAGCCCTCACTGGTAATATGAATGACACTGCTGTTGTTTGGCTGTGCCGCACCGATCGTATCCAGGTCAATGCTGCCCGCAATCACCTTTCCGCCATTGTGGTCTGTATGGTTACCTATGATCTCTGTCCTGCCAGGTGCGGAAAAAAATTCAGCCTCGTCGTGGCCGTACTTTTTCTGAAAATTCTCTGCCAACGCGCCAAAACGCACCGCACTCTTCACACTCTCCCCATACACTTTTTCCAATCTCTCGCTGCTTGGAATATTCATTTTTCATTCCTCCTTGTTTTCCCGTTTTTTATTTTATACATTAATTATACATCATAATGCTTCAAAATCCAATGTAATCCTTTGGCGACGCGCTGGTCTGTCTCCGAAAAATGCCCGCCTTGGTTCCACTCAAGGACTCCGTTCACATTCTTCTGGTTCTCACAGAGCATTGTGTACACTTTTCGCGTATTGTCCCCCACTGCTGCCATCCGCCTGTTTTTCGTCTTTTCTTCCCTGTCGCCAAGGCTTAGGTATAGATACCTGTTTTCGTCCCCGCCGGATTCTGCGGCCTTTTGTCTGACATAATCAAGCCACCCATCGTACCATAGGGACCCGGAACAGCTGACTGCTCCTGCAAAACCGGCACACTCACAGTATACCCACAGGCCAAAAAGTCCCGCAAGCGAATATCCGACCGAAAAGCGGGCAATTTCGGACACATCTGCCTCGACGTATGGGATACAGTACTGTGTGAGCCATTTTCGTGTGACATCCGCCCTTCCGCCAAAGGCTTCCTTCCCAAAGACTGCCGGCGCTGCCCACGGCGAGAAATCGTCATTCCAGTTATCGGACTCATAGGCCGCCAGGATAAAGCCAACTGACGGCAGCGCGGAAATGACTGCCTCCACGGACGCCCTGTCATTCTTCCCTATGCCCCAGTAAAACACGGGAAGACGGCGACTGCTTTCCATACTCCTCTGGTCGGTGCTCTGATATATGTGACAGGTTTTATCCTGTATGGTAATTGTCTTTAATTCGTTCGTCATATAAAATCCCTGTATCCGTTTTTTTCTAAACTATTGTTGTATATATTGATATAACCCATCGTTTCCATCCTCAAATTCCCTGTCAAGTGCGCCATTTAGATACGCATTCGTTTCCAGAAAAAGTCTGGTCTCTGAATCCTGTAAAAGTCTGTATAACTCTGTAGCCAAAAGCTTCTTATATGCTTCCTCGTAATCAAGAGCCTGCTTTTCCATGATATGCCTTGTCAATGACACTACACACAGTCCCTTTGTGGTTTCCACTTTATTCTCACTCACAAAACTACCTCCAGTCAATTGCCTTTATGTCCACAATCAGGCGGTCTGCTACTTCCTGCTTTCCTATATAATATTGTATTCCCAGATTATCTGTCTCCAGATTATTTAACAGTATCCTTTTTGCAGCGTCAGAACCAACCTTTCCGTATAAACCATCCCAATATGTCTTTAGACACAATGCTGTATCATCATCCGCAGTCGGTCCGATCACGACATCATAATCATGTGGTATCCCACCCTTTTCCCGGCACATCAAAACAAAATCCAGCCATTCTGTGTCTGCGCTTTCAAAAATCTTTACATCCAGTGCCGAAATAACTGCTTCATTCAACCTGATTTCATACAGCCTTTCAGAAAAATCCTGCTCCTGCTTTCCCTTACTCCTTCTGACAACCTCCCTGTACTTTTTGTGCATCATTCCCACAGCCTGTTTTCTGGATACCGCCATATAAAACCCTTTGCCAAAATCCTTTCGCTCTCTCCCAAGACTGACATCAACCTGCTGGATCTCTGATACAGTTCCGTGATATAATGTTGTTTTAAAATTGTGACACATACTGTTCAATCTCATCAACCATCTCCTCGTTTGTCATACTGTCAAATACATCCGGACATTCCGCGACGTAATTCAATATCTCATATTTCTCATCCAGCGTCAAAAAATCTTCTGTGGACAGATTATGTCTCCTGCAATAATTACTTGTAACCAGATACATAAGAAAGATCGTATTATTAAGTCTTTTTTCCGACATGCAAACATCCTTTCTTTATTTATTCGACCGTCGCCAGATCCTGCGCTTCTCCGCCTCCCTGATCAGTTCGTCCCTGAAATCAGGGTGCGCTATCGAGATCAGCCCCTCCGCCCGCTCCCATGTAGAGCGACCTTCAAGGTTGATCACACCGTACTCGGTTGCCAGAAAATAAATCTGGCTCCTTGGCGAAGTGATGATATCCCCGTCAAACTGTGGACGGATGCGCGAGTGGTACACCCCCTCCTTATCTCTGTACACAGAGCTCATACAGATAAACGCCTTGCCGCCCCTTGACGCAGAAGCCCCTATCAGAAAATCAAGCTGTCCGCCCGTGCCGCTGATCTGCCTAGAACCAGAGCTCTCCGCCGCGACCTGTCCATACAAATCCACCGACACACAACTGTTGATGGACACCATGTTGTCAATCTGGGCAATGACGCTTGGCCTGTTGACATATTCCAGGGGATAGGCCGCGATACCGTGGTTGTCGTCCACCCACTCATAGAGTTCTGGCGAGCCGATCGCACAGCCAAACACTCCTTTTCCCCTGTCAATCTTCTTTTGTCTGTTCGTCAACTTTCCCGCCTTGTACATGCTAAGATACGCGTCGGAACAAAGCTCTGTATGCATTCCCAGATCCCTAAGGTCGGACTCCGCAATGAGCTCCCCCACCGCGTTTGGCATACTGCCAATACCAAGCTGCAAAGTCGCGCCGTCCACGATATAAGGCAGAATATTCTGCGCAATTCTTCTGTCAATTTCAGTGGGGCGAAACGTCTTTAAAACCGCTAATGGCTCATGCGCTCCCTCCACGATATAATCCACGTCGGAAATATGGATACACTCGTCATATCCGCCATGTATCACAGGAAGGTTCTCATTGACCTCGACAATGACAATGTCCGCCGTCCGCGTAATCGGCGCCGCCACACCTGTATTGACGGAAAAGTTAAAATATCCATGCCGGTCCATCGGCGCAACGCTGACCATCACGACATTGACCTTCAGAAAATATTCATAATATGCTGCATTATTGTGAAAAACCATCGGAATAAAATAACAGAGTCCCCGGTCGCATAGCTTCCGCTCATAGGAGGAGCAATGCCAGCTGTGGTACGTGAAATGCTCCTGGCTCTCATCGCACTCCGCCACCTCGATCGGCCCCTTTATAATCAGGTTTCCGCGTATCTTCACATCATAGAGTTCATCCCTTCGCTTCGCCAGCGCCCTGTCTAGAAGCACCGGCATGCCAAGGTTGCTTGTGTAATCTACCCAGTCACCGCTCTTTATCACCTTCACCGCCTCGTCGGGGGTGGTGCGCTTTTGTCTGTATTCTGAAAGAAAATCCTGCAACATTGCATTCCCTCCCTTCTTCGTCTCATGACCAGACGGCTTTTCATTTTTTGATTTTGTCCTATTCTCATTGTATCGGTTTTATACGCAGCTGTCAATACATTACAGCCTAATTTGCAAACATATATTCGACTCAAATATAGGGATGGATGCCATGAAACTATACTGAAATGGCAAAAAGACAAACCATCAGCTCAGCCAATGGTTTGTCATAAAGAAATCCTTATAGAATTTATCTCTCAACAAATATAATAACATCTGTTACATTTGTCGAGGCAAAGGCAATGTTGCCGATTTCATTTACAATTGTTGTACCCGTAAGGTCATAGCCTGTGCCTTGTTCGCTTAGCACATAGATATATGCGTTCTTTCCCACATATGCATCCCCGATATGGAAATTAAAAATTGCTTCAAATTCCAGTGACTGCACCATATTGGGAATCGCATGGATCACATCAAACACTGGTGTTATTAAGGGATCAGGAACGACTGTATACGCGATCTTCACGTCCTTTGTAGCCATTGGTACGTTGGCCATGTCAATTGTCAGTGCAAAGTCCGCACTAAAAACAGTATTTAAGTACATGAACTGTCCATAGTATTTGTTCAAAAGCTCTGCCCTTAAGATCGTATCCTTCGACAAATCTGCCTGCATCATCGTATAGCCTTCCTTGTAGGTAAAGCTTTCTACAGGAACGGCCTCCACCGGCTTATCATCTGTTTTTGTTGCACTGCTGCTCGAACTGTTCTTGTTTGAGCTGTTTGAACTGCTGCTTGAGCTGTTATTGTCTGAACTATTACTGTCTGATGGTTCATCTGCACCCCCGACATCTGCCGTGTCATAATTCTGTGCCGCGCGTTTCAGTTCGCCTGTATCCTTGCCGCCTTCACGGAACTCAATACCAAGTGTATGTACACCAGAACCTTTCTTGGAAAGTGTCTCTGAGCGGATTGTAATTCTGGTACTTCCTGACTCTGCATCATAATCTACGCCTTCCACTAGTCGGTCGCCATCGATGTAGATATACTTAAAGTTCGGGAACACACCTTCTGATACAACCAGATACCCCGAACCAGTATTACTCAACCTGGTGGACAATATATAGCCCTCATCTGTTGCATTGTCTACGTTCTCGTTGGTGTTGTCAAGCACCACCAAATCAAACTCTCTGTAACATGAACTAAAATTACTGATAGAGTTGTCCAGCCTCACATTAATATGGAATGTTCCAGCCTCCTTTGGCACGCCATAAATCTCTCCATTAGGCTTTAACACCATACCTTCTGGAAGTTTGCCAGACTGCAGAGAATAAGAAACCTTGTTTGTACTATATTTGTTGTTGTTCTGAATCATGGTGCCATATGGAACATATTTTACAGCATTTGGTATCTCTGTTGTCGTGATAACCGGATCGCCGACTGTACCAGTCAATGTCATATTGATCAGTTCTTTTCCATCGGCCTTGATTCTTAACGTACCTGTTACGTCTGTACCGTCCGGAACGCCCTCCTTTTGTTTTAACCGTATCTTTGCAAGGTTGGAAAGCGCACCATATGATTTATCATCATTGATCTCATCACTCTTGAAAGTCCCAAGGTTCTGGTTTCCGCTCAAGGTCCAGTACGAATCAAGTGCTACCACATTGGAATCAAGCTCCACGCTGATCTTAGAAATATCCGCATTTCCCATGTTTGCAAGCAGGATATCATGAATATAATTATGTATACCATCAATCATTACCTCACGTGTTGTGTAGGTAACACCCTCCCTGACTTGTGTCTTCGCGTCCAGATCAATTAGACTGTTAACGTAAAGCTTTGCGTTAGACGCCTCCGGCTTTACCACCTGTATCCAATAATTTGTAGCATCCTCACCATTCTCTGCCGATACTGTGTACTGCATCACACCCTTGGAGAAATCATGCAGCGTCTTTCCGCTTTCTTCGGGTGTATTGCTTCCCTCACAGTATACTTTCGACTTACTGTCATTTGTGTAAAACCGCAACGCCAGATTGGTCAGGTCCACGTCCTTGTCCACTAAAATTGTCAGGTAATTAAATTCTGCATAGGAATCCTCATCTGTCTCAACACCATATGCTTTCACATAATTCCCATTTGCATCGCTAAATCCCTGCACCCGAAACTTTGAATTGCTGCTTAAATACTGCTTTTTCTCATGATCACCTTCCACTACCTTTATATTGTATTGGAATACATTACTATTTGAAAAGAATGTAAAATTGACCCCCTGGCTGTAATCCGCAGGATAGCCATTTCCAAACATGGCTGATGTAACATTCTCCGCGCCGCTATTTTGTGCCTGCTCTACTGTACTGTACAATCCCTTATAAACAGTGACACCACTTGGCGAGCTGTCAGTATTTCCGTCCATTGAATGATATGCACTCACATAATACTGCTGGCTCGCTGGATTTCCTTTGTAAAGCTCATATGTTCTAAATACGCAATTGTTTTCGGTCCGGGAGGAAGATGAATAATAGCAGTCTTTTCCATCTGCATCCTCAACCCAAAAGTTGAAAGACTCATTTGAAGCATTTACACCCATTTGGACAGGAAGAAAACCTGTAACTTTTCCATTCCCATCATAGCTTATCAATGTAATGTACTCATATCTGCCAGGAAGCTTATACCCCTGCTCGCCTAATATTTCACTGGTAATCTCTTTTGCCTGTCCTGCTGCCTCCGGGCTGTCAAGCTCTCCTTCATATACCTTTACATTATTGCTGCCAAACGTTTCTTTATTCAATTTCAGGTACAATGCATCATTACCTGTCAAACTTTCACTGTGCAAATATATATACTCATTCCTGCGCCAATCCCATCTGTCACGAATTTGATAACTATAATCTCTGTATTCAGCAGATTTTACCAGATTATCTGTATAGCTGCCATCACTGTTCTGCTTCCGTATGACAGGCTTCAGCCAGCCGCTTGTCCTGTCAGTCTTAACCTGTACCCTGTATCTGACATTGGACAAATTAAGCTGATCCGCATCCCCTGCGATCATCTCCCAGGTAGTCGTTCCGCCACCTTCTGTATGATAACTTAAATCTATCTCATTACCTGTAGAAATAATCTTATAGTCGTCATCATACGACCTTGCCCACGCAATCTTTTCCGCGCTGATGCTGTTCTCCCCGGCAAAAACACTGCTTACAGCCACCCTGGTGAGCTGCAGCGGATTGAGACCTGTCAGGTCAACTGTCAGGAACTTTTCTTCAAGCGGCATCAGCGAGTAGGTCGATACCCCACCATCGTTCGTAAATTCCTTCTTCTCGGGATATACTGTGACTGTCTTACCCCCTGCGCTTAACTTCATCTGTGTGACAGCCTCTCCGCTGAACTCTGCGTGGATATCGAAGGTATGGCCGTTTATAGCAACACTGTCATCAGGATTCATAAACCATTTGTTTTCCGTGCTGCCATCATACTGGAACTGGACCTCATACGGGAAGAAAGCGTCTGCCTCCGCCTCGATCGTAAAGTTTCCATCCTCATCAAATGGGACAATATAGATGCTGTCATCCCGACAAGCCTCAAACAGTTCCTCACTGTAGTCATCACTTGGAATGACACTGATCGCCAACTTCCCTGTATTGAATGTCACCACGTCTTGGATATCCGCAAATGCGACGATCTCCTGCGTTTCTGTCTCTGTCTCTGTTTCTGTCTCTGTCTCAAGCTCCGTTGTATCCTCGACGATCGTTTCTGTCTCTGGAACCTGTGTCGATTCCGATTTGGTCTCTTCTGCTGTCTCCGTTTCTGTCGTCCCTGTCGATTCCGTTTCTGTCGGTTCAGTCTCTATCGTCGGTTTGGACTCCGCTGGTGCTTCGGTATCCTCTCCCGACTCCGACTCCACTGGTGTTTCGGTATCCTCTCCCGACTCCGACTCCGCTGGTGTTTCGGTATCCTCTCCCGGTTTTGACTCTCCCGGCTTGGTCTCCGCTG
>CAJUQZ010000034.1 GCA_910588755.1 uncultured Lachnospiraceae bacterium | reverse complement strand
GATGCACAGAGCTCTGATATCATGCGGACTTTGCTGAATGGTAATAAAGCCTTTTTTCATCAAAACATCAGCAAGCTTTTTGATATTTTGTCTTGAACAGCCCAGTATATTTCCTAATTGCGTAAATGTTAGCTGTTCCTTTGACTGCCTGACTATTGACAATAACATAAATTGCTTTAACGATACCTTTGGGATATGGTTATCAAAAAGCGTTTGCAGCTTGTTTCCTGCGATAAATAATGTGCTGAAAACAGCTTTTCTTTGATTCTCTGTAGAACTTGCATATTTTTGAGTCAACTCATCTATATCCATGCAATCCTCCTTATCAGTAACTTGTTACGCTTATAATTATAGCAACAAGTTACTCATGTGTCAATATAAATAATAGAAATGAATGGAGTTCAGCAATGCTTGTCTTTTGGCCTTTGGTTCGGAATAGTGTCCGCGGAGCGGTTTTTGCATGGCTTGATGCCTGTAGCAGGAAGCCGAAGGCTAACCTGTTACGCAATACAGGACAAATAGGTAAAAGCACTTGAAAACAGTCTGTCATTAGTGTTAAGATTCTTATATAACACCATGTGAAGAACTACTGCAAGGCTATATTTTCGGAATAAACAACCAAATTTGCAAAAACAGTCTATTGATGATACAATAAAAGGGAAAAAATTACAGCGGTGAAGGAGACGGATCATATGAATATTCAAATGCAGGTCTGTGGGTTGATCATTTTAGTACTGATATTGTATTTTTACAAGAGGCAGGACACCGTCGGGCTGTATACGGAGACCTTGTTCAGAAGGGCGCTGTACACCTGTATCATCTGTCTGGTGCTCGATATCCTGTCTGTGGTGATGATTATGAGTCAGGCGTTTTTCCCGGGGTGGCTTGTGCGGGCGGAGTGCAAACTGTACCTGCTGTCTCTGGGGGCGACGGGCTATGTGGCGCTGGTGTATGCCTGCGCGGACGCGTATGGCCTGACGCGGGTGAACCAGTTTGTGAAGAGAATGGGCATCGTGGCGGCTGCGGTCGGTGTGCTCATCTTCCTGCTTCCGATCCATATTTACTGTGAGGGAAGAGATGTATACACCTATGGCCCCTCCTGCATAGCGACTTACATCAGTGCCGTGCTGCTGATTCTGGTGACGCTGTTTTACACGGCAAAGCGCGGAAACGGAATGAATCCAAGACGGCGGCGGGCGATTCGGATCTGGATGACCATATGGTTGATTTCCGCGGGAATACAGCTTTTAAACAGCCAGGTGCTGCTGGTTGGGTTTGCGGGTGCGCTGGGCATAGTGGTTCTGTTTTTTGAGCTGGAGAACCCGGAGGCAAACATTGACAGAAATACGGGATTTTTTAATGCCAGGACGTTTACGGATTACATAAAATACAAGTACGACAGCGGGGAGGAGATTTCCTGTATCCTGCTGTCGCTCGACAACGCGCATGCCAATGATATTAGAGTCGAACATATAGTCGATATCATGGAGGAGGTGACGGAGCTTGTCCGCAGGGTGCCGGAGGCCAGGCGGTTCAAGACGGATGACAGGGAATTTACGCTTGTGTTTGAAAGCAATGAGCAGATGGAGCGCGCGTACAACATGATCAACAACCGCTTTCAGCGGGAGTGGCTTGAGGATATGGAAAGTGTGACACCGGTTAGCCTGCAGCCGTATTATCTGCTGGTTCCTTCGGGGAAGGTGGCAGAGAGTGCCGATGAGATGATGGGGTTTTTAAGGTATTTTAAGTCGCATTGTGTGGACAACCCTGAGAAGTATGTCATTATGATCGATGAGGAGAGCGTGGCGAAGAAGAGAGACCGGGATGTGATGCTGGCGGCGATTATGAAGGCGATGGAGGACGACCGGGTGGAGGTATTCTTCCAACCGATTTATTCAACGCATACGAAGAGGTTTGTCTCTGCCGAGGCGCTCGTGCGAATCCGCCGGGAGGATGGGAGCATCATACCGCCCGGACTGTTCATACCGATTGCCGAGGAGACTGGCTTGATTGTAAAGCTGGGTGAGCGGGTATTTGAGAAGGTGTGTCATTTTATCACAGAGCGGTGCCCGGAGCAGTACGGTGTGGAGTATATTGAGATCAACCTGTCCGTGGTGCAGTGCGAGGCGAAATCGCTGGCAAAGTGCTATAGCGATATCATGGACAAGTATCAGATCAATCCGGCGTTCATCAATCTGGAGATCACCGAGTCGGCGTCGATTGTCATGAAAAAGACGCTTCTGGACAACATGCGTGCGCTGATCAATTACGGCGTGAGTTTTTCGCTCGATGATTTTGGAAACGGACAGTCCAACTTAAACTACATCGTGGATATGCCGGTGCACATTGTCAAGTTTGACAGGGATATGACACAGGCGTATTTTGAGAGTGAGAAGGCGAGGTATGTGCTGCAGGCGGCGACGGATATGATACAGGGGCTGGGCTTAAAAGTGGTCGCGGAAGGCGTGGAGACGGCAGAGCAGCTGCGTGAGCTGGAGCGGCTTGGCATCGACTATATACAGGGTTATTATTTCTCAAAGCCCATCGAGGAGGAACGCTATCTTGAGTTTTTGAAGGTGAAGAATGCTTCGGAACGTCAGAATGAATAAAGAATGAGGAGAGAACAGGTCATGCAAATAGATGTGATGCTCGCGCTGCAAGACCGTTTGAAGAAAGACTATTCGAAAAAGAATCAGTTGGGGCAGACGGCTCTGCTGCGGGTCATGCTGGAAATAAACCAGGCGGTGGTGGTTTCCGGAATTGCCAGACTTGAGGAGTATGAGGAGGATATTTTGATTTTTCCTATGCTCTGTCGTGGATTAGGACTGGTAAGGAATGGCGTAGAGCCAAAGGTTATCGAGACAATCCTTCTGAATACCGCACTGACTAATGACGTTGATTTGCTAGAAAGTCTGCTTGTAATAGAAGGGGTACTCTCAATTCAGACCTTACAAGCACCCGATGTGACTAAAGAACTACTGTTATCCTATTTTAGCTTAGATATACAGGATTCGGTCAGAAAGGGTCTGCAGGATTTAAAGTTGAATTGCAGTGAGGTTTTGCGTATGGAAGAAGTAGAAAAATTAATAGAAAAAACACTTTAGCTAGCTAAAGTGTTTTTTATTTACAACTCTATACAACACTATATCATAACTGAAAATATAAGTCTAGTATTTTTATAGAAAAAAATATAATATTATTTGTAGCGATGTTACAGTACGTATTGTTCTGGCATTTACTACGATGTATGCATTATAGGCCACATACGAAAACGTACATACAGCGTGAACAGAGACACAGCAATCATAACATGCAACCCCATATGGGAAGTACATGTACAAATCTGTCCTGTAAATTGGAATCGGAAAAACGGAAACAAAAAGCAGAATCCAGAACTGGAATTAGGAGACTGGAATCGAGGAAGCTGAATCAAAAGCCGAAGCCAAGAAATTGGAATTAAGAAAGTTAAATCGAAAACCGGGATCAAGAGACTGGAATCAAAAACGAGACCAAAAAACGGACAGGTAAGGAACGATGACAGGTTCCTGGAAAGGTATGGGTGAACTATGGCAGAGAACAAGACAGCAGAAAACAAGGAGTGGCAGAAGGAGGAGGCGTATTTAAGGGAATGCAGGGCGCTGATCGCATCGAATGTCGAGGAGTACAGGCAGCAGTATGAGGCGCGCCACAGGGAGACAAAGGAACTGTTTGACGCGGTGCAGAGCGGCAATGTCGAGCTGTATGATCAGATGATGACTTCGCGGAGCTTAGAGGAGCACAGCCTGAATCAGCTGAACAAGAACCAGGCGGCGTACGACAAGCCCTTTTTTGGCAGAATTGATTACCGCAATATAGATGAACGTTTGTTTGAATCCATTTACATCGGAAAGCACGGCGTGCTGCGCGATAAGACCAATGTGGAGATCGTGGACTGGCGTGCGCCGATTTCCAGCGTGTATTATGAAAATGAAATCGGGCAGGGCACATACAGCATTCCTGACAGCAGCAGTGATGGAAAGGGGGGCGAATGCCAGGGTCGTACGTACCATATCGACCTGAACCTGAAACGGACATACGATATTGAGGAGGGGCGTCTGCAGGGCTTTTATGACAGCGATGTGGCGGCAAACGACGAACTGCTCGTAAAGTATCTGAGCAAAAACAGGGACGCCGTGCTCGGTGATATCATTGCCACGATTCAGAAGGAGCAGAACGAGATCATACGGGAAAGCCCGTTTCACAATGTCCTCGTGCAGGGTGTCGCGGGAAGCGGGAAGACCACGGTGGCAATGCACAGGATTTCCTATATCATGTACAACTATAAGGAACGGTTTATGTCCAACGAGTTCTGCATTGTGGGCGGCAGCGATATTTTGATCGATTATATCACAGGCGGCCTGCCGGAATTAGACGTGTATGACGTGAAGCACATGCGCATGGATGAACTGCTGACGTATCTGCTGAAAAAAGAATGGAAGAAAAAGTATAAAATCGTGCCGCCGTCACCTGGTCATGCTTGGAAGAGCAAGATGCTGTTCGTGTCGGAGCTCGAGCAGCACATGCAGCGGCTGCGCGACCATATTCTTGGAAACTGCGTCGTGTGCGATGAGGAGATCGGCATGCTGTTATCCCAGAAAAATAACGACGATTTTATCAAGGGAAATCCCGCTTATTCGATTAACCGGCTGCTGGTGACGCTCGACGAGAGGCTTAGAAACCGCATCCGGCTGCAGCGCCAGGACCGGGAGGAAGTGGGGATTTACAAGAAAAAGCTTGCACAGTACAAGAACTATTTTTCGAAATACTGTTACAAGGGCAGCGTGGTGAGCCTGTATTTGCAGTTTTTAGAGGTGTACGGAAAGACTTATTATATTGACATGGCGCCCGTGGCGGAGCAGGTGGCGCGCGGCGTGTTTGACGTGTACGATGCGGCGGCGATGCTGATTATTTATTACAGGGCACTGCAGAGAAAGCCGGACGAGGAGTTCGGGCAGATTTTTATCGACGAGGCGCAGGATTTCGGGCCGATTGTGTACTATGCGCTGCGGACAGTGCTGCCCGACTGTTTCTTTACGATTATGGGCGATGTGTCCCAGAACGTCAATTACGAGTGCGGCATGAACGAGTGGCATGACATGCGCCAGAAGATTTTCTGCGGCAGCGCGGACAACTTTCGTGTGCTGGCAAAAAGCTACCGGAATACGATCGAGATTTCGGACTTTGCGGGAAAGATATTAAGCAGCGCCTCGAAGGGCGCGTACAAGATCGAGCCAGTTATCAGGCATGGCGAGCCGGTGCATTTTGTGGAGAGCATCTCGGCGGAGGAGGCGGCCGGCCTGTCGGCGGAGATCCTGGATGAGATGCGGCAGAAAGGATATGAGACAATGGCAGTCATCTGCTTTTCCGACGAGGACAAGGAGGCGGTTACGAAACGCCTCGGACGGCAGATCGTGCTCACGGACTCGGACAAAAGCGGTTTCAGCAAGGGCGTGATGGTGCTCACCGTGCCGGAGACAAAGGGGCTTGAATTTGACTGTGTGCTGCTGTGGCGGCCGGACCTGAAAGGATATAAAGAGAATCCAAAACTTGCCAAGCTGCTGTATGTCGCCGCCACGAGGGCACTGCATGAGCTGTTTGTGGTGCGGTGAACAGTACACCAGAACAAATATTTTCGAAAATATATTCGGCAATTCTTGACATACAGTTTGATATATAGTATTATTTAAGTATCGTTGCAGCTACTTCACAAACCAACTGCAGGGAGGACAAATTTGTGCTTGTGAAAAAGCAGCAGGCTGAACTGTTGTTACTGTTCACTCCCAATGTCATCAACTTAAGGAAATTAAATCATATCCTGTGCTGAAATATGCTCAATAATTCATAGTACCAAGTAATAAATTTTCGCTGTAGGAAGCTTAAGTTGATGACATTGGTTCACTTCGTTCCAGTAACAGGTAAAAAGTCATGCAAGATTTGCTTTGCAAATGGATTTTTACTTGCTGCATATACGCTTTCTTACGTGGCTTGTAAAGCCATAGTTAGCAGTAAAGGCTAAGTCCTGTGTGAATAGTAACGAACTGTTACAAATGGTTTGAGGATGTAAGGGTTTGCGTATTGTGAAAAGCAGTTTTGAGTGATAGACTTGGGTGATAAGTTAAATGGAAGGATCATGCAAAATGAAGAACGATATATATATAGTACGAAAACTCGCCGCCCCAATTGACTGGGTGGTTGAGGTGCCAGGCTCCAAGAGCATGACCAACAGGGCGCTGCTGATGGCAGCGCTCGCGAATGGAAGCACAATGCTAAAAGGGGTGCTGTTCAGCGATGATTCGAGGAATTTCCTCGGCTCGCTGCAGTCCCTTGGCTTTCGGGTAGAGATTGACGAGGCGGCAAAGACCGTCACTGTGGAGGGACTTAATGGGAGAATCCCCGTGACGGAGGGTGAGATTTATGTTGGAAGTGCGGGGACTGCCGCGCGTTTTCTGACAGCGATGCTTGCGATGGCGGAGGGAACCTTTGTGGTGAATGCCTCTAAGCAGATGAAAATGCGTCCGATGAAACCGCTTTTTGAGGTGTTGGAAAATATTGGTGCGGAGATCACCTGTCTTGAGGAAGAGGGCCATCTGCCTGTTCGGATTCGGGGAATCGGCGGCAGACTGCCGGCGCACGAGATGTGCCGGTTAAGCTTGGATATTAGTGAGAGTACACAGTTTTTGAGCGCTTTGTTGTTGGTTGCCCCGATGGTAAAACAAGGGGTGCGCATCGAGATCACAAGCGAGCGCAGGGATGGCGCGTATATACGGATCACGCGCAGAATGATGAAACAGTTTGGCGCAGAGGTTGATTTTGACGGTGCAAATTACACAGTACAAAGCAAAACAACATATCGCCCGGGCTGTTGCCAGATCGAGCCGGACGTGTCTGCAGCGTGCTATTTTTATGCTGCAGCAGCACTCACGGGCGGGAGGGCTGTGGTCAAACATGTCACGCGGGCGTGCATGCAAGGTGATCTCAAATTTTTGGAAGTGCTAGAGCAGATGGGTTGTACAGTCAGTGATACCCCGGATGGCATTGAGGTGCGGGGGGCTGAGGGCGGGCGGCTGAGGGGCATTACGGTGGATATGAAGGATTTTTCAGACCAGACCATGACGCTCGCGGCGCTCGCGCCTTTTGCGGATGGGATTGTCCGAATCGAGAATATAGGGCATATCCGGCTGCAGGAGTCAGACCGCATTCATGCGATAGTGACAGAGCTTTCAAGGCTTGGGATCTCCTGCAAGGAAGAACCAGACGCGATCACGATACATCCTGGCACGCTAAATCCAGCGGTCGTGCAGACATATGATGATCACCGCATGGCGATGGCGTTTGCGCTCATCGGGCTGCGGGTGGAAGGAATCAGAATCGCGGATCCGATGTGCTGTCGAAAAACGTTTGAGGCGTATTTTGAGGTGCTTGATAGGCTGACGGGGAAATAAAGGCGTGTGACCAGGCAGGACAGGTTTTATGGTGTAAAATGAAAACAGAGTGGTGGTTAGTATCCACTCTGTTTTAGTTTTGCGACAAGCTGTACATAAAATTCCCGGACATCAAATTCCATAATATTCTCGCGGTTTAGGTCGATCATGTCGCCGTGTGAGATACCGCGTGTACCGTTTACAGTGAGCATCTGGAAGGATTCTCCCCACGGAAAGGACTTTTCCCCGACTAGCCCATCGTTTGCACCGTCAAAGTATCTGGCGAGGTGGTAGGTAAAGTTCAGTGGAAAGCGTCCTCCACCCGCCTTGCCCAGCTTTGAGCCGATACTTTGGTACAGGACGCCTGGCACATCGGGGTATTTTTCATTGAATTGCTCACAGAAGGAGGCAGTGAGATTGTTTACTGCTGCCAGGAAGTCGGGATTGGGGTCTCCGAGCTTTTGCAGTGCGGTATTGTAGGCATTTGCTACGGCAGTCTGCTCCGCCTGCGGGATTTTTGTGAGCAGGTAGTCTGCAAACTCGCAGCCCCTGTGCGGCGTGCTGACAGTAGTGAGCGTGGCGACATGTTCCGCGACACCGGCAAGATGCAGCGCGCATCGGCAGTCGAGACCACCCTTGGAGTGTGCGATGATGTTTACTTTGTCACAGCCAGTCTCTGCAACAATTTTTAAAATGCGCGCCGCGATCTCCTGACCGCTGGTCACGACCGCCGCTGCGGACTGGTGTTCTCCATAAAATACCCTGGCACCGTTTGTTTCCAGCGCCTTTGGAATGCGTCCCCAGTAGTTAAAGTAGCGGAAGTCGCGGAAAAAGACACCATGTACCATGAGAATGGGATATTTCGTTGCGCAGATTCGCTGTTCATGCCGCTTTTCATCGGTGATAAGCTTCTGATTTTCGAGTGTGATCTCATCAGATACCAGTCGGATCATTTTACCAAGGACGAAGAGATGGACAATGGGAATCATGCCGCAGATAATAGCGATCACACGCGTTCGGATGCCAAGCTGCTCCGACGAGAAAAAGATGCGCAGCATCCCGTTCCAAAATACGATTGCCTCCAGTAAGATGGCAAGCAGGGTGTTGATGACCCAGCACTTTGGACTGGAAAACATATTTTCGATAGGAAGTAGTCTGGTAAAGCTTAGGATAAATAACAGCACAGACAGGGCGGAGGAGCCCAGAAATTCCCGAAGCAGGGCGTTTCCCTTGGCGCAGGTCCTAAGCCGCCTGGTGCGGGGTCTTGCAATGGTGGGAAAGAGATTGACCACGACGTACAGAGGAAGAAAAATCCAATACAGCCCTGTGATCGTTTTTAGCACGAAAAAATTGGCGGCCATGAAAAGAATCAGGGCGAAAATAGTTTCATTTATGGCATTGGCAAATTTGTTATTCATTGCAGCATGTTCCTTTTTCTTTTTTCGTATGGATATACGTCCTGTTTATTATACACAAATCCTCAAGGGGCTGTAAAGAATGAACAGAACAAATTGTGAATGAATTTGTTTTTGCATGGATTTTGTGCATTATATATAGCAAAACAGATAAAAAAACAGATTTCAATTTATGAATTGTGCTTAAAGAAAAAATCGTGTATAATTTCTTAAGTACACTCAAATCTGGAAAGGAGACGGTAAAATGACAGAGCGCCAGAAAAACCCGCCATTATATAAGATGATCAGGGCGTTATTTTATGTTTTGTTTCAAGTAGTATTTACGCCGAGAATGATAGGGAAAGAACGAATACCTAAAACGGGGCGTGCCGTGCTGGCAGGCAATCACAAACACGCGCTCGATCCGATCCTTGTGGACTGCTGCACAAACAGAACAGTACATACACTTGCCAAGAAGGAACTTCATGACGGGGTTTTTGGTTGGCTGTTTCGCGGGGTGGGAACGATACCGGTCGATCTGCATGCGGCACATAACCCGGCGGCGCTTGACTGTTCTGTCGCGTATCTGGAGAATGACTGTATCATCAATGTGTCGCCGGAGGCCAAGCGAAACTATACAGACCAGCTCCTGCTTCCGTTTAAATATGGGGCGGTTGTGATGGCAAAGAGAGCCCAGAGCAAAATCATACCATATGCGATTACTGGGGATTACCGGTTCCGAAGCAGGAACCTGCAGATCAAGTTTGGAGAGCCCCTTGACATGACAGCGCTTACAGTGGAGGAGGCAAATGTGCTGCTCTACGAAACAATCAGGGCGCTGTTAATGGAACAGCCCTGATCAGGCACAAAAACTGGGGGCTTTGCAGAAGATATAGGAGGAGAAACATGCAGACAAAACAGATCAGGACACCGTGGGTTCAGTTTTACGAGGGTGTCAGGGCACAACTTGATTACCCGCAAAGGCTGTCTTTGTATGAATTTATGGCGCAGCGGACAGAACAATTTTCACATAACATATGTTACGATTACTTTGGAAGGAAGGCGACGTATGTGCAGCTGCACGAGCACATTCAAACCTGCGCTGCTGCTTTCTGCTCGCTTGGCGTGAAGCGCGGGGATCGTGTGAGTATCTGCATGCCAAACACGCCGGAGGCGGTCATCAGCTTTTATGCACTGAATCGGATCGGGGCTGTGGCGAACATGATTCATCCGCTGTCGGCGGCTGTTGAGATCAAGCATTATGTGACGGTTTCGGAGAGCAGGTACATTGTAGCGGTCGATCTGTGCCTGCCAAAGCTTCGTGAGGTTATAGAAGAGACGGGACTGAAGCAGTGCATTGTTGTTTCAGTGGCGGACTCCATGCCATTTCATATGAAGTTAGGTTATAATAAACTGACTAAGAACAGGAATAAAAAGTCTGTGCAAACTAAGGACTGTCTGGGGCTGGACTGTATCTTATGGAGGCAGTTTATGGCTTTAGGAAAGGGTGCTCAGCTGCCTGGTGACGAGGATGGCCACAGCAAAGGGGACGATGTGGCGGCGATTCTCTACAGTGGTGGAACGACAGGTTGTCCCAAAGGGATCAAGCTCACAAATTTGAACTTTAATGCACTGGCGATGCAGGGGGAGGAGATGTGCGCCTGCTTAGCGCCAGGGGACCGGCTCCTTGCCATCATGCCTGTTTTTCATGGGTTTGGGCTGGGAATTTGTATCCACACAGCACTGTGCGTGGGTTGCATGGACATTTTGTTGCCCGGATTTAACGCGGAGCATTGCGCCCAGCTGTTTAGAAAGTATAAGCCCAATATCATAGCCGGCGTGCCGACTTTGTACGAGGCGCTGCTGATGAGCGGCTCGCTTGAAGGGTATGATCTTTCTTTTCTGAAATGCGTCATATCAGGCGGGGATTCACTGTCTGTCGCGCTCAAGCAAAAAGTGGATTTGTTTTTGCACCAGCATGGTTCAAACGCGCAGATTAGAGAAGGATATGGTCTGACGGAGTGCGTGACAGGAAGCTGCCTGACACCACTGCACGGATACAGGGAAGGGAGCATCGGTATCCCATATCCGGATACGTATTATAAAATTGTGAAGCCGCAGACGGAAATTGAATTGCCCTACGGTGAGGAGGGCGAGATCGTCCTTTCTGGCCCCACGGTCATGAAGGGATACCTAAATGACCAGGAGGAGACGGACAAGGTGCTAAAAAGGCATGGGGACGGCAGGGTGTGGCTTCACACAGGGGACCTTGGGGTTATGGACAGTGATGGATTTGTCTACTTTAGACAGCGAATGAAAAGGCTGATCATCAGTTCTGGTTACTGCCTGTATCCGCAGTATATTGAAAGCGTGATTGACGCGCATGAGGGTGTGCGGATGTCCTGTGTCGTCGGCGTCAGCCATCCGTACAAGATGCAGGTAGCCAAGGCGTTCATCGTGCTCAATGAGGACGCAAAAGACCGAAAAGAGGAACTGCTGTGTGACATCAAAAAGCACTGTGAGAAAAATCTGGCAAAATACGCATGGCCATACGAATATGAGGTGATTGATGAGCTGCCAAGGACACTGGTGGGCAAGGTGGCGTACAATGCGCTGATAAAGGAGGGCAGACCTGATGAGACAGCGTAGGCTATCATTTTTGCTGATCCATCCGGAAATCTCGAGGACGCGGTACAACTTTGTGGGCGTTATTGAAAATGAATGCCTGGAGCTTGAATATATCTCTGCCATGCTGAAGGAGGAGGGACATGAGGTCGTACTGTATGACGGCCAGGTGGAAGCCTGCGGCGCAGCTTCTGTGATTCGTGACACAAGGGCTGATGTCGTGTATGTATGCGGCAGGGCAAGACAGGAAAATTTCATGCTGGAGTACTGTGCGTGCGCGAAAGAGTGCGGTGCCGTGACAATTATCGGGGGACTGCACGCACAGCTTTGTTATGGGCGCATGTACCGTTCTTATGTGGATTTTATTCTCACTACGTTTGATATCTACAGGATTCTGGATATTGTGGACTATGCTGTGTACCACGAGGAGGCGGCAATGGCGCGGCTTAGCGGTGTATGCTACCAGAAGGAGGGCGCATGGCAGCAACAGGTGGGCGAACCGTTTGATATCAGACGCCTGCCCAGACCAGACAGAAGCTATTTTGATGCCTTTCCGAACCGATATCAGTACCTGGAGCTTGGACATGCCGCGTGGGTGCGGACGGCTTACGGCTGCCCGTACAGATGTGCGTTCTGCCACAGGAACAAGATGAACATGGGACATCTAAGCAGCCGCGATATTGATGATGTGGTTGACGAGATTGCACAGATCAGGGCGGAGAATATCTATATCGTGGACGATGATTTCCTGTATGACACAGACAGGTTGAACCGGTTTGTAGAACAGGTCAGGGAGCGGAAGCTTCTAAAAAAGTACATCTGTTATGGAAGGGCGGATTTCATTGCACAAAATCCGAACATGATGAAAAAGCTTCAGGAGATCGGTTTATATTATGTGCTTGTAGGACTAGAGGCAATAGAGGATACTTATTTACAGCGCTATGAGAAGCGTTCAGACATCAACCAGAATATAAAGAGTATTCAGATATGCAATGAGCTGGGAATTCATATTATGGGAATGTTCATCGTTGATCTGGGCTTTTGTGCAAAGGATTTCAGGGCGCTTTACCGGTGGATTGTGGCGCACCAGGTCAGGCATGTGGCGCTCTCCATTTTTACGCCGGAGTTGTGCACGCCAGTCTACGAGCAGTACAGAGATAGAATCATCACGGACAATCCCTCCCATTTTGACTACCTGCACCTTGTCGCTCGGCCAGACCATATGTGGGTGGGAAGCTTTTATATTCAGTATTATATACTGCTAATACGACTTTTCCTCAAAGCGAAGCGGGAGGGAGTGTATGATTTTATTGATTATGGGGATTATATTAAGTCGTTCATAGCAAATATTTTCCGCGGAAAACGGCGAAATGATGATGCGTAACAGATGATATGATACAGGAGTGATACTATGAAGAAGATTATACCAAGCAAGCTGGAGACAGGAGTGCAAAAGTTTTTGTACAGGACAGTCGGTGAGCGGATTCCGGCACATGTGACACCAAACCAGATCACACTTGTGGGTGCACTCGGAGGACTTACAGGCATACTTTTTGCCGTGTTGTCCATGAAGAACAGATGGTTTCTTGTCGGGACAATCTGTGGGCTTTTTTGTCATCTGGTCTGTGATGACCTTGATGGGTATGTGGCAAGAACGAGGAATATGAGCTCCAAAGCAGGTGGATATTTTGATCTGCTGACAGATATCCTACACATTACATACCTCATAATCGCGCTTGCATTTGCAGGGGTGATTCACTTCCATACTGCGATTCTGATGGTGCCGGTGTATGCACTGCTGATGTTTACGGCCATGAACTATATCCTGCATCTGAATGAGTTTTTGTTCCCGCGGTTGGGGCCTATTGAGACACATTTGTTTTTTGCGCTCATTTGTGTCATAGGAATCGCTGATTGCAGCTGGACGGGCAGGTTTTGTGGGCTTGTGTTCAATCCGGAGGATATTATCATGCTGGTAGGTGGAACTTTGATGTATTATGAAATGATAAGATTGCAGGTGCAATTATTTCGTAGATTACGCAAGTGTGATGAAAATAAAACCAAATAAGGTTTGTAGACGGGCTCAGGCTAAAGATGTAATTCATATCGGTTTGTGCCAGCTGAATAAAATTACGGATGAAATTAATAAGGGGAACTGTGCCAGCTTGCAAGATTACGGATGCAATTGATGTGGCGTCTGCGACAGTGCAATAAAAGAAATGGCAAATAAAGTTGCAGGTGCAATTGATATAACGTCTGCGACAGTGTGATAAAAGAAATGGCAAATAAAGTTGCAGGTGCAATTGGTATAACGTCTGCGACAGTGCAATAAAAGTAATGACAAATAAAGTTACGGATGCAATTGATTTAGCATTTGCCATAGTGTGATAAAAGAAATGGCAAATAAAGTTACGGGTGCAATTGGTATAGAAACCGCGCCGAGAGGATGAACGAGGATAATAGATAAAAGTACAAACATATTATTAATATGATAAAAGTGACAATAAATAAGAATACAGATGTGATTGATATGGAAATTGCACCAGTTTAAAAAAATAATAAATAAGATTACCAATGCAATCGATTTGGAGACTGTGTCAGTGTGATTAAAATAATGTTAGATAATATTACAGGTGTAATTGATTTGGGAGCTACATTAATATGATAAAAGATGACTATATTTATATTGTGCTTGTGAAGGCGCACACAGGACTGGCGGCGGTGTCGCGTTTTTTGTCTGGCGGATACGCGTATTCGCATGTTGCAGTCTGTATGGATGACTGCTTTCAGGATTTTATCACGTTCTCGAGAAGGCGGCATTATGCGCCGTTTGACGCAGGGTTCATGCATGAGACGCGCAGCTGTTACTGTTTTGGCAGACATGACAGGGTATTGTTAAAGATTTTCAGACTGCCCCTGGACGAGTGCGCAAAGCGGCGTGTCTGCCATTTCCTTGAATATGTGGAGCGACACCAGGAGCAGTATCTGTTTAACCTGTATGCTATGGTCACGATGCCCGTTTTGCATGGATTTATGATTCGTGGTGCGCACAATTGTATGTCTTTTGTCGGGAAGGTGGTGGCGCTAAGCGGGGCTGTTCACCTTGAAATGCCATATTACCGATATGATATCCGTGCGCTTGACAGCCTGCTTGAGCCGTATCTGTACACGGAGTGTTACTTTTATGATCATGTGACTTCACAGTCTGGCAGTAATCTTTCTGATCTGAGTGAACAAGCTGTGTCTGGGTATATGGACAGGGTTTCGTTGCGGGAAAACATTAGGCAGTTTTTGTGCCTCAACAGAAAACTACTGCATAGGGTCAGAAGCGGTGTACACGAAGCTGGCAAACATAAAAAGTGGTACACGTAAAATCAATCAGCAAAAAAGTAACAACACGCATAAATAAACAAAGCATGCAAGCCGTATACCTAAATCCAATCAGCCAAACAGCAGCAATTCACAAAAAGAAAGCATGCAAGCTGTATACCTGAATCCAATCAGCAAAAGCAGCAAAGCACATAAAGAAAGCCTGTAAGCTGTATACCTGAATCCAAACAGCCAAACAGCAGCAATGCACATAAAGAAAGTATACAAGTTGTATATTGTATACCTGAATCCAATCAGTCAAAAAAGCAATGTACATAAAGAAAGCCTGCAAGCTGTATATTGTATACATAAACCTAATCAGCCAAACAACAGCAATGCACGTAAAGAAAGCATGTAAGCTGTATATTGTATACCTGAAGCCAATCAGCCAAAAAAAAGCAGCAATACCCATAAACCAGTAAGTATGTAGCTAGTACACATAAAAAGCACACGCATGACAGGAGGCGCGATGAGAGCGATTATATTTAATTCAGGAATGGGCAGCCGTATGGGGGAGTGCACCCGTCTGGAGCCCAAATGCATGACAAAACTTTATAGCGCAGAGACGATCTTTGCCCGCCAGATCCGGATTTTGAGTGCGTGCGGCATCGATGAATTTGTTGTCACGACGGGGCCGTTTGCGGACCAGATCAGGGCGCAGGCGGCAGTATGCCAGCAGCGTTATGCAGGGATTCGATTTATTTTTGTACCAAATCCACAGTATCAGACGACAAACTATATTGTCTCGATGTACCATGCAAGAGACTATCTAGATACTGGGCTTTTGCTTTTGCATGGGGATCTGGTGTTTGACGAAGGGCTGGTGCGGGCGATGCTGTTTTCTCCTGCGGAGTCACTCTGCCTTTTTCATGAAGATAAGGTCCTGCCACGAAAAGATTTTAAGGCGCAGTTTTGTGACGGTGTACTCAAAAAAGTGTCCGTGCAGATATTTGGAACGGACTGTTATGCTTTTCAGCCGCTGTACAAGCTTGGAGCTGATGCTGTCCGGATCTGGAAAAATCAGGTTGTCCAATTTGTGGAGGCGGGAAAAACTCAGGTTTATGCAGAGGATGCGCTCAATGAGGTTACATCTGACATGAATATCCTTGGGATGTCATATAAGTCATACTACATTGATGAAATCGACAATGAGGAGGACTATTGCAGGGTATCCGGGGAGATTAGCAGATTTGACAGGTCATCAGTTATTCGTCAGAATGTTTGTATTTGATTAGTTCCCCGGCTTCGACGTTTAGATACCAGCATAACTTGCAGATCAGGACAGCATCGATTCGTTGAAAATCATCGCGGCAGTACCTGTTAAAATTGGAGCGCGGGATATCCAGATCTTTGCAGATTTGATTCTTGCTGATGCCTTTCGCCTTTAGAATGTCATTGATGCGCAGGTATAAATTACCATAGTTATCATTTGTAGTTCTCATATGAAAATCTCCTTTACTTTTCACACAATATTATATATAATGAATGGAAGTATAGCAATTCACTATAAAGTCACTCACCATATAGTTAGGTAGTTGGGGAAGTACAGAGGACGAAAACAAAGGACGAATGACGATGGAGAAAAATGAATTTAAAGACCGGTTATTTGATATTTTGAACGAGACGAACGGGCTTCCGATCCAGGATATTGTCGCGGAGGACAATAATGACACGCTGAATGTCTATCTGACAGACGGCACGAGATTTTCTATTCATGTGGAAAACAGGGGAAGCTGGAGAATCCAGGCGGTATAGCGGCCCTGCAAAATCAGTGTCTGCTGCTGCACCTGTCTGCCATTTTGTCATATTATATAAGGAAGAATCATATAGTTTATAAAAAGGATTCGAGAGGGCAGTCTATGCTTGGCAGAAGCAATGGGGACAATGACGCGCAGACAAGTGGTGTGCTGATTCAGTATCTGCGTGATATCAGTGCGCATGTGGGCAGAATCCATATTTCGGGAAAGATCGTGGCGCTGTCCGTAGCGGTTTTGTTACTGGCAGGGTTTCTTGGCGTGCGCTATAAGGAGGCGGGGATATTCCTTCCGACAGGCGCAGGTGCAAAGGAAAGGGAGTTGCCGATCTATTGTGTGCAGACAGAGGAACCAAAGATCGCATTGACATTCGATGCCGCATGGGGAAATGAGGACACAAAGAAAATTATGGAAATACTCAAAAAACATGATGTTAAGGTGACTTTTTTCATGACAGGCGGATGGGTAGAGTCCTATCCTGAGGATGTAAAGATGATACTCGCAGAAGGTCATGACCTTGGGAACCACAGCCAAAATCACAAGAACATGAGTCAGCTGTCCGATGCAGAGAAGGAAAAAGAGCTGATGCTGGTGCACGACAAAGTCAAGGAGCTCACCGGATACGATATGTTTTTATTCCGTCCGCCATATGGCGACTATGACACAAAGCTTATCCGTGTCGCACGAAAGTGCAATTATTACCCGATCCAGTGGGATGTTGACAGCCTGGACTGGAAAGATTATGGTGCGGACGCGATCATAAGGACCGTCACTGAGAATGAACATCTTGGAAACGGCTCGATTATCTTGTGCCATAATGGCGCTAGATACACAGCGGAGGCGCTTGATACCCTGATCACGGCACTAAAGGACGCCGGCTATCAGTTTGTGCCTGTGTCCGAGCTGATTTACAGGAATGATTATACCATGAATCATGAGGGAAGACAGATCCCAAATTAGTAAAAATCGAGTAGGGAAGACGTTCTCTACTCGGCACGTGCAACGAAGCTGCCAATAAAATAACAGGCAATAATGAATCAGTAATGAACCAATAAAAATCGAGCAGGAACGCGCCTGCTCGATTTTCACTATCAAAGACTTTGAATAAAGATCTTGTCAAAATTAGTTTGCAGCAGCCTCTGTAGCAGCAGTCTCTGTTGACTCAGCGTCAGCATTTTCGTCCGCAACAGTTGTCTCTGTATCAGCGGCCTCATCTGATGCAACAGTCGTCTCAGCGTCAGCATTTTCGTCTGCAACAGTCGTCTCTGTATCAGCGTTCTCATCTGATGCAACAGTTGTCTCAGCATCAGCATTTTCGTCTACAACAGTTGTCTCCACATCAGCAGCCTCGTCTACCGGTGTTGTAGTCTCCTCTGGAAGGTTTGTGTCAACCACGCCAGTTTCGTTTGTAGTTGTCTCATCTGGCTTAGAACCGCATGCTGTGAGCATTGCTGCGCCTAATGTAAGTGCCATAACTGTTGTTAAAATTCTTTTTTTCATAATTTTTCTCCTCCATCTGCGCGTCTGCGCATGCACTATGTAGTGCGAAACTTTTTCAGGAATAAGTATGATGATTTTTATTCCTGTTGTGCCTTACAAGTGATAATTATACATAAATTTTTGCAAAGGTCAATAGCAAAATAAAAAATTTATTCATTTTACATTTACTTTATATTTACGATGTGTTCACAATCCGTTCACAACTTACATCAAAAAGCACAAGAAACGGTGCTTAAATATGGCGAAAATGCCTTAAAACCAGTCTCTTGTGTGCAGTGCAAAGTGGTGCTATAATTGTGCGGGAAGGAAGTGTATGGTCTGGCTGCATTTTGGTGGGTCAGCCTTTGACACGGAAAATACAGAAGTGAAAATACAAAAGATACATCATTAAAAAGATGCTTAGTTAAAGAAAATGCTTAATTAAAGAAGATGCTTAATTAAAGAAAATGCTAAATTAAAGAAGATGCTAAATTAAAGAAGATGCTTAATTGATCAGAAAACATTTATACAGAGGATATTTGTAATAGAGGATACTTATGAGAAAAATAATGAGAAAAAAATATGTCGTGGGTGCCGTCCTTGCCATAATGGTCCTGTTTTCGGCCTGTGCAGAAAAGGATAGGGCGCAGACGGCTGCCACAAAAGATACATTCAATACATTGGCTTCACCTGAGACATCTGACATATCTGATCCGCAGCGCTACCAGGGGATTCTCGAAAATCCAGTAGCCTGCGGGCAGAAAAATGCCTATGCTACCTTAAATGTCGCAACGTACATTACAAGGATAGATGGGACTTATTTCATAGCGGACTGTTATCATGACCAGATTATCTATCATGACAATCTTACAGACCCATTGCAGGAGTGGTCTGTGCTCACAAGAGAGGTTCACTATGCCCACACGATTGCTTCAGACGGGACAGTGATTGTCATTGATGACACGGAGAACAACCGGCTGATGGTGTTTCAGAAGCGCGGGGAAGAATATGTGCACACCCAGACACTTGAAAACATCGGCATGCGCCCGCACTATATCCAGTACGATGAAAAGAACCAGGTGTTTATGGCGTGGAGCTCCATCACGGGGGAAATGTATCTGGTAAAAAGGGCGTCAAGTCCCGGTGAGGACGGCATCTATCCGCTGTATGTGGACAGGATCTTAAAGCTCGATGCGCTGTACGGCGTCTATGTGCGGTCATTTACGGTTATTGGGGATGACATATATTTTGTGTCCGGGCATAATAACCAGAAGATTATAAAGGCGGTGGTAAACAGTGCGGGCGATGGATTTGACGTTGTGAGGGAGTACAGCGTGGCGGATGAGCTTGCGGGAATGGTGCAGCTGTCAAGGATTGGAGGGTATTATTATATTACTGTATCGACAGACAATCAAGAGAACCAGGACTATGCGACAATCATCAGGACAGACAGCCTAGAGGGACTTGCAGACAGCCAATATGAGGACATTTACAAAGCGTTTGGCGTGTCGGGCGGGACACCGTATTATATAACTGAAATCGAAGGCAGATATTATATGGCACATCACAGAACCAGTGAAAATATCATAGCCTTCGACGTTATTGATGACAATATAGAGAACGTTACAGTAATTTATTAGGATGTTTTTCGAACACACTTTCTGCTATTCCTTAGCAATCACGCACAAAAGGGGATAGAAGAATCAGGGGCAGTGCGTAGAAGGCCGCATATGCATACCGAAACTCTGCTGCGACAGGGGCGGCGATGCACAGGGTGGCAATCAGAAGGATAAAGGGCAGGCAGACCAGCGCGCCTGCAGGGCTGTCCATGCGAAGGCACAGCGCAGTGAACATCAATGTGACCCACAGGATAAATCCCATGCTCCACATCAGCCCATAGAGCGGGACCATTTCGGGAAGTTTGAACAGGAGTTCTTTTATTTTGACGATGGCAGGTCCTTTGACCACAGGCTGCCAGGTGAGGTCAAATTCATTTAGGTAGATGCCGTCAGCAAGGCCGGGCTCACAGTGAACATCGGGATACCAGTAGCCATTTGTCTGGGCCACGTACGCATCAAAGTAAGTTTTTGGATACCTTGTGCCGATCGAGAGCCATATTTTGAAAAATGCGCCTTTGTGTGACTCTAGATAGTCACTGCCCTTCTGACGGATCAGGTTTTTGATATTGTCGGATACGTCAGGCTGGTACACGCTAGAAACCTGCTCTAAGTCCATCAGTTGTCCAAGAAATGCCGTTTCACTGTCTGTGAGTTTTGCCCCACCCGCGATGGTGCGTGCGAGTTGCTGGACAGGTATGGACAGGGCTTCGACGAAATCGGCCTGCTGGATCTCATATACCTTCATGACCGGATACTTGACAAAGAGCACCAGTACCAGTATGGCTAGGTGTACCGGGAGCATGACCTTCAGCCATTTGCGGTAGACAAACAGGATAAACGGCATGGAGGCTGCAAAGGCATACCACCCATTGCCGCGCAGCAGGCACAGTAAGACAGCGGATAGGACATAGGGGAGCAGCAGGGTAAAGTACTCGCTGATTTTAAGCTTTGGCACTGCGTCAGCCGAGGCCGCCAGGCTTCCACGCAGCAAAAAGCGCATTAGCGCCGCGGCAAAGACGGTCATGCAGCCTGCAAAGGGGATATCCTTCCAGATCGTGACGGCGTACGCGCCATTGTAGGGTATCAGGGCGTAGAAGCATATGGTGAGGACGATGGCCGGCATGATGACGTTTGCCTTCTGCAACGTGCGCACGACATAAGCGGCGGCAAAAGCCATAAAGACCATCTGGGCGGCTGTGTACAGCGCAAGTCCTGTGTGCGGATCGCCTGTGAGGGACACGCCGATATTGCAGCAGGCACCAATCAGCGCTGTGTGGACGACAGAGTGGTGGTTGGAGAGTGCATAGGCTCCTGTGGCCTGCGCGTACTGGTTGATGCTGTCGGGCGTCATGACACCGGGATATTCATACAGGAAATAAGGGAGCCAGCACAGGAGGCATACCAGCACAGTCAGAAAGGGAATCCATGCGTAGGAATAGCCAGAGCCCGTGAGGCGAAGTCCGGAAGCCGCCTGTAGAAACCAGATTGACAGGCGGCTGTAAATTAGCACAAGACCAATACCTGTAAAGAGCAGGACCACAGCGCAAAAAAGGAAATTTGTCATGTCACCCAGGATTGTCTGGTACTGTGCAGATATAGTAAAAATACTAAATAGTACGCCTAAAAGAGCAGCGTATGTCAAATCTCCCGGAATGATGCGCCCCTCCACATGGTCGCTGTGAAGCTTTGCATAGACATACATGAGGACCAGGAACAAAATGATGGAGCACGGATTTCTAGTGGACATTCCAGTGACACGCATTATGGCAAAAAGCGACAAAAAACTTTCAATAAAAATCTTTAGATAATACATATTGAACCTCCGCTCTGGTATAAGGATTTCATTTTAATGGAAAAATATACTATATTTTAATAGTAGATTGAAATTCTTTTGGAGTCAACAGACATTGCATAAAATTGGAAATTTTGTTAAGATAATAAAAAACCAGGCATTTTTAGGGTAGGCAGGCTAATTTTTTAGAACAGCCATTTTTTTGACGGAATACCCAAAAGAGGTATTTTCCGCAGATGAGGAGGGAGTTTTTGGCAGGATGAATATGAAAATGACGTGTATGATAAACGTGAATAAAAGTGGGAGGCCGATATGAGCTGGGAGGATAATGTACGCAGAGTAGTGCCGTATGTGGCGGGCGAGCAGCCAAAGGACCAAAATGTCATCAAGCTCAATACAAACGAGAACCCGTATTCGCCATCGCCCAAAGTTGCGTCGGTGATTAAGGGTTTTGACTGTGACGGGCTGCGCCGATACCCGGATCCTGATGTGTCCGCGCTTGTGTCTGCGCTTGCAAGGCACCACGGGCTTGACAGGGAGCAGGTGTTTGTCGGTGTCGGTTCGGATGATGTGCTCTCGATGGCATTTTTGACCTTTTTTACTTCTGGCAAAAGAATTTTGTTTCCGGATGTCACCTATTCTTTTTATGACGTGTGGGCCAATCTGTACAGGATTTCCTTCGAGGACCAGCCGTTAGATGAAAACCTTTGTATCAGAAAGGAAGATTATTTTAAGGAAAACGGAGGTATCGTCATAGCAAATCCCAACGCGCCTACGGGGGTGTCCTCGGGACGGGCAGTGTGCGAGGAGATTGTCAGGGCCAATCCGGACTCAGTCGTCATCATCGATGAGGCGTATGTGGATTTTGGCGGGGAGAGCTGTGTGCCCCTGATTGAAAATTATGACAATTTGCTTGTCGTACAAACGTTCTCAAAGTCACGCTCGATGGCGGGTATGCGTATCGGATATGCGATGGGTAGTAAGAAATTGATTAAGTACCTTAACGATGTCAAATTTTCCTTTAATTCGTATACGATGAGTGCCATCGCGATTGCTGCGGGGGTGGCTTCAGTGGAGGACGAGCCGTATTTTGCGCAGACGACGGCTAAGATTATCGCGACGAGGGAACGCACCAAGAAGGAGCTGGCAAAACTTGGCTTTGTTTTTCCGGATTCGAAGACCAATTTTATCTTTGCCGCACACAGGACGGTTCCGGCGCAAGAGATTTTCGAGGCGCTCCGGGCAGAGCGGATTTATGTCAGACATTGGAATAAGCCGCGTATTGACAATTATCTGCGCATTTCCATAGGGACGGACGAGGAGATGGACAGGGTGCTTGCTTTTCTCAAAGCGTATCTGCGGGACAAGTAGACTGCTGCTATGCACATGCGTTGAAATGAGTATCTGGCAGATATTTTGGGTGGTTGGTCGATACAGTGTGTTGTTGCAAGGTTTTAACTTATGGTGGTATGCAATGTGAGATGAGAGTTTCGCATGTAAAAACGCAGAATATAAGATTTAGAATGTAAGATTTAAAATGTGGAAAGGTTAGATACAAAGATTATGAAAGAATTTATTGTGAACATATTAAGAGGTATGGTGGTCGGCATTGCCAATGTGATTCCGGGCGTCAGCGGAGGGACCATGATGGTTTCTATGGGCATCTATGACAGGCTGATACTGGTGCTGACACATTTTATCAAACGCATGAAGGAGGCAGTGGCATTGCTGGTGCCAATCCTGATTGGAATGCTCTTATCCATCGCTATTTTTGCCAAGATATTCTCTGAAATCCTGTTTCCGCGGTTTCCTTTGCAAACGAACCTGTTTTTTATCGGATTGATTCTCGGCGGCCTGCCGGTGATCTATGGGAAGGTGAAGGGAAATACGATTAAGATTCCGCAGATTATTGCCTTTTTGCTGTTTTTTGTGATGGTAGTAGGATTTGCGTTTGTCGGCGAGGGCGGCGGTTCTTCTGCGGATATCTCCTTTCGTGCCGGTAATGTGATAAAGCTCTTTGGTGTTGGCATTATCGCGGCGGCGACAATGGTGATTCCGGGTGTGAGCGGCTCAATGATCATGATGATTCTTGGCTACTACAACACGATTATTGATACGATCAACGATTTTATCAATGCGCTGAAAGCTTTTGACATTGCCGCGATGCTTGATACGTTCGTGGTGCTGGTGCCGTTTGGCATTGGTGTCGTTATTGGGATTGTCGCTGTGGCAAAGCTGATTGAGTTTATGTTAAAGAAGTTCCCGCTGGTTACGTATTGGGCTATTATAGGACTGATTGCGGCATCGCCGTTTGCGATTCTGATTATGATGGAGATTGGGGCTGTCGGGATTGTGGAGATTCTTACAGGGGTGGTCCTGCTTGTTGCGGGGTTCTTTATTTCCCTGAAGCTGGGGGCCTGAAAACAGAAACTAAAAACAGGAGTCCAGAAAATTAGTGGCTTTGAAATCAGGGGGGCTGAAAACGGAGGTATAGTATGGAGGCGTACACAGATTTTGCGGGCGTGTATGACCTGCTGATGGATGGGACACCGTATGAGCAGTGGTGCCGGAACATTGTGCAGGAGCTGGAGAGATATGATATCAGAGACGGGTTGGTACTAGAGCTTGGCTGCGGGACGGGAAGCCTTACAGAGCTTCTGGCCGCGCGCGGTTTTGACATGATTGGCGTGGACGTCTCTGATGAGATGCTCGGTGCGGCCTGTGAGAAAAGGGCGCAGTCTGGGCATGACATATTATACCTGAATCAGGACATGCGTTCTTTTGAACTGTACGGGACGGTGCGGGCGGTTGTGAGCGTGTGTGACAGCATCAACTACCTTTTGGAGGACGAGGATCTTGTGGCGTGTTTTCGGCTTGTCAATAATTACCTTGATCCGGGTGGGATTTTTATTTTTGATTTCAACACGCGGTATAAGTATGAGACAGTCATCGGGGACAGCGTGATTGCCGAGAACCGGGAGGACTGCAGTTTTATATGGGAAAATGAATATGATTCAAAGCGCGATATCAACGAGTATGACCTGACAGTTTTTGTGCGGAATAAAGAGGAAGCAGACTCTGGCAGGGAGTTATTTACCCGTTTTTGGGAGGTTCATTACCAGAGAGGCTACACGTTAGAACAGATGCAGCAGTTTATTGCGCTTTCCGGGTTGGGGTTTGTCAGGGCGTTTGACGCGGATACGCTCGGGGCAGTCACAGAGTCGAGTGAGCGTATCTACTGTGTGGCGCAGGAAAAGACAAAAAAAACAAAATATGCGCGGAATGTGAAATAATGAATAAGGTGTGAAGTAAGGATAAAGGGAGTTTGATATGAGTGATTATATAGTGAGGGCAACGGCGGCGAATGCACAGATTAGGGCGTTTGCGATAACTTCGAGAGCGCTTGTGGAGCAGGCTAGGAGCATTCATGACCTAAGTCCTGTGATCACGGCGGCGCTGGGGCGTCTGCTCACGGCGGGCGCGATGATGGGGAGTATGCTTAAGGGGGAACAGGATACCCTGACACTGCAAATCCACTGTGACGGACCGGTGCGCGGTCTTGCTGTGACGGCCGATGCAAAGGCCAATGTAAAAGGTGCGGCGCTCGAGCCGCAGGTGATGCTTTCGCCAAATGCGCTTGGAAAGCTGGATGTTGGCGGTGCTGTTGGAAGTGGGATATTAAGCGTCATCAAGGATATGGGACTAAAGGAGCCGTATGTCGGGCAGACGCAGTTACAGACTGGGGAGATCGCGGAGGATCTCACATATTATTTCGCGACATCAGAGCAGGTTCCGTCGGCGGTCGGGCTGGGCGTGCTGATGGAGAGGGACAATACAGTGAGGCAGGCGGGGGGATTTATCATTCAACTGATGCCCTTTGCGGAGGACGGGACGATCAGCGCCCTTGAGGAAAAGCTCAAGACGATGGATAGCGTTACCAATATCCTGGACAGCGGCAGCTCTCCCGAACAGCTTCTTGAGCTTCTCCTTGGCGATCTGGGACTGGAGATCAACGATACGATACCGGCACAGTACTATTGTGACTGCAGCCGCAATCGCGTGGAGCGTGCGATCATCAGCATCGGGAAAAAAGATATCCGGGAGATGATCGACGACGGCAAGCCAGTCGAGGTACGGTGCCAGTTCTGCAATAAGTTATACAATTTCGAGACCGATGATCTTGAAAGAATGCTACAAGACGCAAGGAAGTAATATGTCAATAGATTGCGCCAGCCTCAGGCCTGTCGGCATTCTCGGATACCATCGCTTTGTCTAGGGCCTCCGTGATCGCCTGCATCAGCAGCATGGAGGTGTAGCGGTTCTCTGTGCCGTAGCTGATATTGTCTATGCTCTGCTCGGACAGGATGATGCCTGCTAGCTCGTTCAGGGTGGGGCTCATCAGCGGGTACAGGGTGGTCACGGACTCGTCGAGGTTTGTCATGGTAATGGAATTAATATGGTTTTTATCTACGGCAATCTGCAGCTCCACATTGGCATTTCCAAGCAACAGCGTGCTGGAGTAGATTCCGGGGACGTAGGTGTCCTGTGCGGATGTGGTGCTGATGCTGGCGGTTCCGTTTTGTGTTTCGCCGTCGTTTTGGTTTGGTGTCCCATTTAGGGGCTGGTTTGCAGGGGTTGTTTTAGGGACTGTCTGTGACGGGGCCTGTGATGGAACCTGTTGTGTTGACTCCTCTGCATTCTGGGCAGGAACGGGAGAAGCAGTGTCTTTTTCGGGTAAGAAAAGGGATACTGCTACCATTATAATAAGTACACTCACCACCAGAAGCACAAGTGCATAGACTAATTCTTTTGAGCGGAGTACGACAATTTTTGTGTTAGCGCTCATATAAAGACTCCATTTACGTTCTTTATATAAAGGTATGAGCGGTGTGCACGGATTATGCGTAGCAATTGGCAGGAAATTAGTGGTGATGAAGATATTTAGGGAAAGGGAAGGTTGAGGTTATGGCCAAATATACGAAACAGGATATTATTGCGATGGTGGAGGAAGAGGACGTAGAGTTTATCCGTATGCAGTTTACAGATATTGAGGGAAATTTTAAGAATGTGGCGATCACTTCAAGTCAGCTGGAGAAGGCACTGAATAACGATTGTATGTTCGACTGCTCGCTGGTTAAGGGAATGCTCCCGACGGACAATGCGGATATGTTTTTGTATCCTGACCTTGACACCTTTACAATCTTTCCGTGGCGCCCGCAGCAGGGGAAGGTTGCGCGCTTTATCTGCGATGTGTACCGCGCGGACCGCACACCATTTGAAAGCGATTGCCGCTATATACTGAAGAAGGCGCTCAAGGAGGCGGCGGATATGGGTTATACCTTCGAGGTGGGGCCAGAGTGCGAGTTCTTCCTGTTCAATGCGGACGAGAACGGCAGACCTACGACGAACACGAACGAACAGGCAGGTTTTTTTGATATGGGGCCGCTCGACAACGGTGAGAATGCCAGACGCGATATCGTGCTCACGCTAGAGGAGATGGGATTTGAGGTGGAGGCGTCCCACCATGAGAAGGCGCCCTCCCAGCACGAGGTAGATTTCCGCTATGACGAGGCACTTGTGACGGCGGACAATATCATGACTTTTAAGCTTGCTGTCAAGACGATTGCAAAGCACCACGGGCTGCACGGGACATTTATGCCAAAGCCGAGAATGGAGTTTTGCGGTTCGGGTATGCACATCAACATGTCGCTAAGCAGGGACGGCAGGAATATTTTTAACGATCCTTCTGATGAAAATGGGTTGAGCAGGGAAGCCTATTATTTTATGGGGGGGCTGATGAAGCATGTGCGGGGAATCTGTGCGGTGACAAATCCGCTGGTCAATTCCTACAAAAGGCTGCGTCCAGGGTTTGAGGCACCAGTGTATATCGCGTGGAGCACACTTGGCGCAAACACGCTGATCCGGGTGCCAAACATGCGCGGGGAGCACACGCGGATCGAATTAAGAAGTCCGGATCCCTCCGCCAATCCGTACCTTGCCATCGCGGCGTGTCTGATGGCTGGGCTTGATGGTATCAGAAATCAGATTGAGCCGGAGGCCAAAGTGATGGATAATATCAATGTGCTCTCGGAGGTGGAGGCAGCACAGCGTGGGATCAGGAAACTTCCGACGGACCTTTTGGAGGCGTGCAAGGAGATGAAGAAGGACCCACTGCTTCGCGGGTTGCTTGGAGACCGGGTGTTCGAACAATATTATGATGCCAAGCTTGCAGCGTGGAAGGAGTATGATTCCCAGGTGACAAGCTGGGAGATTGAGTCGTATCTGTACAAAATATAAGTGCACCTTTGACGGCTGAACAGTCAGCAGGTATTTCAGTGTGATTTTGGGGGTGTGCGATTGACAAATATTATAGTAGTTTTTGCCAAAATGGAGGATGCAAAAAGCATCAAAAATATTTTGGTCAAAAATGGATTTGGCGTGACGGCAGTCTGTACCTCTGGCGCACAGGCACTGGGCTATGCCGATGAGTTTCACGATGGTATCGTCATAACAGGCTACCGGCTTGCCGACATGATCTGTGTCGAGGTCAGGGAACACCTACCTAGGGACTTTGAGATGGTGGTCATGGCGTCGCAGCGGGTTTTGGCAGAAGAACTTGGCAGCGGGATCATTGGGCTTGCCATGCCGCTAAAGGTACATGAGCTGGTCAACACGGTTGACATGCTGTCACAGGGGATTGTCCGGCGCAGAAAGAAACGCAGGGAGAAGCCGGCGTCTCGTGATGAGAAGGAGAAGGCTGTCATAGAGCATGCGAAGCAGCTACTGATTACGAGAAACCATATGACGGAGGAGGAGGCGCACCGCTATCTGCAAAAGCACAGTATGGATAACGGCACAAGCATGGTAGAGACAGCGCAGATGGTGCTTGCTTTGAAATAAACAGGTTGGTTTTAGTGGAGGGAATGGATATGAATATCGTATTACTGTCAGGTGGTTCGGGGAAGCGTCTGTGGCCATTGTCAAATGAGATCCGGTCAAAGCAGTTCCTAAAGCTACTTAGTGACGCGGACGGCGGTTATGAGTCTATGGTGCAGCGCGTGTACCGGCAGATTGTCCAGGCAGGTATTGATGCGGATATCGTGGTGGCAACGTCAGCCACGCAGGTTGAGTCGATCAGGGGGCAGCTGCCGGATGATGTGGATATTGTGATAGAACCAGAGCGCAGGAACACGTTTCCGGCAATTGTGCTCGCAGCGTCGTATCTCTTGTCGGTAAAGAGGATGGAACCGGAGGAGACCGTGATTGTACTCCCGGTTGATCCCTATGTGGATGTGGCGTATTTTGAGGCTTTTAAGCAGATGGATGCGCGCGTGCAGCAGGGAGGGGCGGACATTGTCCTCATGGGCATCGCGCCGTCATATCCCTCTGAAAAGTATGGGTATATTATACCAGGTGCGGATGGCACGGTGAAGGGCTTTAAGGAAAAACCGGACGAGGCGGCAGCGAAAATGCTGATCGAAAAAGGGGCGCTCTGGAATGCGGGCGTGTTTGCTTTCAGATTAAAATATCTGATGGATATTGCAGGCAAATATCTAGAGAGCATGGATTTTTCCGATGTTGTAAAACATTATCCCGACCTCAAAAAAGATAGCTTTGACTATGAGGTGGTAGAGAAGACAGAGGCGCTTGCTGTCGTTCCATACAGCGGTGCATGGAAAGATATCGGGACATGGAATACACTGACCGAGGAGATGAAGGAGCAGAGCATTGGCGATGTCATCATGGGTGAGGAGTGTGTCAATACTCATGTGGTCAATGAGCTTTCCATTCCAGTCGTGGTGCTTGGCGCGCAGGATCTTGTCGTCGCGGCGGGACAGGACGGTATTCTCGTGTCAGACAAGCACAAGAGTTCGTATATCAAGCCATACGTGGAGAATATTGACAGCCGTCCGATGTACGAGGAGCGGCGATGGGGTGAGTACAAGGTATACGACTACAGCAAGTATGCAGACGGGACCAAATCGCTCACAAAGCACGTTACCGTCAATGCAGGCTGCGCGCAGGACTACCATGTGCACCGGTATAAGGACGAGGTGATCACAGTGGCAAACGGGCGGGGAGAGCTTGTCATAGATGGTTGCCTGATGAAGCTTTCGCGCGGAGACACCATCTCCATCAGGAGGGGGCAGAAGCACGCAATCAGGGCCTTTGAGGATCTGCAGCTGATATCCGTGCAGATCAGTGAGGACAACACGGAGGGTGACACAGAGATTCTTGACTGGAGCTGGTCAGCGCTTCAGGGCTAATCAGTGTAAAAGGTAAGTGTAAAAAAAGGCGTATAAGATTAGCGCTCTATCCGGCCAGAAATTAAACTCGCAAACCACCTGCTTTGCACCATTGCGTCGTTAAAATTTCTAGACGATGCCACCGCATCGCCGTCGAAATTTTGCCTAGCACTGGCACAAATCATGCGGCTCACAAGTCTAATTTCTGACTGGATAGAGCACTGGCATATCATTGGAAAGGATAAAAATATGAAATTTACTAAAATGCATGGCTGTGGGAATGACTATATCTATGTCAACGGTTTTACACAGCACATTGATGCAGACAAAAAGCCTGCGCTTGTCAGGTGGCTTAGCGACAGGCATTTTGGCATTGGCGGGGACGGCGTGATCTTCATAAATCCAGGGAAAACTGCCGCGTTTGAGATGGAGATGTACAATGCGGACGGGACAAGGGCGCAGATGTGCGGAAACGGGATTCGCTGTGTGGCAAAGTACGTCTATGATTATGGCCTCACAGATCAGACAAGCATTACAGTTGAGAGTTATGACGCAGTAAAACATC